>JAUNPZ010000115.1 GCA_030536455.1 Lachnospiraceae bacterium | reverse complement strand
GAGCGGTTTGGGGTTCCAGGAAAAAGCGTTGTGCTTCCGGCGTAAGGGGCTGGGGCGTAAAAAGGAAAAGCAGGGAACGGACAGAGAATACAGCAGATCATCATGCTGATTTCTCCGGCCGTTCCCTGCTTTTTTGTTACAACTCCGGTTTTAAGCGGGAGGACCAGGCTGCTTTTTACATTGGCGTTACGTCCCTTTCTCCCGCCGGTATTCACTGGGGGTCATCTGGTAAAACTTCTTAAAGAAGCGGATGTAGCTTCTCACATCGCCGTAACCGATGGCTTCGCTGATATGATGGATGGTTTCATCTGAGTGGAGCAGCATATCCAGGGAGCGCTGGGTACGGTAAAAGTTTAAGTATTCCGATAAGGTTTTTCCGGTTGTCAGTTTAAAGAGCTTGTTCAAATACACCGGACTGATGCCTACTGCATCTGCAATCTGCGGGATGGTAATCGGCCGGAAATAGTTCTGCTCCAGATACCGGATGGCCTGCTGGATATAGCCGTGGGATTCTGCGGACAGCTTGTTCTTGGCATCAATCATGCCGAATAGGCAGGCGCAGAACTGCTTCCGGCATTCTTCTCCGGTGGAGGCATGCTCCAGCTTCCGCAAAAAGGTATCCAGCTGTGTATCCGGGATGTCCACATTCACATCTAAGAGACCGGCATAAATGGTGCACAGCGCGATGGAGGCAAGCCGGCAGCCTTCCTCCGGCTCCGCTTCCGCCAGATAGCAGCTGCAGAACGTATCCGCATGTTCCTTCAGGGTATTCGGCTCTTTGTCGATGATGGCCCGTGAGATATGGGCCAGAAGCTCCGGGTCGATGGAGGAGGTAAATTCATTCTGATAACTGAACTGGATAAAATCATCCCGGTCGGCAGCCGTGAAAATCAGGTTTTTCCGGGCAAGCTGCCAGGCCTGCCATGGCTTCGGGTCGTTTTCCGAGCAGATGCCGATGGAAAAAAGCGGGTAGACGGAAAGACTTTGCTTCATCCGTTTTTTTAATGCGGTGCAGATTTTCGTCAGCTCCTCCTGCAGCTTTTGGCTCTGCCCGGAATTTAAGATAATGCAGATGCTGTTGTTGTCGATATACAGGCTGTAAGCCGCACCCAGGGTGGAAAAGGCATCCGTGGCATTGGCGCGGATTAAAAGCTTGAGCTGTTCCCGCCGGGTAAAATCCTCACAGTCCTCCAGGGAGGGAAGCATCAGCAGAATTACCGCAAAGATGGGATGGGGGAAGAGAAGTCCGCGCTGCTCGTATTCGTCAGGAAGCTTCCGGACATCGACATAATTATAGAGGATACCGGAAAGCAGTCGTTCCTTTACTAACTGTTGGTTCTGCGACATCAGGTTCTGAATGCCGGAAACCTGAGCGTTCATATTGTCCAGAGCGGTATTGAGAAGGTAAAATTCATCCGGACTGTTGAATGCATTTTCGGTATACGGAACAATGCCGATTTTCTTCATAATGGCATCTACCGGGCGCAGCATCAGAGCGCTGTAGATGACGGATGCCATCAGAATGATCATGGATGCAGCCAGGTAGCTCCAGAGGCACTGGAAAAGCACCGGGGCGATGGCATCCCATTTCTCCTGCCTGGACAGGTAAAAGGTATATTGGATTTTCGAATTTGCGGAAGACGGATAGGAAGAGAATGCGGAAAACAGGATACCGGCATTCTCGGATGCGGAGCAGGCTGTGTTCCAGTTGTTCATAACGGCATCGGACGAAGACCATAACAGCTGATCCTCAAAGGTGATGGCCGCGGTATAGGAGCCGTAAGAGGCGGCTTCTGCGGCCAGCTTATGCAGGTTTGCCATCTGATAGGAAACCGTTATATATCCTTCTGCCTGCGTGTGGTACAAGGGAAGCCGACGCATATATGTGATGACCGGCACGGCGGGGCGCGGCTGGTAGTACCGCTGGTAGGGTACATTAATCAGCCATTTCTCTTCCTTTTCCATGGAATGCAGCTGCTCCAGAAGCCCCGGATTATAAAAATCATCGAAGGTGTACATTCCGCCGCAGGAATCATAGACTTTTTCGGAATGATTGAAAAACAGACAGATACTCTCATAGGAATAGGTGGAGGAGAAGGGCGCAAGATCGGCCACCATATTGGCAAGCTGGTCCAGGGTTACCGGATGGGCATTCAGAGCGGTGGTGACAGATGGAAGCTTTCCGATGAAAACCGCGCTGTGCTTCATGCCGGACAGATATTCCTGAACCGAGGCAGCGGCATAATTTGCCTTGGCGTCCAGATTCTCCTGAAGCTTTAACCGAGTTTTTAGTGTAATAAAAAATCCGGCCGCAATAAAAATCATGGTTGCGCAGAGCATCGTTGTGCAAAAGAAGGAACGAAAATGCCGGGATTTTAATATATTTCTGTACTTGTAAAATTTTGAAAAGTATTTTGAATGGTCCAATGTTTTGTGATCTCCTGTCTGCTTTTTATAAGATTTATTATACTAAAAAATTTTAAAAAGTCAAAAAGTATCGTGCAACATGAACATTCGAAATGAGAATATGCAAAAAAACAAACACAGGAATGTACAAAATATATAAAACGCATAGCAAAAATCAAAGAAGATTGCCAAAAAACCGATTGAAATTTTGCAATCTGCCATGTTTTTACATAAAACCAGGAGGATTGTGAAAAACTGAACAAAATCAGATGGTTATTTGCAGTTATTTTTATGCATAGTTCTGATATAATGCAGACATGAAAAACAAGTGAACAGACAGCGGAATCGGCTGTCAGAAAAAGGAGGGAGACACTTGAAAGGTTTATCTGCAAAAAAGAAGGAGCCGAAAAAGGGTGGGCAGAGCCGGAATCTGGGGGTGTATATATGGAAGCATAAGTATCTGTATCTGATGCTTGTTCCGGCGGTTGTCTACTATATTATCTTCTGTTACGTTCCCATGTACGGAGTCAGCATTGCATTCAAGGATTTTAATCCGATGCTGGGAATCATGAAGAGCCCCTGGATCGGGTTTGAGGTATTTGAAAAGCTGTTTTCCATGGACAAGTTCTATTCGGTCTTCTGGAATACCATCCGGATCAGCATAATCCGACTGATTTTCGGTTTCCCGTTTCCGATTATCATCGCATTGCTGTTAAATGAACTGCATCATGATAAGTTTAAGCGGGTGCTTCAGACTGCGGTTTATATTCCGAACTTTATTTCCTGGGTTGTAGTAGGCGGCATCCTGACCAGCATCCTGTCCATGGATTCCGGTATCGTGAACGGCATCATTACCAGTCTTGGCTTTAAACCGATCGGATTCCTAACCGATGAGAAGTTTTTCGTGCCGACCATGGTAGTGTCCATGATCTGGAAGACCTTCGGATGGAACACCATCATTTATCTGGCGGCCATCACGGGAATCGATTCCCAGCTTTACGAGGCAGCTACCGTGGACGGCGCAAACCGGTGGCAGAAGCTGCTTCATATCACACTTCCATGTATCCGCTCGATTATCATTGTCGTGTTGATAACCCGAATCGGAAGTCTGATGCAGGCCGGATTCGAACAGATTTTTGTACTGTACCATCCGGGCGTATACGGCACGGCAGATATCATCGATACCTACGTTTACCGTATGGGTCTTCAGGAGGGCAAGTTTGAACTGGCTACGGCAGTTGGTTTATTTAAGTCTGTTATTAACTTCTGTCTGCTCGTTGCAGCGAATAAAATAGCCAGAATGGCGGGAGAGGAGGGAATCTACTGATGGCAAAGCAGAAATATGAAAAGCAGGGCAGCCATATCAAGGTTTCTCTGGGCAGCCGGATTTTTGACGCGTTCAATATCGTGTTCCTGACATTTTTAGCATTGGCCTGTTTTTATCCGTTCTGGGATTGTCTGGTCGTATCCTTTTCTTCTTTAAAAGGATATCTGTCAACCAACATTCACCTGTGGCCGTCGGAATGGTCATTTGAAGGATATACCTACATGCTGACCAATATCGACCTGTGGACCTCCTATGCCAACAGTATCTTTATTACGGTAGCTGGCACGGCAATCAATATGCTGATTACCACGATGGCGGCGTATGTGCTGTCGAAGAAGAATCTGAAGGGCCAGCGGTTTTTTATGTTCATGGCGGTGTTTACCATGATGTTCTCCGGCGGAATTATTCCGACTTACATCGTGATCAAAGACCTTCATCTGATTAACTCCGTGTGGTCCATGATTCTGCCGACGGCGATTAATACCTACAATCTGGTTATCCTCCGGAATTTCTTTATGGATCTTCCGCAGGAACTGGAGGAGGCGGCCCTGCTGGACGGCTGTACCGAGGTTGGCGTATTATTTAAGATTATGCTGCCGATATCCAAGCCGGCGCTGACAACCGTTACTTTGTTTTATGCAGTTGACCACTGGAATGAATTCTTTTCCGCGATCATGTATATCAACGATAAGAAGGCGTGGCCGCTGCAGTTATTCCTCCGCTCGATGCTGTTTGAAAATGACGCAGCATATTCCGGCGGCGGTGAGAGTTTGTTCTTATTAGGACAGCCGATGAAAATGGCAGCCGTTATGATGGCGATCATCCCGATTATGTGTGCATATCCGTTCTTCCAGAAATATTTTACAGCCGGTATGACAGCCGGTGCTGTGAAGGGGTAAGAACGGCATAAAATAAACTATCAATGAGAAAGAGAGGGTGTTATAATGAAAAAGAGACAGGTAGTAAGTTTGGCTTTAGCCGGCGCGATGGCATTATCAGTAACCGCATGTGGAGGCGGCCAGGGTACGGATACCAAGGCGCCGGCAGCGGATTCCGGCAAGAACGAGGCTGCGGCAGACTCCGGCAAGAGCGATTCCGGCAAGCCGGTTCCGATCCGCTGGCTGACCACCGGTGACGCGGCGGCAAAGGTAATCAAGGAAGATGACCGTATCGTGGCGGCAATCAATGAAAAGCTGGGAATCGATCTGAAGGTGGAGATTGTTCCGGAGAACAATACGGAAAAGGTAAACGTGGCGATGGCTTCCGGCGACTTCCCGGATGTTGTAACCGGCGCTTACGGAACCAGCGCAACCCAGCAGTGGATTGATGACGGCATGGTAATCCCGCTGACCCCATATATGGACAAGCTGCCGAATATTAAGGCATGGCTGGATGACTATCAATGGACGGCTGTGAACGGCGATTATTACGGTATTCCATTCATCACTCAGTATCAGGCTGCCAATACGCTGCTGATGATGAGAAAGGACTGGCTGGACAAGCTGGGACTTTCCTATCCGAAGACGCTGGATGAGATGAAGACGGTTTTAACGGCGTTTACCAATGACGACCCGGATGGAAACGGAAAGAACGACACATATGGCTTCAGCTCTGAGAAGCCAAGCAGTACAAATGGCCAGACTCCATTTGACTGGGTATTCTTTGCATACGGGCTGCCTCACGGCGACTATTCCCTGGATGCAGATGACCAGGTGATTCCGATTTTCGAGGACCCGTCATTTATCCCGGCGATGCATTACATCAAAGACCTGTGGGATTCCGGAGTGGTTGACCCGGAACTGATGCTAAATGATATCCCGAAGAAGGAAGAGAAGTTTTATCAGGGCAAGATCGGCGCAATGCCTGCAACCGTATACCGTCATATCAACCGTCATGAAAACAGCTTAAAGGAACTGTTCCCGGACGGCGAGCTCTGCTACGATATGCCGCCGGCAGGACCGGACGGCGCTTTGGGAATGAGCAGGCAGGGCAAAAACGGCTTCTTAACCTGCGTGACCACTGCATGCAAGAATCAGGACAAGGCAGCGGAGTTTGTTGATTTTATGATTTCGGAAGAGGGAAATCATCTGTTAAGATACGGCATCGAGGGCATTCATTACACCAAGGAAGGCGACAAGATTGTATATAACATGGAAGAACGTGCGAAAGATGCATTTTCGGATAACGGCTGGGCACATGCGCTGGCATGGGGTTCCTTCTACTGGCCTCTGGAAAGCGGATTTATGCCGGATACCGAGGTGGGCAAGGAGCGCGCGTTAGCAAGTGTTGAGGTGGCCTCCAAGTGCCAGGTTCCGAACCTGGTAAAACAGAAAACTCCTGCAGAGGTTCAGGATGGCTCCGCAGTCAATGATATCTTTATCCAGTATTTCTCCGATATGCTCCAGGGCAAGATCGGCATCGAGGAGGGAACGGCCAAGTTAAGCGAGGCATGGAGAAGCCAGGGCGGCGAAGAGATTTTAAAGGAAGCAAATGATGTTTATCATGCCACGAAGTAATAAAGCAGGAAAACGCAGCAAGTAAGGAAATGAAAAATGAATGAAAAGTGAGGATAAGACGATGAAGAAACGACCCAATATCCTTTTCATCCTTTCAGACGATCAGGGTGCCTGGGCAATGCATTGCTCAGGCACTCCTGAGTTGTATACGCCGAATCTGGATCGTATCGCAGCGTCCGGGATGAGATTTGACAATTTTTACTGCGCATCACCGGTGTGTTCCCCGGCCAGAGCCTCTCTGCTCACGGGAACCATCCCGTCTGCCCATGGAGTGCTGGACTGGCTCCGCGGCGGCAACCTGGACGGGGAGAAATTCGCAGAGCAGGGACAGGAGAATCCTTATGCGGATAAATATACAAACGAGAGAAAGCCGATCGGATATCTGGACGGGCAGACTGCCTACACCGATATCCTGGCGGAGAACGGCTACACCTGCGCCCTCTCCGGCAAATGGCATATGGGAGACAGCGTAAGGCCGCAGCACGGCTTTTCCAAATGGTATACCATCGGCCTTGGCGGCTGCTGTTACTATCATCCGGATATTGTGGAGGACGGAAACATTACCGTGGAGCACGGAAAGTATGTGACGGAGCTGTTTACGAACCGTGCCCTGGAATATCTGGATACCCTGGATAAAGAGGAGGAGCCATTCTATCTGGCAGTTCATTATACGGCCCCCCATTCCCCGTGGGGCAGGGAGCATCACCCGGAAAAATGGATTCAGTATTATGAGGACTGTGATGTTGCAAGCATCCCGGATATTCCGGACCATCCGGATCTCATAACCGGACCGGTATATGGAACGGAGCGGAGAAAGGAGAACTTAAGAGGCTACTTTGCGGCAGTCAGCGCCATGGATGAGCAGATCGGACGTATCCTGGATGCGCTGGAGGAGAAGCAGCTGGCAGAGGACACCATCGTAATCTTTACGGCAGACAACGGCATGAGCATGGGCCAGCACGGCGTGTGGGGCAAAGGCAATGCCACCTTCCCGATGAATATGTATGATTCGGCCGTGAAGGTTCCGTTCCTCATCTCTTATCCGGGCGTAGTTCCGGCAGGTACGGTATGCCATGGCATGGTAAGCGCCTGCGACCTGTTCCCCACGCTTCTGGAATTAACCGGAATGGGAGAGCAGATGCCGGAGGGACTTCCGGGAAGAAGCTTTGCAACGCTCCTTCACGGAACTGCGGAGGAGCATGAAGGCGAAATCGTGGTATTTGACGAGTACGGCCCGGTGCGGATGATCCGGGACCGGGAGTGGAAGTATGTGCACCGCTATCCTTACGGCAGGCAGGAGCTTTATCACCTGACGGAGGACCCGGGAGAGGAGAAAAACTTATACGGTCAGCCAGGGTATGAGAAAAAAGCGCTGGAGATGAAGATTCAGATGGAGAAGTGGTTCTTAAAGTATGTGAATCCGGAGCTGGACGGAACCAAGGAGGGCGTGACCGGGTCCGGTCAGTTATGCAGACCGGGAATCCATGCGGACCGTCCCCTGGTATATCCGCCGGTTGGAACCTGATGGAATGTGAAATCCGCCGGGATGCGGAATCTGGCAGGATGAGAAATTTGACAGAATTTAGAAAAGGACAGAAGGGGATAACGATATGGGAACAAGACCGAATTTCTTATTTATCTTTTTAGATGATATGGGCTGGAAAGACCTGGCCTGTACCGGAAGCACTTTTTATGAAACGCCGAACATCGACCGGCTCAGCAGACAGGGCATGACCTTTGCCAATGCATATGCCTCCTGCCCGGTCTGCTCTCCATCCAGAGCCAGCTATCTGACCGGAAAATATCCGGCAAGACTTGGTGTGACGGATTGGATTGATATGAGCGGCCAGTCCCATCCGTTAAGGGGAAAGCTGATTGATGCGCCTTATATCAAGCATCTGCCGGAGGGAGAGTATACCATCGCCCAGGCATTAAAGGATGAGGGTTATGCCACCTGGCATGTGGGCAAATGGCATCTCGGCGGCCGGGAATATTATCCGGAGCATTTCGGATTTGAAAAGAATATCGGAGGATGCTCCTGGGGACATCCGGCGCAAGGGTATTTCAGCCCTTACGGAATCGAGACGCTGGAGGAAGGGCCGGAAGGAGAATATCTCACCGACCGCCTGACGGATGAGGCAATCGGGCTTCTGAAAGCAAGGAAAGAAGAGGGTGACACCAGGCCATTCTACATGAGCATGTGCCATTACGCGGTTCATACCCCGATTCAGGTAAAGGAAGAGGACCGGCTGCGGTTTGAAAAAAAGGCGCGGGAGCTGGGGCTGGACAAGGAAACTGCATTGGTTGAGGGCGAAGAGTTCCACACGGAAGATAAGACCGGAAAGCATGTGATGCGGCGTGTAATCCAGTCCGACCCGTCTTATGCGGGTATGATCTGGAATCTGGACCAGAATGTGGGACGTCTTCTTACGGCTCTGGAGGAGTGCGGGGAAGCGGAAAATACGGTTGTGGTATTCACCTCCGACAACGGCGGCCTGGCCACAGCAGAAGGCTCTCCGACCTGCAACCTGCCGGCTTCCGAGGGAAAAGGCTGGGTTTACGAGGGCGGAACCAGAGTGCCGCTGATTGTCCGTTATCCAAATGTCATAAAAGAGGGAACCCGCTGCGACATCCCTGTGACCACACCGGATTTTTATCCCACCTTCCTGGAACTGGCGGGCATTGAGAAGAAGGAAGGCGCAGCGCCGGACGGAAGAAGCATGGTTCCGCTGTTCGAAGGAAGGCGTATGCCGGAGCGGCCGGTATTCTGGCATTATCCGCATTACGGAAATCAGGGCGGCACACCGGCGGCTTGTGTGGTACTTGGAAACTATAAATATATTGAGTTCTTTGAGGACGGCCGGGAGGAACTTTATGACCTGGCCGTGGATTTCAGGGAGACGAATAATCTGGCGGAGGAGCTGCCGGAGACCGCACGGAAGCTGAAACTGCTGCTTCACGGCTGGCAGCAGGAGCAGTGCGCGGTATTTCCTGCAAAAAATGAAAACATAATGTGAGGGTGAAACGATATATGGAAAACACGGTACAATATTCAGCGAGGATTTTAAGTTCACTGGAAAAGGTAT
>JAUNPZ010000114.1 GCA_030536455.1 Lachnospiraceae bacterium | reverse complement strand
AAAATCGCATCCAGGATCCGGTGAGCCACCTCTTCCTTGCTCATCTTCTCCAGCTGGACTTCCCTGTCTCTGGTAATCATGGTCACCACATTGGTATCGGTACCGAATCCGGCTCCTTCTACCTTTAAATTATTGGCAACTATCATATCAATATGCTTCTTCTCCAGCTTCTTTCTGGAATTTTCCAGCATATTCTGGGTTTCCATGGAAAATCCGCATAAAAACTGATTCTCTCTCCGGTGTTCCCCCAGCCAAGCCAGGATATCGTGGGTCCGCTCCAGAGGAATGCTCATATCCCCGTCCGTCTTCTTTACCTTCTCCGAAGCAATCCGGGCCGGGCGGTAATCCGCCACTGCGGCTGCCTTTATCACCGCATCCTGCTCCGCGGCCAGACCGGTCACCGCCTCGAACATCTCCTCAGCGCTTTCCACCGGAACCACCCGCACAAAACGGGGAGCCGCAAGCGCCACCGGGCCGGAAACCAGCGTCACCTCCGCTCCTCTTCTGGAAGCGGCCCTGGCGATGGCGTAGCCCATCTTTCCGGTGGAATGATTGGTAAGAAAACGCACCGGGTCAACGGCTTCTCTGGTGGGTCCCGCCGTCACCAGCAGCTTCTTTCCGGTCAGATCCTTTTTATATTCTACCGCCTGGCAGATGTAATCGAAAAGCTCCTCCGGCTCCGGCATCTTCCCGGCTCCGGCATCGCCGCAGGCCAGATGGCCCGTGGCCGGCTCGATCACCGTCATGCCGTATCTCCGGCAGATTTCCAGATTATCCTGGAGAATCGGGCTCTCGTACATCTGGGTATTCATGGCCGGGGCGATGATCTTCGGGCAATGGCAGGCCAGCGCCGTGGTAGTCAGCATATCATCGCAGATTCCGTGCGCCAGCTTCCCGATCACATTCGCTGTCGCCGGGGCCACCATCAGCACATCCGCCTTTTTCGCCAGAGCCACATGCTCCACATTAAATTCAAAATTCCGGTCAAAGGTGTCGATCACACACTTGTGCCCGGTTAAAGTCTCAAACGTGATCGCGGTGATGAAATTCGCCGCATGCTCCGTCATCAGTACATAGACATCCGCTCCGCTTTTCACCAGCATACTGGCCAGATTGGGTATCTTGTACGCCGCAATTCCGCCGGTTACTCCTAAAACTACTGTTTTTCCTTTCAGCATCCTGTCCTGCCTCCCTGGCATTGTGTTTTTTTTTAAATCGTGCTAGAATGTTTTTAATCAGGCCCCGCTGCGATTTGCGGAAAGCCTGCCATTTTCGAGTATAACACAAAATCCCTTTAATGGAAAGGAGTTCCCGCCATGATTTTAGCAATTGATATGGGCAACACCAACATTGTCCTGGGCGGCATCGATGAGCATAAAACCTATTTCGTTGAGCGCATCACCACCAACCAGGCAAAAACCGACTTAGAGTACGCAGTCAACTTAAAAGATATCCTGGAAATCTACAACATCCATCCCGGCCAGATTGAGGGGGCAATCCTCTCCTCCGTAGTCCCTCCGTTAAATAACACCATCCTCCATGCCGTGGAGAAGATCATCGGAAAGCGGCCCCTCCTGGTCGGCTCCGGCATGAAAACCGGCATGAACATCATCATGGACAACCCCAAGGCCGTGGGAAGCGATATGATCGTAGATGCAGTCGCAGCCATAAAAGAATATCCCAAGCCCATCATCATCATTGATATGGGGACCGCAACCACCATGTCCGTGGTGGATAAATCCGGCAATTACATCGGCGGCGTGATTCTTCCCGGACTTAAAGTTTCCTTAAATTCCTTAAGCGGCAAGACCGCCCAGCTTCCCTATATCAGTCTGGAGGAGCCGGGCAATGTCATCGGGAAGAACACCATCGACTGTATGCGGAGCGGCATCATCTATGGCAATGTGGCCCAGATTGACGGCCTCATCGACCGGATGGAGGCGGAGCTTGGCCAGAAGACCTCCGTGGTGGCAACCGGAGGCCTTGCAAAGCTGATTGCACCCATGTGCCGCCATAAGATTGTCTACGATGACGCCCTGCTGTTAAAGGGACTTCTGATTCTGTACCGGAAGAATGCATAATACGAAATCATAGAAAAGGCAAAAAAAGCGGATGCCTCCCATGTTCGGAGAAGCATCCGCTTCGCTTTCTGATAAAAAAAGATATAAGATAACGGGTACGCAGGTCAGCCCTCAAAGGACTCCGCTGCCTTTTTCAGCCATCCGGTGATATCAATGTGCTGCGGACAATGCTCCTCGCACTGCTTACAGCCGATGCAGTCCGACGCCTTTCCATAGCCGCCTTCTCCAGTCAGCTTCTTATATTCATTCTTCTGAGCGCCCTTATCCCTGGTCTGCTCCATCCGGTTGTACAGGGTAAAATAAGAAGGAATCGGGATATTCTGCGGACAGCCGTCCACGCAGTAACGGCAGCCGGTGCAAGGGATGGTGATGGTGCTCCGGATAATCTCCGCCGCCTTCCATACCACAGCCAGCTCCTTCTCATCCAGAGGCGCAAATTCCTTCATATAGCTTAAGTTATCGGTAAGCTGCTCCATATTGCTCATGCCGCTTAATACCATCATCACGCCGTCTAAGGATGCGGCAAACCGGATGGCCCAGGACGGAACGGAAAGCTGCGGCCGGCATTCCTTCATCGCTGCCTCCGCCTCCTTCGGAACATTGGCCAGAGCGCCGCCTCTCACCGGCTCCATGATGATCACCTGTTTTCCATGCTTTCTTGCCACCTCATAGCATCTTCTGGACTGGACCTTCTCGCTCTCCCAGTCGATGTAGTTAATCTGAAGCTGGACGAACTCCACATCCGGCTGATCCGTCAGAATCTGCTCCAGAATATCGGCCGTATCGTGGAAGGAGAAGCCCATGTGCTTAATCTTTCCCTCCGCCTTCATCTTCCGCGCAAAGTCAAAACCGCCGTACTGTTTCGTCTTGGCATACAGTTCCCGGTCCAGAGTATGCATCAGATAATAGTCGAAGTACTCCACGCCGCATTTTTCAAGCTGCTCGTTAAAAAATGCAGGATAATCCTCCGGCTTTTCCACCAGGAAGGTAGGCATCTTATCTGCCAGCACAAAGCTCTCTCTCGGATAGCGCTCCACCAGCGCCTTCCGAATGGCACACTCACTCATCTTCTTGTGATAGGGGTACGCCGTGTCAAAATAGGTAAAGCCCTGCTCCATAAAAGTATCCACCATACGAATCAGCTGGGCCTCATCGATGGTGGTCACATCCTCCTTGTCCAGCACCGGAAGCCGCATCAAACCAAAACCTAATTTCTTCATGTCTTCAAATCTCCTTTATCTTCTGGAATCACAGCGCTTCATTCTCATCCCGCCGGATTCCGCCTTCCATATCATAATACCACATCTTTTCGCATTCTTCCACCGGCATCGCTTTGGCAAACCAGAACCCCTGGCCCTCCTCACACCCGGCCTTTCTTAACAGGCGGGCCTGCTCCTCACTTTCGATGCCCTCACAGATTACCTGATAGCCCAGTCCCTGGACCGTGTCGATCACCTGCTTCAGAAGAAACTGGCGGCTTCCGTCCTTACAGCAGGAGTCCACAAAGATCCGGTCCAGCTTCACCGAGTCTACCGGAACGTCGATAATCGTATTCAAGACCGAGTAGCCCGCGCCGAAATCATCCAAAGCCGTCCGGATTCCGGCCTCCCGGAGTTTAAGGAACAACTGGCGGACATTCTGGTAATCCTGCACCGTAGCCGTCTCCGTCAGCTCGATTTCCGTCAGGGATGGGTCCACGCCATAGCGGTTTAAAATCTCCAGATAACGCTCCACCGCCCCTTCATCCGAAGCATGGAGAATCGAGGCGTTCACCGCGATTGGGACCTGCCTGCGGCCCAGGCTCTGATTCTTTGCCAGAAACCTTGCCACCTCTTCATATACATAGTAATCCAGCTCCAGAATCTGGCCGGTCCGCTCATAAATCGGAATAAAATCGGCCGGGGTCAGTACGCTTCCGTCCGGCTTTTCCCACCGCACCAGCGCCTCCGCGCCGGTCATGGAAAAGTCCTTCATGGAAAATTTCGGCTGCAGGTAAATCCGGAACTCCCGGTTCTCGATTCCCCGCTTCAGCCCGTTGATGACCTCCATCTCCAGATTCCGCTGTTCCTTCAGTTCTTTATTATAGACCACCACGGAGACCGAAGCCTTCTTTTTCGCCTGCTTTCTGGCGTAATCCGCCGCGTCGATGGCCTCCGAGGCGCTGACGCAGTCCGGTTCGATGAAGTAAATCCCGGTCTGCACCTTAAAGTTTACACCAGGATAACGGCCGCATATCTCCTGGGAAAAGCTGTCATTCAGCTCCACCACCGCCAGACCGGCCCGGGTCTCAGGATGTGGATATGGCATAAACAGGATAAACTGGTCCGCCACCACCCTGGTAAAATACACGTCTGTCGTATCCTGCATGGTTCCGATGATATAGTTGCTGAATTCAATCAGAAGCTTATTTCCCGTGCTGTAGCCATACTTCTTGTTGAAATATTTAAAATCATTGAAATCGCTGTACACCATCACATAGGAACCGGCCCGGTTCCCCACGATGACACGCTCCACCTCCTCCCGGAACCGGGAAAAAGAAAGAAGTCCGGTCAACGGGTCATATTCCGGCGTCCACATACTGCCTTTATAGGTGGAATTGATGGCCTGGCTCTTCGCCAGATGGGCTGAGATGATCTTCGTCAGCTCCCCGAACCTGCGGCGGTCCTGCTTGGACCAGTAACGCTTATCCTTGCTCACCACGAAGGAAATGGCGCCCACATAGGTTCCTTCGCAGTACATCGCCGCATAGACCACCGTCTTCGCGCCGCCCTGGACCAGCAGATTCCGTCCGGCCTCTGAATACATCTCCATGTGGTCATACTGAAGCACCGTCGTCCCATACTCGTCATAGCTGTGAAACAGCGTCAGAAAATCTTCTTTGCTGAAGCCGCCCATATCCAGCATATCCGTGGTGCCGGATGAACTCCAGCAGTACTGCTTTCTGGTCTTCCGCTCCTTGATATTGGTCTGGATGACCGTGATCCTATCCAGGCGGAAACGGGTTCCGATCACCTCCAGAAGCAGGGTAATCGCCGAATCAAAGGTATTCTTCCGCTCAAATATCTCAAATGCAGTGGAAATGATATCATTGTGCAGGTACCGCACATCGATATCACGATGGAGTCCCTCCGATTCCATCGGCTGCATATCAAACCGCCGCAGATTATCGCAGAAAAAGCACCGGTTCCTGCCGTTTAACTTGGCGTGATATAAGGCCCAGTCCGCATTCTCGAACAGCTGCTCATAGCTGTAGCCGGATATATTCTCCGGAAGAAAGCACACGCCGGCGCTGCAGGTCAGCATATAGTCATGCTCCGGAAAGGTCAGACCCCTTACCTTCTGAATCAGCTCCACCGCCCGCTTTGCCAGCGTGATGTGGCTGACCTCCTTTAAGAAAATCACAAACTCATCCCCGCCTGCCCGGAGCACGATATCCTTTTCTGCAAAAATCTCCCGAAGCAGACCGGCCATGGCGGTAATCACCCGGTCACCGAACAGATGGCCGTAGTTGTCATTTACACTCTTCAGATAATCGATGTCCACCACAATCATGCCGCAGGAAGCATATGGATTCTTATGATTCAGATAATCCTGAATCAGGGACTTTCCTGCCGCAGAATTATAGACCCCGGTCATAGCATCCTGCATGGCCAGAAGCTCCAGACTCTCCTCCCGGATTCTTCCCTGAGTGATGTTCCTGGCATTTCCCACTAAAATCTCCTGCTGATACCGCTCGCTGTTTATGCGGACCGCTTCCAGCACCGCCGTGGAATAACTGCCGTCCGGCTCCACTTTCCGAAGCTCCAGCGGCCCGTCCAGACGCCCCTTATAATATTCGATTGCCTTCCAGCGGTCTTCCGGATGCACCCTGGTTTCCTTCTCCAGGTATTTTAAATAATGCGGTATCTCCTGCATCCTGTGGGTCTCCTCATCCGCCGCGATCAGTCGGTCATCCCGGACAAAATACAGGAACGGCGCTGCTCCTCCGTTTATCAAAACCGCAAACATCGCATTCTTTATCTGCTCATCCCCGCAGATAAGCTCTGCCAGACCAGGGTCCGGCTGCTGCCCGTCCTGTACCTTTGGTATCCTGTTATCCTGCATATATTCCTTTCTGTCGAACTTCCCCTGTTTCATTCCGTTCGAATTTTAAATACATGAACCCATTTTCTCTCTTTATCTTAGCATATCTGAAATGAAACGGAAAGTATTTTTTGTCAAAATCTGCCGAACCGCATCTACTGGAACTGCGCCTCATACAGCTTCCGGTAAAAGCCCTGCTCCTCCATCAAGGAGCTGTGGGTTCCCTGCTCCACCACCTGTCCGTGGTCCATCACCAGAATCCAGTCCGCATTCTGTATGGTGGAAAGCCGGTGGGCGATAACAAAGCAGGTCTTCCCCTCCATCAGATGCCGCATGGCCGACTGAATCTTCCGCTCGGTCCGGGTATCCACGTTGGAGGTCGCCTCATCCAGAATCAGCATGGCCGCATCCAGAAGCATGGCTCTGGCAATGGTCAGGAGCTGCTTCTGGCCCTTGGATATGCTGGCCCCCTCCTCACTTAAGACGGTGTCATAGCCATCGGGGAGATGCTGGATAAAGCTGTGGATTCTGGCTGCCTTCGCCGCCTCCTCCACCTGCTCTCTGGTGATGGATACACCGCCGTAAGCCAGGTTCTCATACACCGTGCCGGTAAACAGCCAGGTATCCTGCAGCACCATGGCGTAGGAACGTCTCAGGCTGTCACGGGTCCACTGCTTTACATTCCTTCCATCAGCCAGCACGGCTCCGCCGTCCACATCATAAAACCGCATCAGCAGGTTAATCAAAGTGGTTTTCCCCGCCCCGGTCGGGCCTACGATGGCAACCAGCGCCCCCGGCTCCGCCTTTAAGGACAGGTCGTGCAGAATCGTCTTTCCTTCCTCATAGCCGAATTCCACATGCGAAAGCTCCACCTCGCCGCTGGCGTGGGAAAGCACCTCTGCCTCCGCTCCGTCCGCCGTCTCGCCGGGCTCATCCAGCACGGCAAAGACACGCTCCGCAGCCGCCAGGGCAGACTGAAGCTCACTTAACATATTGGCCGCTTCATTAATCGGGCCGGAAAACTTCCGGGAATACAGCACAAAGGAGGAAATCCTTCCCACCGTCATCTGCCCCTTCAGAAACAGAAAGGCTCCCAGCACACTGATTAAGGTCAGGGACAGGTTATTGATAAAATTCACCATCGGCCCCGTGGTGCTGGAATAATATTCCGCCTGGTAAAAGCGTTTCGCTCCCTCCTCATTGAACCGGTCAAATGCCGTCTTCCGGTTCTCCTCCTGATGGTAGGCCTTCAGCGTCTTCTGTCCCGTCACCTGCTCCTCCGCATAGCCATTTAATCTTCCCAGCGCCTCGGAACGCTTTTTAAACAGAGGCCTGGTCCGCTTCACGATAAACCGGGTGATGCACAGGGAAAGCGGCACCGTCACCAGGAACACCAGCACAAGCCGGCGGGATACCAGAAGCATCATCATAAAGGAGCCGGACACGGTAATGATGGTGGTCATAAGCTGTACCGCATCGTGGGACAGCGAGGTATTTATGGTATCAATGTCATAGGAAATCCGGCTCAGGATATCTCCGGTCTGCCTGGTGTCAAAGTACCCGGCCGGAAGGCTTAACAGATGGGAAAATACATCCTTTCTCATCTGATAAACCACCTTCCGGCTGATGGTGATCATCAGCACCTGAAGCCCGTAGCCCAGCAGGGCCGCGCACAGATAGCAGACCAGCATCCACCTGGCGTAGTAAAAGACGGAAGGAAAATCCACCTGTCCGGTTCCCGGCTGGATGGCATCCACCGCCCGGCCCGAAAGCATGGGGCCGGAAAGCGCCAGCAGATTCGAGGCCAGATTCATGACCAGGGCAAGAAGCAGCCAGCCCCGGTACCGCAGGAGAATCCGCCCCAGCCTCAGAAGGGTGCCTCTCCGGTCCTTCGGTTTTTCAAATTTAGCAGATGGTTTCATCGTAGTCTCCGTCCTTCCCTGTTTTCCGGCTTTCCATATCTCCGGTCTGCATCTGGTAAAGCTCCCGATACGGAGCGCAGTTTTCCAAAAGCTCCTCATGGGTTCCATAGCCCAGAACCTGCCCGTTCTCCAGCATCATAATGTGGTCTGCATGGCTGATGGAGCTGATTCTCTGGGCGATGAAGATGCCGGTGACCGCCGGATATTCCTGCCGGATGGCCCGCCGGAGCTGCATATCCGTCTGGTAATCCAGGGCACTGGAGGAATCATCTAAAATCAGGATATCCGGCTCTCCGGCCAGGGCTCTTGCAATCAGAATCCGCTGCTTCTGACCGCCGCTCAGATTCGCTCCCCGGATATTCAATTGCTCCTGATTCTTCCCCTCCTTCTCCTGGATGAACTCGTCTGCCTGGGCGGTATGGATGGCCCGCTCCACCTGCTTTTTCGTAAGCTCCCGGCCCAGACGCACATTCTCATAAATGGTATCCTCGAATATGGTATCGCTCTGAAATACGATTCCGATTTTCTCTCTCAGTCCGCCAAAGGTCTGCTCCCGGATATCCTGTCCTCCCGCCAGAATCTGGCCGGAATCCGCCGGATAAAGTCCGAGAAGCAGACTGGCTATGGTGGTTTTTCCGGAGCCGGTCTCCCCGATGATGCCAAGGGATTCCCCCTTCTTTAAGGCAAATGAGATATGCCGGAGCACCGGCTTTCCCGGATTATAGGAAAAGGTTACATCGCGAAAGGCCACAAACGGAGGACCGTTTTCTTCCTCCCTGCCGGTTCCGCTCTCATTTTCCCGGTCCTCTGTCTCTGCGTTTTTATACGCCTGCAGAAACCGTTCCTCGATCTGCCGCTCATCCTCCGACTCCAGCACCAGAGAGATTCGCTCCGCCGAGGCCTGCCCCTTGGAAAAGAGAGTAAACATCCTGGAAATCGAAAGCATGGCATTTAGAATAATCGTAAAATAGGTGAGAAATGCCAGAATCGTTCCCACCTCTCCCACTCCGACCTGTACCCGGAGGGCGCCTGCCAGAATGACTCCCACCAGGCCGATATTTAACAGAAGGTTCATCGACGGATTTAACACGGCCATGGTGATTCCGGCCGCCCGTTCCCGCTCCACGACCCTGCGGTTCCAGTCGTCAAACCGTTGCTCCTCATAATCCATTTTGGAAAGGGCCTTGATCACGCGGATTCCGGCGATATCCTCCCTCACCAGCCGCACAAAGCCGTCCACCGCCTCCTGCGCGGCCGAATACATCGGCACGCTTCGCTTCGTCACCAGCCACATGATCACACCCAGGACCGGCATCAGACAGAGAAGCACTGAAGCCAGCGCCGGGTCCAGATTCAGTGTCATCACGATTCCGCCCAGCAGGAGAATCGGTGCACGCACCCCCAGCCGCTGCATCCGGCTCAGCATATTATGTACATGGTAGGAATCGCTGGTCAGCCGGGA
>JAUNPZ010000113.1:7342-9559 GCA_030536455.1 Lachnospiraceae bacterium | reverse complement strand
TTTTCATTGACACCATTCTGTTTTTTCGTTATAATATAAACAGTAACAATTATTACTATCAGAAAGGAGTCAACATGAAGGCACTGAAGTACAGCCGCCAGCGGGAGTCCATCAAGAATTCACTGGCCGGGCGCTGCGACCATCCGACTGCCGATGCCCTCTACGCCAGCATCCGTGAAGAGTTCCCTAACATCAGTCTTGGAACCGTATACCGGAACCTAAACCTGCTGGTAGAGCTGGGGGAAATCCAGAAGCTGAGTCTGGGAGACGGGGCCGACCATTTCGACGGCAGAATCACACCTCACTACCATTTTGTATGCAGATGCTGCAATCAGGTCAGTGACCTCCCGATGAGTCCGATGGAAGAAATCAACACACTGGCACAGCGTTACAGCGGCGGAAAGGTGGAAAGCCACATCACCACTTTCTACGGAATCTGCGAAACCTGCTGCCAGAAAAAATCATAACCGTCTTTCGCACAGGAAGGTTTTCTCAGGAAATTATCGTAAAATATTTTTGAAAACCCCTTGACAGAAAGAATGGGATATGCTAAAGTAATATCAGTAATCATTACTGATTTGATTGCAAGATAAACAAGGAATCCAATGAATAGAATCACTTTAATAAAAATGAAAAGGAGAATATGACGATGAAGAAATGGGTATGTACAGTTTGCGGTTATGTTTATGAAGGCGAGAATCCACCAGAGGCTTGTCCGGTATGTAAGGTTCCGGCTTCCAAGTTCAAATTACAGGAAGAAGAGATGACCTGGGCCTGCCAGCATGAAATCGGCGTAGGCAAGGCAGAGGGCGTTACCGAGGATATCATCAAGGATTTAAGAGCAAACTTCGAGGGCGAGTGCTCTGAGGTTGGTATGTATCTGGCTATGTCCCGTCAGGCATTCCGCGAAGGCTATCCGGAGATCGGCGAGTACTACAAGACCGCTGCATTCGAGGAAGCAGAGCACGCTGCAAAGTTCGCTGAGCTGTTAGGTGAAGTGGTTACCACCAGCACCAAGAAGAACCTGGAGTTAAGAGTTGCTGCTGAGAACGGCGCTACCGCTGGTAAGTTCGACCTGGCTCTTCGCGCAAAGAAGGCAAACTTAGACGCAATCCATGACACCGTTCATGAGATGGCGAAGGATGAAGCAAGACACGGCTGCGCTTTCCAGGGTCTGTTAAAGAGATACTTTGGCTAATATTTATAAGAAATTGCAGGAGCAGGTCCGGAAAGGCCTGCTCCTCATTATCCGCATTCATTATCTTTGGAATGTAAACGTAAGCTTTCCGCCCTTCTTTTCTCCCGGTTTTACAAACTCCAGACCGGACTCCTCCTTAAATCCCTTGTGATACAGGTTAAAGCAGTCCGTGGAGCAGGTCTGGTTTTCCACACAGAAAAACGGAGCATCCGGTGTAAACACCACCACATGAGTGAAATCCCTGGTCGCATCAATAGACACCTGAAAATCCTCATACTGCAGCAGGATTGGCTGGCCCTCGTGATATCCGGTATATACATGGTCCAGATGCAAGGTTTCTACGGGAACCGGCTTTCGAAGCTCCACTCCGGTTTCTTCCATCGGAATCCGCTTTCCGGTGGGAATCTTTTCCTCTGTCATCTCCATAAAGGAATCCACCGGCACCGTAATCTTCACATCCTGTCCATTCTTATCGAAGAACGGATGGATGGCAATCCCGTATGGCAGCTCCTTCTGCTCCTGATTATCCACTTCATATTCCCAGGTCATCTCATTTCCACGGATTCCCACCCGGATTGTTAAGATGCTGTGATATGGGAAGCAGGAAAAATCCTCCTGGCTCTCATCCCATTTCAGGCTTCCGGAAAGAAATACTTCATTCTCCCCGCACACTTCTTCCGTCACGGTAAACGGCAGGCGGCGGACCAGACCGTGCATCCTGGCCTCATAAACCGCATCGTCCACATGAATTTTCAGATTCTCACTGCGGTTCGGCGTCGGATACAGCACCGGGATTCCATAGGTTGCGCCCTTCTCAAAGCGGGAATCGTCCCAGGCGATGACCTGCTTTCCTTCATATATTACCCGGTATACATTCATCCCATCCTCCGGGCAGACCCACGCTTCCAGATTCTCTCCGATCAGCTTGTAGATTTGATTTCCTTTCCATTCTGACTTTTCCAGTTTCATGCCCATATCGTTTCCACTCCTGTCTCTTGCATTTTTTATTTTGAAAATTC
>JAUNPZ010000113.1:0-7242 GCA_030536455.1 Lachnospiraceae bacterium | reverse complement strand
CTTGTCTCATATCCTATAACAGCATCTTGCAGCCTGTTACAATATCATGCCAGCATTCCGGCGCAACGCTTAAATCCTCTCTATCCTCGTCCGTCCTGCCGTCATAGAAGAGACGAGGCTCCTCCAATTCCTCCAGCCGGTTCAGCTCACCTGCACAATATGCCTGAATCCGGGATGCGGCGCTTCTTAATCTGGCCTCCACGGCCCCCAGACGGATATCAATCACTTCCCAGCCGAAAATCTTATTCTCGCGCTGCCACTGCTTTGCCGCCGTTTCATGGAATACCTCCGCCAGATGCAGCGTCTCCGGAATTGTTTCTTTTGCCAGCTCCTCCAGACGTTTTTTATCCTGCTCCAGATAAGCCTCCTGAATGTGAACACCCAGCCGCGATTTCTTTTCCAGAACACTGCAAAGCGCTGCCAGCGTATCAAACAGGTATCCGAAATTCTTACTTCCTTCCGCCGCTTCCCGCAGCCTCTCTGCCGCCTTCCGGTAGGCTTCCACATACGCTTCCTTTGTGTGCCGATCGAACAGCGGACACATCACATCCTGATAGAGTAAATATTTGGATGGGTTGTTCCATCCGTCATTTCGGATTCCGGGAAGCAGATTCGGCAGGTCAGCCGCCAGAAAATCTCGGTAATTTTCGCCGGTGCAGGCTTTCATCCGCTGTTCCAGCCAGGCTTCCTCCGGTTCGTGACCAAAGCAGACCTCCGCATAACACTGAAGCACCGGAAAAACAGAGAAATGAGATGCCTCGCCTCCGTTATCTCCCCAGGCAGTTACCATCACTCTTCGGACATGATGCTCTGCACAGCTTGCCAGCGCCGCTTTTGATGCCGACAGGCTAAATGTATTGCCCGGCGCAAAGCCCCGCCACTTCCAGGCTCCGCCTGCAAAAACAATCTCGTTGGCAAATCGCTGATGCTCCGCGATCATCCGGTCATAGGATTCTTTTTTCTCCGTATAGTAATCCCAATACACCAGAGAAACCTCCTCCGGCACCATGTCAATCACAGAATCGGGAATATGGGCATTCTCATCGTAATATTCTCCATCCCTGCTGGCCAGCCGGAAAAACATATCACTCCACATCATTGGATGATAATCGTATTTTTTGCAGATTTCCAAAACCCGGCTTAAATAGCGGCAGAGAATGGAGTTTCTCTCTTCATATCCGTTCTGCTTCAGATATTTTCCCAGACCTACCAGATGTGCCTCGTCCATACCGATGTGAATTGTCCGGCTATGGAAGGTTTCCGCACAGGACCGGATCATCGCCTCCACGAAATCATAGGTTTTTTCATCTCCTGCAAGAAGAATATCACCAATGTCCGTGAATTCATGAAAAGCGCTCCATCTGAGAGCGCTGCCCAGGTGCGCCAGGGTCTGGATGCAGGGAACCAGTTCCATTCCCAATTCCATGCAGAACTGATCAAACTCCTTCAGCTCCTTTTTGCTGTACCGTCCTCTCATATAGCCGAAATAAGGATAGCCCTCTATCTCAAACGTATCCTCCGTATAAAGCTGGATGGAGGAATAGCCCATCATAGCCAGCCGGACTGCAAGCGCCTTTAACGTGGCAAGTGCAGGCACCGCATTTCTCGAACAATCCAGCATCAAGGTCAGTTCGGTAAAGCGGAGACTTTCTTTTAACTCAAAATCTCGATCCAAACGCTCATTTAAGAGACAGAAGCCTCTGGCCAGCATCCTCAAGTCGCCATAGTTGATTTGCGCGTGGCTTCCCTTTTTGGTGATAGTCAGATTCTGCTCCGTTTTCGTTAATACAACGTCCACCGGCATATCCGATGGCGCTTCCTTCAGATATCCTCTGATGTGATGAAATAAGATGCGTTCCTCCTCTGCTGCTCCTGTTAATATAAGCATATCTCTCCTCCTATCGTCAGGTATTCGATATTCTTTATACTCCTGCTTATATCCTCATTTTACTGAATTCGATGTGGAATAGCAAGAGAAATGGAGACTTACTTCATCAGCACCTTCACCTGCCGCACCCTTTCCTCGATAAAATCCGCCCAGACGGAATCATCCAGATACGGCTGGTTCTCATGGGTGTACTGTCCGGCCTTGTCCAGAATCTCAATCTGATTCGGATGGCTCGGAAGTGCGATGTCCACATGGATGGCCTTTAATTTTTCTGCATCTGAGAGGAACCGCTCCCGGAGAGCCGGAGTCAGATACCGGCTGGAAGCGTAATAATCATCGTTCATGGTGTTCGCTCCGACACCGCCGTGCATGGCAAGCTGATAAACCTCTCCCGTCACCGGGTTTTTCTCCTCCCAGAAGAAGCTGGTGCAGCCGATGGTATGGCCCGGAGTCAGCATTGTTCGAATCGTGATATTTCCCAGCCGGATTGGCTCTTCATCCGAATAATAGCAGTCTGGCCGAAACATCTGCGGATGGGAATCCTTATCCAGCACCATCGTCTCCTCCGGACATTCCTCCAGAAATCTGCCATCCTCCCTGGACATGTAAATCGGAGCGCCGGTCAGCGCTCTCATGGCGGCAGCTGCGCCGCAGTGGTCAAAATGAGCATGGCTGATTAAAATCATCTTGATATCCGACAGCCGGTACCCGGCCCGGTAAACCGCGTCCACCAGCAGATAGGCGCTCTCTGCGATTGCGGTGTCAATCAGGATCAGGCCGTCGCCGGTATCGATCAGATAACAGCCCACCCAGGTCTGTCCCGCCACATACCAGGTCTGGGGGCTTACCTGAAACGGCTCCACCGCCAAGGTCCATGGCTCATATGCTAATTTTGCCACCGGATTTGAAATTGCTTTTGAACAACGAAATGACATATTAAAATCTCCCTTCAGTTTGTTTCTGCGTGTTTTTTTCTGCATGTTTTCTTTATCCCGTCATTTTTTCGTCCTTTTTTAAAAGAAACACCGTAAAAGGATTCTTCATTCTCCTCTTACGGTGCCTCTCATATATAGGGGTTCAAAAATGTTGATACAGGGCGTAATTTAATGTGAGCGCGGCAATGCGCCGCCCTCCTTATGACATTCCAGCTTCCTCTGCCATCATTTTTTCCATCCGCCCCAGCCGTTCCTGCATCAGCTCATGCCAGATGGACGGGTCTACAAATGGATTATGAGTATCGGTAATTTCCGGAATGAGCGCTACGATGCCAACCTGATTGGTATGGGACGGGATGCAGATGTCCACATGGAGCGCATCCAGCTTCCGCAGGCCATCGCAGAACTCCTGCTGCAGGGAAAGAGGAAGTCCATTTTCCAGCAGGAATGCTCTGGATATGGTATTTAATCCGACTCCTCCGTGAATTCCACAGGTATAGGTTCTGCCATTCTCGTCCGTCACATCAAAAATCATGGATGTGCAGCCCGGAGTATGGCCCGGTGTGGAAATGGTCTGTATCCGGATATTTCCCTGGACAATCGGCTTATCATCGGAATACAGTTCGTCCGGTTCAAACTCGCCGCAGGTATATCCGTCACAGAAAATCAGGTCGCGCCGCTCATGGAGCATGAACAGGTCGCGCTGGCCCAGGTAAATGCGGGCTCCGGTCAGCTCCTTCATGGTCCTGGCCGCTCCCATATGGTCTTCATGGGCATGAGTAAGCAGAATCTTCTTAATATCCTTAGGGTCATAGCCAAGCTGGCGGATGCTTTCCAGCATCAGATAGCAGGTTTCATGCATAGCCGTATCAATCAGGATCAGGCCGTCACCGGTATCGATCAGATAGCAGCCCACCCAGTCATTCCCGGACACATAGTACACGCCGGGCGCCATCCGAAATGGTGCCAGATAGCTGACCCACGGGGTCCGGCAGCAGCGCTCCATCAACTGCTCCGGAGGAAGACTTGTAGTTGAAGTACTGTTTAAAGGCATCGCTCTTTATTCTCCTTGCTTTTTCATTTTTCCAAGCAGCATGCGGAGTACCGGTGAGAATACACAGGCAATTCCGACAATCATCAGTACGCAGGAAATCGGTCTGGTAAAGAATGTGGCCGCAGTTCCGGAATACTGGAATGCCTTTAACATGTTGCTTTCCAGCGTTGGCCCAAGGATAAAGGCCAGGATAAGGGGAGCCGTCGGAAGACCGCCGTAGCTCATCATCAGGCCGACTACCACGAACACCAGCATCATGCCGCACTTATATAAGCTGCTGGAATCTACATATGCGCTTACGAAGGAAATGACAATCAGCGCCGGATACATATAGTGATACGGAACCTTCAGAATCAGCGGGAACACTCGCATGCCCAGCGCCTGAAGGATTAATACCAGGATACCGCAGACCATAACAGTCGCAAACATCAGATACACCACATGGCCGCTGTTTTTAAATACCATCGGTCCCATCTCCAGGCCGTGAATGGTCAGAGCGCCGATCAAAAGAGCGGTGGTAGAGTCCCCAGGGATACCTAACGCTGCCATCGGAATCATGGAACCGCCGATTGCCGCATTGTTGGAAACCTCAGATGCCCAGATGCCGTCCGGACAGCCCTTGCCGAACATTTCCGGCGTCTTGGAGCCATTCTTCGCGCTGGAATATGCAACCAGATTGGAAAGGCCTGCACCCATACCCGGAAGGAAGCCGATGCCTAAGCCGATGGCGAAGGAACGGATAATATTGACCGTCTGCGCCTTGATTTCTTTTAAGGTAATGCCCAGACCCTTGATGGATTTGGTATCTACATCCGGAAGCGCTCCGAAGCCTTTTCCGTATTCCTCCACGATTCGGGCCACGCCGAAGATACCGATTAATACGATGGTCATGCCCAGGCCGCTCATCAGGTACATGTTGTCAAACACAAATCTTGGTTCAGCATCAATCGGAGAAAAACCAACCGATGCAAACAGCAGACCGATGGATGCGGAAGCCAGACCCTTAAACATATTTCCCTTGGAAATGGCCAGCACCATGGTGATTGCCACGAAGCACAGTGCAAAATATTCCCAGGGCCCCATTGCAAACGCCACGTCTGCAATCTTCTGGCTGAGGATTGCTGCGAACAGTGCACTGAAGAAGGTTCCCACGAAGGAAGCAATCATACCGATTGCCAGCGCCTTTCCGGCTTTTCCGTTCTGCGCCATCGGATAACCGTCGTAACAGGTTGCAACGGCGGAGGCAGAGCCTGGGATTCCCAGCAGCACGGAGCCGATAAAAGCGCCGGAGCAGCCGCCCACCCAGAGGGCAATCAGAAAGATTACTGCTGGCCCGGCCTGCATCGTATACGTCAGCGGCATGAACAGCATAACCGCCAGCGTTCCGGAAAGTCCCGGTATCGCGCCGAAGATCAGACCGATTACGGTTGCCGCAAACATCAGTACCAGATTAAAGGGCTGGATAATCTGGCTTGCAATATATGGCAGATTCTCTAACATTCCATTTTCCTCCTTTAATCAAACAGCATACCAGCCGGCAGCGTCAGGCCGAATGCGTACACATAAATCACATAGATAATCACGGCAACTAACACGGAGAAGAGAATTCTTCCCTTTACCGTTGATTTGCTTCCCTTTGCAAACATGGTTGTCATCACATACAGGATAATCGGAGTTGTAATCAGATATCCAACCACGGTCATGCCTGCAATATAAGCAGCAATCACCAGTAAGGTGATGGCCACGCGAATCCATCCGGCTTTTACCAGATATACCTTTTCTTCCTTTTTACTGAACGTTCCTTCCACGAAAATGCCCAGTCCGCAGGCCACGAACCCGAATGCTGCGATACTCGGCAGCATTCTCGGTCCTGGATAAGATGCGGTAATCGGAAGAGAGAAGGTGGTTGTCATCAGGAAAACGATGATTCCAAGAATCACCAGAACAGCTCCTGTCAGCTGGTCTCTCTTTATCTTCATCCTCACTCGTCCCTTTCTGTCCTATCTCTTTGCTTTTGTTTCTTTCTGCTTATTTCTTCAGGCCCAGTTCCTCTACGATGGCATTGATATTCTTCTGGGACTCCTGAACGGTCTTTAAGCCTTCCTCTACGCTTAAGAAATCCATTCCCATTCCAGCTGGGTCAAGAGTTGCCTTTACTTCTTCGTTCTCTGCCGCTGCTGCATAGTAATCATGAATCTTGTTTACTAATTCTGGGTCCATGTCCTTCGGTCCTAACAGCAGAACGCTCATGGTCTGGAAATAGCAGTCAACGCCTTCCTCTACCATACTTGGAACATCCGGAAGAATCACGCTTCTCTCACCCTTTTCCGTACCGCTTAAAACAGCCAGAGCCTTTGCCTTGCCGGATTCCACATACTGCTTTGCCTGATTTGGATTTACCAGACAGGCATCAATGCTGTTTCCAACCAGAGCGGTCAGCTTCTCGGTATCCGAACCGGCCTCTACATATTTCAGCTCGATTCCAGCTGCCTTGGAGAATAATCCGGCCTCTACATGGGAGGTGCCGCCTGTCTCGATTCCGAATAAGGTCTCGCCTGGCTTTGCCTTCGCTCCCTCAACAAAATCCCCCAGGGTATTATATGGAGACTCGCCGGAAACCACTAATACATATCCGTTCGGCTCGCTGGGAACGCCTACGCCGATTACGGTAAAATCATCGGCTGCCGATTTCTTTAAAACACCGGTTGCGGTCTTAATCAGTAAGCTGGTATGGAACTGAACCAGGGTGGAGCCATCCTTCTTTGCGGACGCGCCCTTCTCGCAGGCAACTACACCGCCGCCATCGGTATTATTTACTACGGTAATGGTGGAACCGGAATCCTTGGATACCTGATTTGCCAGCGCTCTTGCCATAACGTCTGTACCGCCGCCTGCCTTTGCTGGAACCTGAATCTCAACGGATTTTGCCCACTCGCCTGCCTTCGCTCCGCCGGCGCCGCATCCTGCTAATGAAAGCGCCATAATTCCTGCCATTGCCATTGCTAATAATCTCTTCTTCATCTTCATTTCTCCTTTGTTGATTTTTAATACTTTCCCCTATATTTGCTTGAATCTTTTGTATGGTTTTATTATAATAAAGGCAGGTACTTATTTCAACTTATCGATTTTTATATTTTGTCTTAATCTTTTTAAGTTGTATGATATATCATGCCAAACCGGCTTCTATATCATCATTTTGTGAAAAAGCAGAACGAAATCAGAAATTTCAGGAAAATTTATTTCGCCTGATAAAGAATCTTGGTAACTGTTCAGTAGGTCTGCGCACTTGCTGCGCTGACCGTAAGAAAATGTGGAATCGCAGGCAAAAATCCCATCGACGAAGTCGATTTTCATGGATTTTTGCT
>JAUNPZ010000012.1:5580-45027 GCA_030536455.1 Lachnospiraceae bacterium | reverse complement strand
GCTTAAAAAATGTAGTTTTTCCAGAGCCGGAAAGCCCCATGATACAGTTGGGCTGAGCGCTGTCTAAAGCCAGATGCAGATGGTTTAAAACGGTCTGTCCGTCAAAGGCCTTGCTTAAATCCTGAATGTGGACAGATGGTTTTTGGCTGTTTGTTTCGATGCTTTCTCTGTCTGGCCCGAAGGCGGTGCATGCTGCTCTTTTTTTCTGCACCAGAATCCGTTTTCCATTTTCTGTGCGCCTCAGATGATTCTTTTGCGGCAGCATTAGTTTTCTGTTCTCTGTCAGCGACAAAAACCAGAGAAATCCTTTCTCAAACACCTCGCTGGCCAGGATAATCACCAGCGTCCAGGCAAACAATTCCGCCGTGCTTAGATAAATTTTGGACAGATAAAGCTGCTCCCCGATGGTATGCTCCGGAACCCCGATTACCTCGGCGGCGATTCCGGATTTCCAGCTCATTCCCAGGGCTGTCTTACAGCTGCTGGTCAGGAAGGGAAGCAGGGCGGGCCAGTAAAGACCGCGTATCTTCCGCCATCCGGTAATCTGAAAAACTGCTGCCATCTCCAGCAGTTCCCGGTCGGTGCTTTTTAATCCGGCGATGGTATTTACATAAATCATCGGGAAGACCACCAGAAATGCAATCAGGATGGAAAGGTTTGCGGAACCCATCCAGATCAGGGCCAGAATCACAAAGGAGGCCACCGGCACCGACTTCATAAATGCGATGACCGGGGCCAGAAAATCCTGAACGACAGGGATGGAAAAAGCAAGCCATCCGACCAGGATTCCGCTGAAAAAGGCTGCCAGAAATCCTACGCTGATTTTCCCGAAGGACATGGCGATGGAACGCCAGAAATCCGCTTCTGGAAGAAGGGCAAGCAGCGCCTTCAGTACCTCCAGAGGGTCAACCAGAAGGATCGGATTTCCTACGGCAAAGGAAGCCGCCTGCCAGAGGAACAGCCAGAACAGCACGATAAAGAACGCGCGAATCTGCTTTTGATTTGTCTTCAGGATGTTTTTCATGGAAAGCTCCTTTGCAATCGTAATAGGGGTGTTTTTGTTGTCGTGAACTGCTATTTTACATAATAAAATTCATCCGCCGGCAGCTTTCCTCCCACGGCCTTCGGGTCCTGCTCGAACAGCACCTGAAGATATCCGCTTAAGGCATCCTTCATCTCACTTCCGGTGATGCAGGTGATGTTGCAGTAAGGAAGCGCCTTCTTTGCAATCGGGGCCTTCTCGATGATGCCGGTTTTTGCCACTAATTCAGCGGCTTCGTCTAACTGCTCATTGACCAGAGCTGCGGATTTTGCATGTTCCTCCAGGAAGGTATCTACGGCGTCCGGATTCTCCTCCAGGAAGGCATTGCGGACTACGGTAACGCCGGTTACCATTTGGCTGCCGCCTTCTGTCTGGACATTTTCCCATTCCTTCGTTAAATCCAGGACAATCTTTAAATTCTCATTCTGGGCGCAGGCTGCTGTTACGAAAGGCTGCGGCAGAACGCCGATGGCATCCGGCTGCTCCTTTAACAGGGCGGCAACCTCGGTTGGCTCGGACTTGTATTCCAGGGTGACGTCAGCATCGGTTAAGCCGTTGGCGTCCAGCAGATAACGGAACACATAATCCGGGGTGGTTCCCTTGCCGGTCATGTAGATGGTGCGTCCCTTTAAATCTGCCATGGTTTTGATGGAATCATCGGAAGCCGCCACATAGACCACGCCCAGGGTATTGATATCGATGACCGAAATCTGTCCCTGTGTCTTATTATAAAGAACGCTTGCTACATTTGCCGGTACCAGGGCAATATCCACGTCGCCGCTTACCACCTTTGGAAGCAGCTCGTCAGCAGCCGTTACCATGGTAAAATCGTAGGAATTGGCAGCTGTTCCTTCCTCTGCCATCTGCATTAAGAATACCAGTCCCATGGAGGTAGGACCCTTTAAGGAACCGACACGGACCTTCGCCTCATCGGTGTCATCCGCAGCGCTTTCCTTGTCTGCATTATCCGCAGCCTCCGTTTCTTTCGCAGAGGATTCCTTCGCAGCAGTGGTTTCTTCTGCTGTGGTAGTTTCAGCAGCAGATTCCGCAGCGGTGGTTTCTGAAGTAGCCGCTTCGGCAGTGGTTTCCGATGCCGGTGCAGTTTCCGGCGCAGCAGAGCCGCATCCGGCTAACATCATGGCAGCAAGTGCGCCCGCCAGGATACAGGAGATTGATTTTTTCATAATAATTCCCTCTTTTCATTCAAAATGATTTTGGCCGTTCCCGTTTTCCAACAATTCCCGACCAGAGACTTATTATACCGCAGCTTAACTTGCGAAGCAACAAAAATCAAGAATCCCCGGAGGGGATACCGCAGCTTATTTGTCTTTGCTTGTAGAAAAATAGATGTTATAATAGGTTTGTTACCGCCCCGATACTGGCAACAGGAAGGGGGTGAATCGTTTGGAAAACCTTTTATCATTTTTACTTTCCGTTATGGCGAGTGTAGTTGCCTACTACATTTGCAAATGGTTAGACGGTGAAGAATAGTCGGTAACTAACCTCAGTCTGGTCTGCTGTGAACGACAAGAAAACCCAGAGAGCTGGCACTCTCTGGGTTTTCGTTTTTGTGACCGTTTGGACACCTTTTATCATTTCGCCTATTTGTACTATAGCATATGCAGTCGGCATTTTCAAGTATACTCGTAAAAAATATTTCTATAACAAAATCTTCCGTAACAAAATCTTCAATCCAGCTTCCCCAACCACATGACTCGAAAAAAAGACAAGAATTCCGCGAAAATAATATTGATAATAAGTTGACAATGTGCGATAATGTGATTATATAAGGCCATGTCGGCTGTAATCGAATTTACATATTTTATCTATTAGCGGAGGGATTACTATGAAAGTAACAATTTGTATCGGAAGTGCATGCCATTTAAAGGGTTCCAGAGAGATTATCCAGAAACTGCAGGAGCTGGTAGCGGCAAACGGAATCGGCGATCAGGTTGATTTAAACGGCGCGTTCTGCAGCGGCAATTGTGTAAATGGTGTTTGTGTTACCGTAGACGGAACTCTGTTTTCCGTATCTCCAGAGACGACTGAAGAGTTCTTCCAGAAGGAGATTATGGGGAGGCTGTAAGCCATGAGAAAAATTATTGACTTTAAGGCCACAAAATGTAAGCACTGCTACAAATGTGTGCGGAACTGTGACGTAAAAGCCATTATGATTAAGGACGGACGCGCGGAGATCATGCCGGACCACTGTATTCTGTGCGGACACTGCCTTCAGGTCTGCCCGCAGTCGGCGAAGACTCTGGTCAGCGACCTGGAAAAGGTGCAGGCGATGGTAAAGCGGGGCGAGACGGTTATCGTGTCCATCGCACCGTCCTATATGGGATTGTTAAAGCAGCATTCCATCGGCCAGGTGAATACGGCGCTTCGCAAGCTGGGCTTCGCGGATGTGCGGGAGACCTCGGAAGGCGCGGCTGTGGTAACGGCGGAGTATGCCAGACTTTTAGACGAGGGCCAGATGGAGAATATCATCACCACCTGCTGTCCCAGTGTCAATGATTTAATCGAGATTTATTATCCGCAGCTTACCCGATATATGGCGCCGGTGGTGTCTCCTATGGTGGCTCACGGCATGATGCTCCGGAAGGAGTATGGAAAGAACGCAAAGATTGTATTTCTGGGACCGTGTATCGCAAAGAAAAAGGAAGCGGCAGATGAGCGCCATGAGGGCTACATCGATGCGGTTCTGAATTTCAATGATATTAACCAGTGGCTGGATTCGGAGGGCATCGACATCCGTTCCTGCGAGGATACCCCGTTTAAGCAGCTTGACCCAAGGGTAAACCGCCTGTATCCGGTGACCAATGGCGTGGTGAATTCCATTCTGGCTACGCAGAAGAAGCGGGATGATTACCGGAAGTTCTATGTGCATGGCACGAAGAACTGCATCGACCTGTGCGAGAGTATGTGCAGAGGTGAGATTTCCGGCTGCTTTATCGAGATGAACATGTGCTCCGGCGGCTGCATCAAGGGGCCGACGGTGGAGGACGGTGCATTTATCTCCAGATTCAAGATCAAGCTGGATATGGAGGAGACCATCGAGCGGGCTCCGGCCGATGAAGAGGGACTGAAAGAGGCTATGGAGGGCTTAAGCTTTAAGAAAATCTTCAGCGACCATACCCCGAAGGCGGTGATGCCGACCGAAGCCCAGATTCAGGAGATTCTGCGCGAGATTGGCAAGACCAAACCGGAGGACGAGTTAAACTGCGGCGCCTGCGGCTACGGAACCTGCCGGGAGAAGGCCATTGCCGTATTCCAGGGCAAGGCGGAACTGAATATGTGTATTCCTTATATGCATGAAAAGGCCGAATCGCTGGCGAACCTGGTTATGGAAACCTCACCGAATGTGGTCCTGATTGTGGACCGGGATATGAAGATTAAGGAATATTCGGCGGTGGGAGAAAAGTTCTTTGGAAAGACCAGACAGGAAGCGCTGCAGATGTATCTGTATGAATTTATCGACCCGTCGGATTTCCAGTGGGTATTTGATACGAAGAACAGCATTCACGGCAAGAAGGTTACTTATTCCGATTACAACAACCTGTCAACCCTGCAGAACATTGTATACATAGAGAAAGAAGATGTGGTTCTGGCGACCCTCATTGACATTACCAGGGAGGAGGAGCTGGCAAGACAGGAATACGAAAGAAAGCTGGATACCATTGACCTGGCACAGAAGGTCATCCACAAGCAGATGATGGTTGCTCAGGAAATCGCCGGACTTTTAGGTGAGACGACGGCGGAGACGAAGACGACGCTGACAAAGCTGTGCCGCTCCCTGCTGGAGGATGGAAGTGAAAGCGAGGTCAAATAATGGGCGTTACGGTAGATGTTGCTTATAAAAGCTTAAATAAATTTACGGAAATCCTGTGCGGAGACAAGGTGGAGATTCTTCAGACCAAGGATTCGGATATTATGATTCTGGCCGATGGAATGGGAAGCGGCGTAAAAGCAAACATCCTTGCCACGATGACTTCGAAAATTCTGGGAACCATGTTTTTAAATGGCGCGACGCTGGAGGAATGTGTGGATACCATCGTCCAGACCCTTCCGGTGTGCCAGGTTCGTCAGGTGGCATATTCTACCTTCAGCATCCTGCAGGTTTATAACAATGGCGACGCATACTTAGTGGAATTTGACAATCCGGGCTGCATCTTCATCCGGGACGGAAAGCTGTTCCCGATTCCCCAGAACATCCGTGAGGTGGAGGGGAAGAAGATTAATGAGTTCCGTTTTACCGTGCAGAAGGGCGATGCCTTTATCCTGATGAGTGACGGAACCATCCATGCCGGTGTGGGCGAGCTTTTGAATTTCGGATGGCTCTGGCCGGATATCGCGGCCTATGCGGTCAAGCAGTACGCCCTTACGGTTTCGGCGGTCCGTCTGGCCAATGCGGTGAGCCAGGCCTGCGATGAGCTTTACGGCTACCGGCCCGGCGATGATACCACCGTGGCCGTGATGCGGATTATCGACAGCAAGCCGGTGCATCTGATGACCGGACCGGCCAAAAATCCGGAGGATGATACCAGGATGGTTCATGACTTTATGAGCGACCCGGCTGCCAAGACGGTAGTCTGCGGCGGAACCAGCGCTACTATTGTGTCCCGTGTGCTGAACAAGCGTCTGGACGTATCCCTGGATTATGTGGACCCGGATATCCCGCCGATTGCCTATATGGACGGGGTGGACCTGGTGACAGAAGGCGTTCTTACCCTGAACCGGGTGCTTCAGCTCATAAAGCGTTATGTGAAGAATGAGACGGTATCCGAGGACTTCTTCCTGGAGCTGGATAAGCCAAACGGCGCCTCCATGGTGGCGAAGATGCTGATTGAGGACTGCACCGAGGTTCATCTGTATGTGGGAAAGGCCATCAACAGCGCCTACCAGAATCCGGGCATCCCATTTGACTTAGGTATCCGTCAGAATCTGGTGGAGCAGTTAAAGCGCACCATCGAGGAGATGGGAAAGAGAGTGGTAGTAACATATTACTAAAATATTTAAGATAGAGTTTTCAGAGGAGGAAAAATCATGGTAACAAATGACGCGACAATTTTACGCCTGAAGCATGACGTATTATATGAGGTTGCAAAGAGAGCCTGGGAAGGCACCCTGGAGGAAGAGAGAGAAAAGATTCCTTACGAGATGATTCCTGGTCCGCAGGCTCAGTACCGCTGCTGTATCTATAAAGAAAGAGAAATCATCAAGCAGAGAGTCCGTCTGGCAGAAGGCAAATGCCCGACCGACCGGGATACCAAAAATGTGGTGCAGGTTATCAATGCGGCATGTGAGGAGTGTCCGATCGCTTCCTATATCGTAACCGACAACTGCCGGAAGTGTATGGGCAAGGCCTGCCAGAACTCCTGTAATTTCGGTGCGATTTCCATGGGAAATGAGCATGCGTACATCGACCCCAATAAGTGCCGGGAGTGCGGCAAGTGTGCGCAGGCCTGCCCGTACAATGCAATCGCCCATCTGGAGCGTCCTTGTAAGAAGGTTTGCCCGGTAGACGCCATTACCTACGATGAGTACGGCGTATGTGTGATTGATGAGAAGAAGTGTATCCAGTGCGGCGCCTGCATCCACAGCTGTCCGTTCGGAGCAGTTGGAACCAAGACCTTCATGGTGGATATCATCAAGCTGATTCAGGCAGGAAAGAGAGTCGTTGCCATGGTAGCACCTGCAACCGAGGGCCAGTTCGGCAATGATATTACCATGGGAAGCTGGAAGACCGCGTTAAAGAAGATTGGTTTCGATGATATGATCGAGGTTGCTCTGGGCGGCGATATGACGGCCGCTTATGAGGCCGAGGAGTGGGCAGAGGCCTACAAGGAAGGCAAGAAGATGACCACCTCCTGCTGTCCGGCATTCGTAAACATGATTAAGAAGCATTTCCCGATGCTGGAAGAGAATATGTCCACCACCGTATCCCCGATGTGCGCCGTGTCCCGTATGTTAAAGGCGGCTGACCCGGAAGTAATCACCGTATTCATCGGACCATGTATCGCAAAGAAGAGCGAGGCTCTGGACTTAAATATCAAGGACAACGCAAACTATGTTATGACCTTTGGTGAAGTGCGGGCTATGATGCGCGCCAAGGGCGTAGAGTTAGAGCCGGAGTCCAACGACTATCAGGAAGGCTCCACCTTTGGAAAGCGCTTCGGCAACGGCGGCGGCGTAACGGCAGCTGTCGTACAGTGCTTCGAGGAGATGGGCGAGGATATCCAGCCGAAGGTTGCACGCTGCAGCGGCGGCGCAGAGTGTAAGAAGGCGCTGCTGTTGATGAAGGTAGGACGTCTGCCGGAGGACTTCATCGAGGGTATGGTCTGCGAGGGCGGCTGCGTAGGCGGCCCAAGCCGTCATAAAGCGGTAAATGAAGCAAAGAAGGACCGTGATGCGTTAATCGGCAAGGCAGATGACCGCAAGATTCTGGAGAACTTAAAGAACTATCCGATGGACAGCTTCTCCATGCATCGCCATTAATGGTCAGCGGCCTGCTCCGTGATTCAAAGCAAACGCAGAAACAAATGAGAAATAAATGAGAAACGAAACAGACAGGAATGCCGGCCGGGGGTCGGTGCGCCTGTCTGTTTTTGGTTTCATAGAATCGTAAGAAAAATTAAGAGGGGAAATCTTGAAAGATACCTCTCTTTTTATTATCATGGTTGTATGGTTAAAAATAAAAAGAAAAATTTCGGAAATGTTTTATAAATGCAGGAGGCGGTTATGAATTTTTTGAAAATGACTACGAATCAAAAGAAAAAAGCGGGGCGGCGGGCGTCCGGACTGATACTGGTTCTGGCGTGTACATTTGGCGTCGGCGCAGGGGGATTTGCATCCATCCCTGCCTTTGCGCAGGAGAATGTCTACATGTCCCAGACAGCGCTGCCGCAGCCGGAAGGAACGTGGGACCCGTCCGGAAAAGAGGCGGCAGCCGTGGGACCTGGCGGCAGCGGCCCGGCATCAGAGGGCGTGGGAATCTGGCAGCAGGACCCCACCGGAATCGATCGGTACTACACGAAGAGCGGAGCCATGTGGGTGAATTCGGTGACACCGGACGGATATTATGTGGATGGCACCGGCGCATGGATTCCGTCCCAGTATGAGGTAAGCAGCTTTACCACCATTCCCTCCGATGCGAAAAGCCTGATGGTAATCGAAGGCCATGGAAAGACGGCCAGAGCAACCTTTTATGTAAAGCAAGGGGAGGAGCAGATTCAGCTGTCCCAAGGGCCGGGCAGCCAGCCGGCCAGAGCCGATGGCTGGACGAAAATCACGGATACCGGCGCCTATGTAGGACGGAACGGAATCGGAAAAGAGAAGGAGGGGGATGAAAAAACGCCCCGCGGACTGTTTACTCTGGATGAAGCATTTGGAACCAAGGCTGCGCCGGAGCAGGTGAAGGTACCGTATCTTCAGGTGGACGATGGCTATTACTGGGTGGGAGACAGCAGCTCTCCTTATTATAACCAGATGGCAGACATCCGAAAGACCGGAGCCGTGTTTGATACGGCGGTTTCAGAGCACCTGAGCAGCTACGGCGGAAAGGCATATTATTATTGCCTGGCAGTAGGCTTTAACAAGGAGCAGACTCCGAATAAGGGTTCCGCCATCTTCCTTCACTGCACCGACGGACCGGGAACCGGAGGCTGTATTGCAATCCCGGAAGCAGCCATGGAGAAGGTTTTAAAGAATCTGGTGTACCCGGCGTATATTTTGATTGATGAAGGGGAGAATTTGAAGAATTACTGATAAGGCTTTCTCAAATAAGCATCCTGTCTGCAAGCATCCTGTGCAGACGGGGTGCTTATTTTGCGATAAACAGAACAGAAACCACCAAAATTATATAAATATTCTGACAACATATCGAAATATACCGGTAAAACCGGATTAACTGTGTATAAAAGTAGAAACAATTGTAAAAATAGTACACAAATCAAATATAAACAAAATTAATGCGAAAAATATTAAAAAAGTGTTGACAAATAGGGGGTTCTTTTATATAATAAAGACAACAAAACAAGAGAGAACAAAAAAGAAAGGGAAAGGAAATTCCCGATGAAAGAGAGAAAGAAAAGAAAAATCTAAGAAAAGGAGGTACGGACCGCCAAACACTTAAGCTTCGTCTCGTTATAATCAAAGAATTATAATTGAGGCAATAGGACAAACCAATTTTTGAACCGGATGCTCGAATAGCACAAATACATACGAAAGTGTGGATGGAAGCTACATTTTAAGATTTTACCGGCTATGCCAGTGAATAAAAGAATCGGTTTAGTGATATGACGAGAAAGTATTATTAGAACGAAAGATATTCCTCATAGTGTAAGAAAAAAGAAAGAGAGAAAAATCACGAACAGAGCAGAAAGCTTCAAAAATCGGTCATACAATTAAATATAGAAATATAGATGATGCACACAACCTTTCAAATTTTGAAAAAGATTTTGAAACTTCGAAATGCATTACAAAAGTAAAAAAGCTATACGAAATAACAAAAGCGGATAATGGAGAAGCGATGGGGCGATTCATTAGAAGCGAAAAGAACGAAATACCAATCAACAGAATAGAGAGGTTTAAAGTCCAATGGATGAGATAGCTTAAGGGCGGATATCGAAAAAGGAAAAATCGATATCCGCTCTTATTTTTTTTACGTTTTTTTGTGAAAAATCGCAATTGCATATTTTTTGTTTTTCCGATAGAATCGGTCAGTAGCGCAAATATCCGTCTGATATGGATTATGCGGCGGATTTTTAAAGTAAGTAGTAAAGTGACAGAGGGAGATTAAGAATGGGAAAACAGGATTCAAAAGCGCCGATTAAGGACATGACCACCGGAAATCCGACGAAGCTGATTCTGGGATTTGCGGTTCCGATGCTGCTTGGTATGCTGTTCCAGCAGTTTTACAGCATGGTGGATACGGTTATCGTAGGAAAAAGCCTGGGAGTAGAGGCCTTGGCGGCAGTCGGCTCTACAGGAGCAATCAACTTTATGATCAATGGTTTTGTAATCGGAGTCTGCTCCGGTTTTGCAATTCCCGTGGCGCAGCGATTCGGCGCTCAGGACTATAAGGATATGAGAAAGTTCGTGGCGAATGCGGGATGGATGTCTGTGATTTTTGCTGCGGTGATGACGGTGGCAATCAGCTTCCTGACCTGGGATATTCTGGTCTGGATGCAGACGCCGGAGAATATCATCCAGGGCGCCTATGATTACATCCTGTTTATATTTATCGGAATCCCGGCTACCTTCCTTTATAATATGCTTGCCGGAATCATCCGGTCGCTGGGCGATTCCAAAACACCGGTGTATTTTTTGATTTTTTCCAGCATTGTGAACATCATTCTGGACCTGTTTTTTATCCTTGTAATGGGGACCGGCGTGGAAGGTGCAGCTTATGCGACGGTGATTTCTCAGGCGCTTTCCGGCATCCTCTGTCTGCTGTATATGAAATCCCGGTTCCATATCCTGAAGATGGAGAAGGATGAGATTCCGTTAAGCGGAAGGCATGTGGTGATCCTCTGCAACATGGGAATTCCCATGGGACTGCAGTATTCCATCACCGCGATTGGCTCTGTTGTGATCCAGACGGCAATCAATGGACTGGGTTCTGTGGCGGTGGCCTCGGTGACGGCGGGCCAGAAGGTAGCAATGCTGTTCTGCTGTCCGTTTGACGCGCTGGGCGGCACGATGGCAACCTATGCCGGACAGAATGTGGGGGCAAAGAAGCTGAAGCGTATCGAGGACGGCGTGAAGTCAGCTACGATTATCGGAAGCGTGTATGCGGTTGCGGCATGTGCGATTATGTACTTCTTCGGCGGCGTAATTCCGCTGCTGTTCGTGGATGCCTCGGAGACGCTGGTCATCCGCCAGGCCCATCAGTTCCTGACCATCAATGGCCTGTTCTATGTGGCGCTGGTATTTGTAAACGTGTGGAGATTTGCCATCCAGGGCCTGGGCTACAGTGTATTTGCCATCCTGGCCGGCGTGTGCGAGATGGCGGCGAGAGCCTTCGTGGGCTTTGCCATGGTTCCGTTTTTCGGATATACGGCAGTCTGCTTTGCCTCTCCGCTGGCATGGCTTTGCGCGGACTGCTTCCTGGTTCCGGCGTTCCGACACTGTATCCGGAGACTCCGGAAGCAGTTTGGCATGGAGCCGGGGGCGGGAGAAGAATAATAAGAAAAAGGGCTGGACGCTTTAGTCCAGCCCTTCGAAGTGAAACGGCGGCGTATATTCTTCTTTTGCGCTGCTTTTTTCCTGCATAAAGCCGGAGGTAAGCCCCAGGCGGATGGCCTCGTCCACTACCTTATAATACTCGTAGCTGGTAATCCTCCGGTTGATTTCCGGATATTCCGAAGAACGGTAGAAGGGCGTGTACTGGCTCATCAGGCTGACCTGAAAATGGTTCTCCGGAAGGGCTTCCTTCATCCAGTTCAGCAAGCGGATGGAGTCCTCCTTTGCGCCCGGAAGCACCATATGGCGGATGATGACGCCCTTTTTCATCAGTCCGGTCTGCTCATCCAGAACCGGAGGCCCCACCTGCTCGATCATCCGCAGGATGGCCCGGCTGGCATATTCAAAATAGTCGGCGGCGCGGGAATAGCGCAGGGACAGCTCAGGGCTGTAATATTTTAAATCCGGCAGATAGATGTCCACATATCCATCCAGAGCGTCGATGGTTTCCGTGCGTTCATAGCCGCCGCTGTTTAAGAGGACAGGAAGCGTCAGCCGGGGGCGGGCCAGGTCCAGCGCCGCCGTGATATGAGGAAGAAACTGGGTGGGCGTTACCAGGTTGATATTGTGGGCACCCTGGGCCTGAAGATTTAAGAAAATCTGAGAAAGCTTCTGGACGGAGATGGATTTTCCTCTTCCCTGGCTGCTGACCGGATAGTTCTGGCAGAAGCAGCAGCGGAGGGTGCAGCCGGTGAAGAATACCGTGCCGCTTCCGGCCGTGCCGCTGATGCAGGGCTCCTCCCATGGATGAAGCGCCGCCCTTGCCGCCTTTAAATCATCGGTGCAGCCGCAGTATCCGGCCTGCTTCCTGCGGTCCGCATGGCAGGTGCGGGGACAAAGCGTACAGTTGTGATAGCTGTCGAAATTCATATGTTGAACCCTTTCTTTCTAAAAAAATGTGATATGATTTCTTATCATATCCGCAGAGCCGCCAAAAATCAAGAGAAACTGAGGCGGGCCGGACGTATATCAGAGAGACCGAAGCCGTCAAAGTATATACCCGACCAATCGACCATTAGCCGAAAGCGGAAAAGCTTTCCTTGTAACAAATGTAAAAATTTTCCGTATCTATAAAGGAATGCTTCTTAATTCCCGGTGGAAAACTTGCTGTAAAGAATCGGAAACCTGGAGCGGGAGGCAGGAAAATGTACGAAAGAGGTGCAGGGGAATGAGGATTGCAGTATGCAGCCGGAACCGGGATTGGGAGGAGTATATGAAATCTGGTTTCCGGATGTGTGAAGAATTTTTAGAGCCGATCGAGGTGGATTATCTTAAGTCAGAGAGGCAGTTCTGGCTGGCAATCGGCCAGCGCCGGTATGATCTGGTGCTGGTTTGTGATAATCCGTGGCACAAGGCAGGCTGGGGAGGCTTTTTGAATCAGGTGGACCGGTTCGAAAAATCAGTGACGGGAAACAGCGGAAAATATGTATGGAAATTCGGGCAGAAAACCATTCTTTTAACGGAGGGGGAGATTTATTATATCGCTTCCATCCAGAAGGCAGTCACGGTTTACACCAGCAGGCACAGCTACCGAATCAGTGTCAGCATGAAGCAGGCGCAGGAGCAGCTTTCGGATAAAGGATTCTGCCGGATACACCGGAACTGTCTGGTGAATCCGGCGCATGTGAAGCGGATGGAGGGAGATAAGCTGATTCTGGAAAATGGAGCCGAGCTGCGGATCAGCAGCCGCAGGAAAAAGGATGTGAAGGAGTGGCTTGCGAATCGTCCTTAGAAAAATGCGAATCGGGCCTGCAGGTTGAAGGGGAACTTTTTTTGTGATAGGGTGTCTGAGTCGGATGGCCATTCCGCCAATCCCATGAACTCCGGCGGATGATATGGGCGCCGGAGACTCTTTCATGAAAGATGCATTCCGGGCAGAAAACAAGCGAAAAAGAAATTGACAAGAATCCGGGTCTGTGATATAGTGGTACAGTATGAGTTTACGCCGGAACCCGGCTGCTGGCGTCTCCAGCCGCAGCTTAGTTTCAGGTAAGAAATGAAAGAATTATAAGGAGGAAATCATCATGATTTCAAAGGAAAAGAAGGCAGCTATCATTGCTGAGTACGGCAGAAAGCCAGGCGACACCGGTTCACCAGAAGTTCAGATTGCAATTCTGACTGAGAGAATTACCGAGTTAACCGAGCATTTAAAGACCAACAAGAAGGATCATCACTCCAGACGTGGTCTGTTAATGATGGTAGGTCAGAGACGTGGTTTATTAAACTACTTAAAGAAAACTGATCTGGAAGGTTACCGTGCATTAATTGAAAAGTTAGGCATCAGAAAGTAATCTTATCTATAGGGTGGAGTTTTCTCCACCCTATTGTTCTTTGCAGAACAGGTGAATTCCCGGCAAAGAACGTTTTACAGGGCTTTCCCTGTATGCTTCACAAGCCGGCGGAAGGAATCCTCCGAGACCGCTGAAGTAGACAGAAGACCGCGGGTTTTGTGTCCAGTTCAGTAGTTTCGGTGTCTTCCGCAGGAGTTGGGGTATGCCGCCCGAATCAGGCGCATACTGTACCGGATAAAAAAGCAGCTATGAAAAGTGAAGGCGGCTGCGATAAACAATGTAAAGGAGACGAAAAATGGCAAAAGAGTTTAAACGCTATAGCATGGAACTGGCTGGACGTACCCTGACCGTAGATATCGGCCGGGTGGCAGCTCAGACAAATGGCGCGGCACTGATGCATTACGGCGATACCGTCGTACTGGCAACGGCAACCGCTTCCGAAAAACCAAGGGATGGGATTGATTTCTTCCCTCTGTCTGTTGAATATGAGGAGAAGATGTATTCCGTAGGAAAGATTCCGGGCGGATTTAATAAGAGAGAGGGAAAGGCTGCAGAGAATTCGGTTTTAACCTGCCGTGTAATCGACCGTCCGATGCGCCCTCTGTTCCCGAAGGATTACCGCAATGACGTTCTGCTGGACAACCTGGTGCTCTGCGTGGACCAGGATGCTTCTCCGGAGCTGTTAGCGATGTTAGGCTCCTCCCTGGCTACCTGCATTTCCGATATTCCATTTGACGGACCATGTGCAGCAACCCAGATGGGCTTGATCGACGGCGAGCTGATCGTGAACCCGACCAACGCGCAGAAGCAGGTATCTGACCTGGCCCTGACCGTTGCCTCCACCCGTGAGAAGGTTATCATGATCGAGGCCGGTGCGAATGAGGTTGCCGAGAACGTGATGATCGAGGCGATTTACAAGGCGCATGACGTAAACCAGACCATCATCGCATTCTTTGACCAGATTATCGCTGAGTGCGGCAGACCGAAGCACGAGTATGATTCCTACGCAGTTCCGGAAGAGCTGTTTGCGCGGATTAAAGAGCTGGTTCCTCAGGAAGAGATGGAAGAGGCGGTATTTACCGACGAGAAGCAGAAGCGCGAGGAGAACATTGCAAAGATTACCGAGCGTCTGGAAGAGGCATTTGCTGAGGATGAGGAAGCGCTGGCGATGCTGGGCGACGCAATCTACCAGTATGAGAAGAAGACCGTCCGTAAGATGATTTTAAAGGATCACAAGAGACCGGACGGACGTCAGATTACCGAGATCCGTCCTCTGGCGGCTGAGATTGATTTACTTCCGAGAGTTCACGGTTCCGGTATGTTTACCCGTGGACAGACTCAGATTATGAATATCTGTACCCTGGCTCCGCTGTCTGAGGTACAGAAGATTGACGGTTTGAATGAATTCGTAACCGAAAAGCGTTACATGCATCATTATAACTTCCCGGGATACTCCGTAGGCGAGGCAAGAGCAAGCCGCGGACCGGGACGCCGTGAGATCGGTCATGGCGCACTGGCTGAGAGAGCGCTGCTTCCGGTTATTCCTTCAGTTGAGGAGTTCCCATACGCAATCCGTACCGTATCGGAGACCATGGAATCCAATGGTTCCACCTCCCAGGCTTCTGTATGTGCATCCTCCCTGTCCCTGATGGCAGCCGGTGTACCGATTAAGGATATGGTAGCTGGTATTTCCTGCGGTCTGGTGACCGGTGATACCGATGAGGACTATCTGGTTCTGACGGATATCCAGGGTCTGGAAGACTTCTTCGGCGATATGGACTTTAAGGTGGCGGGTACGCACAAGGGCATCACCGCAATCCAGATGGATATTAAGATTCACGGTCTGACCCGTGCCATCGTGGAGGAGGCAATCGCAAGAACCAGAGAAGCCAGAATGTATATCATGGATGAGGTTATGGCAAAGGCAATCGATGCACCTCGCAAGGAGTTAAGCAAGTACGCTCCGAAGATTGAGACGATCACCATCGACCCGACCAAGATTGGCGATGTAGTCGGCAAGCAGGGCAAGGTAATCAACAAGATTATCGAGGAGACCGGCGTAAAGATTGACATTTCCGATGATGGCAATGTATCCGTATGCGGAACCGATGCCGCTATGATTCAGAAGGCAATCAAGATCATCGAAAGCATCGTAACCGATATCGAGGCCGGCGCAGTGATGACCGGTAAGGTTGTCCGCATCATGAACTTCGGCGCATTCGTACAGTTAGCTCCGAATAAGGACGGCATGATCCACATTTCCAAGCTGTCTGACAAGAGAGTTGCGAAGGTGGAGGATGTGGTGAACATCGGAGACGAGGTTACGGTTAAGGTAATCGAAGTGGACAAGATGGGACGCATCAACTTAAGCATGAAGCCGGGAGATTTAGCTCCGGCCGGTGCAAAGAACGAATAATAAAATCAGATTGCAGATATAAGAGGGGCTTTGCTGCTGACGCGGCGGAGCCTCCTTTTTGATTGTTAAGAAAGTTGTAAAAGCTATGGACAGAAAAATGTGCTATAATGCAAGGATGTAGAGAGCGTTTGAAATTGCATGTGACAGAATTTGTTTTGACAGGAGGAATCAGCAGAGATGAAAACTTATCATAGATGGGCGGCTCTGGCCGGAGCTGCGGTGCTGGCATTTTCCAGTGTTACCACTGCCTGGGCGGATGAAGGAAATCAGGGAGGAGCAACCATGGAGACGGCAACCCTGGTGCCGGAATTTCAGGGAGCACAGAATAATCCGGACGGAAGCGAGAGCGTGACGGCACCGGCCGTGACGGAAAACGGCGGTTCGGGTGGTCAGACCGCAGATAATGGAGGCTCCGAAAACACGGGAAACCAGGCCGCAGACCATGCAGGACCGGGAAACACGGGGAGCCAGAATGCGGGCGGCAGCACCACGATTATCCGCGTGAATCCAGATGCGTCGGACTCACAGGGCGGAAACAGCGGAAGCCAGAACGGCGGGCAGAACGCCTCCGGAGGCACGGATTACTCGGCGGGGCCGGGTGCATTTAACCAGCAGGCGGGGCAGCAGGACGCAGGCGGACAGACGGCGGATTCCGGCAGCAGCGGAGCGGCGGCTGTCATTGACGCACAGATTGCGGATGTGACGAACGATCCCATCGTGGTTACCACGGAGAAATACTCCTATGACCAGATGGTGAATGATATGAACCGCTTAAAGCAGCGCTATGGGAACCGGATTCGGGTGAACGGAATCGGCACTTCCCTGGATGGCCGGACGATTTTTGACTGTATTGTGGGAAATCCCAGTGCATCAAAGCACATCCTGGTGCAGGGCGGCATCCATGGCCGGGAGTATTTGAATCCGATGCTGATTATGCAGCAGATGGAGATGGCGCTGGCAAACTATGATTCGGGAAGCATCAAGGGGCAGTCCTTATCCGGCCTGTTTCAGCAGGTGGCCATTCATTTTGTGCCTATGAGCAATCCGGATGGGGTGAGCATCAGCCAGTTTGGCTTTGAGGGAATCCGTTCTCAGGAGCTGAAGGATATTATCAGCACCAGCTATGTGATGGATACGGCGGCCGGCCGGACTACGGCGGACTTAGGCACTTATTTAAGCAAATGGAAGGCTAATGGAAGAGGCGTGGATTTAAACCTGAACTTCGATGCGCTGTGGAATGATGTGTATACGGCGGAATTTCCGTCCTATTCGGGATACAAGGGGACGGCTCCGGGCAGCGAGCCGGAGGCGCAGGCACTTATGAACCTGTACAACAATCCCTCCTATCCATGGAAGGCGGTGGTCAACTACCACTCTATGGGGGATGTGATTTACTGGGATATTCTTGGCAATAAGGTGCAGCCGGAATCCTCCGAGCTGGCAAATCTGATGTCTGCGGTTACCGGCGGGTATCGCATCCTTCCGTCAGAGGGCGGAGGCGGATTTAAGGACTGGATTCAGTTAGGAGGAAGGCCGGTGCCGAGTGTGACGCTGGAAACCGGAAAGGTGGCGTGTCCGATTCCTCTTTCTGAGTATGGAACCATCTGGAGCCAGAACCGGATTACCTGGGCGGTTGCCATGGAGTGGGCAGCCGCGCGGTAAGGAGAAAAATGCGCTGTCTTGTCATTTGCATAGCACTATGATAAACTGTAACTGACGTTATGAGAAGCAGGTGCCGTTACGGAGTGTGATGCGGGACGGACAGAAAGGAGCCGGATAGATGGACATAAAATTTCCTCTTGGATATGATGATTTTTCACGAATCAGAGAAGAAAATTTTTATTATGTGGATAAAACAGGATTTATCAGGGAATTGCTGAGTAAGACATTTCAGGCGAATCTGATTACACGTCCGCGCCGTTTTGGAAAAACGCTTACCTTGAGTATGCTGAAGGACTTTTTTGATATCAGCCGTGACAGCAGGCAGCATTTTGAAGGGCTTAAGATTTCGGAGGAGACAGAGCTTTGCAGAGAATGGATGAATCAGTGGCCGACGCTGTTTTTAACGCTGAAGAGTGTGGAGGGCAATGATTTTGGCACGGCGTTTGAAAGGTTGAAAATCCTGGTTGCAAATTTATGCAAAACGGTTGCTTTTCTGGAAAACAGCCAAAAGGCGGATGCAGATGACCGCATCCTTTTTAAGGCACTGAAGGGGCAGAAGGCAGATTCCGCCAATCTAACAGACAGTCTTCTCCTGCTCACCCGTATGATGAATGCCCATTATGGAAAACCGGTGATTCTTTTGATTGATGAGTATGACGTTCCGCTGGCAAAGGCAGGTGAGCATGGATATTATACGGAAATGCTGGATGTAATCCGTGCTATGATCGGTACCGTTCTTAAGACGAATCCGTACCTGAAGTTCGCAGTGGTAACCGGCTGCCTTCGGATTTCCAAGGAGAGTATTTTTACCGGCACCAATCATTTTGTGCCGGATACCATTATTGATGAACGTTTTGATGAATATATCGGATTTACGGAAGCGGATATGAAGCTGCTTCTTGAACGGACTGGCTTTTCTGAGTATGCGGAGCATATCCGGGCATGGTATGACGGGTACCGCTTCGGAAATGTGGATGTATATTGTCCGTGGGATGTACTGAATTACTTAAATGCACTGCAGAAGAATCCGAATGCAAAGCCAAGGGCATACTGGGCGAATACAAGTGAGAACAGTATATTAAAGAAGTTTTTCCGTAAAGCGGGACGGACTACGAAGGCAGAGATTGAAAAACTGATTGCGGGAGACAGCGTGCGGAAGAAAATCAGCGTCCAGCTTACTTACGAGGAACTGGATAAAACGATTGGAAATCTGTGGAGCGTTCTTTATCTGACCGGTTATCTGACGGCAAAAGCAGCAGAAGAGGATGGAATCCTGGAGCTGGTGATACCGAATCAGGAAATCCGGGAGATATTTATTACGCAGATTTCGGAGTGGTTTACGGAAGCGGTTGTCGGGGGCCAGCAGGAGAAATGGGATTCCTTCTGCAAGGCACTGGAGCAGGGGGATGCGCAGAGGGCAGAATCCCTGTTCACTGCATTCTTAAAGAACGGAATCAGCGTGAGAGATACCGCTGTGGCAGACTCCAAGAAGGAAAATTTCTATCATGGTGTGCTTCTGGGGCTTATGATGTGCCGGGATGACTGGAATGTATTTTCTAACCATGAGGATGGGGATGGTTATAGTGACATTCATGTGGAAGCTGGGGAGGACACCGCATTTGTCATGGAAGTGAAGTATGCGGAAAAGGATGCCCTGGATGCAGGGTGTAAAAAGGCCATGAAACAGATGGAAGAGAAGCGGTATGTGGAAGGCCTGGCAGATCTGGGCTTCCGGACGATTTATGCTTATGGTGTTGCATGTTATAAGAAGCATTGTAAGATTGTATGTAAAACCGTGATATGCGGAGAGGATGAAAGCCGGTTGTGAAATCAGGCCGGAGAGTGTCCGGGCAGGGAGAAAGGGATTGTCATTTTATATACTTTGATTTATAATGGTAAGGAACTGCCGGAGGGCGCAAAAAGGCGCGTCCGGGCAATAGAAAAACTAGGAGCGAAAAAGTATGAAAGTCAGAACCAGGTATGCACCGAGCCCGACGGGACGGATGCACGTAGGAAACTTAAGAACCGCATTATATGCGTATTTGATTGCAAAGCACGAGGATGGAGATTTCCTTCTTCGAATCGAGGATACCGACCAGGAGCGTTATGTGGAAGGCGCTACTGAGATCATCTATCATACCCTTCAGGAAACCGGACTGATTCACGATGAAGGCCCGGATAAGGACGGCGGCTGCGGCCCTTATGTACAGAGCGAGCGTCAGAAGGCCGGCATCTATCTGGAGTATGCGAAAAAGCTGGTGGAGAAGGGGGAGGCATATTACTGCTTCTGTACCCCGGAGCGTCTGGAGACCTTAAAGCATGAGGTAAACGGCGAGATGATCATGAACTACGACAAGCATTGTCTCCATCTGTCCAAGGAAGAGGTTGAGGCGAACTTAAAGGCCGGTATGCCGTATGTCATCCGTCAGAACAACCCGACCGAAGGCACCACCACCTTCCACGATGAGATTTACGGAGATATCACCGTAGAAAACTCCGAGCTGGACGATATGGTACTGATTAAGTCCGACGGTTATCCGACCTATAACTTTGCCAATGTAGTGGACGACCATCTGATGGGCATTACCCATGTGGTAAGAGGCAACGAGTATCTGTCCTCCTCCCCGAAGTACAACCGTCTGTATGATGCCTTCGGCTGGGAGGTGCCGGTTTATGTGCACTGTCCGCTGATTACCAATGAGGAGCATCAGAAGTTAAGCAAGAGAAGCGGACATTCCTCCTACGAGGATTTGATTGACCAGGGCTTTTTAACCGAGGCTGTGGTAAACTATGTGGCTCTTCTGGGCTGGTCTCCGGAAGGAACCAGAGAGATTTTCAGTCTGGATGAGATGGTGAAGGAGTTTGACTTCCGCCGCATGAGCAAGTCTCCTGCCGTTTTCGACATGACCAAGTTAAAGTGGATGAACGGCGAATACATGAAGGCCATGGAGGATGAAACGTTCTATGAGATGGCTCTGCCTCATATCAAGAAGGTGATTCACAAGGATCTGGATATGAGAAAGATTGCAAAGATGGTGAAGACCAGAATCGAGATTTTCCCGGATATTGCAGACCAGATTGATTTCTTTGAGGAGATGCCGGAGTACGATGTGGCGATGTATCAGCACAAGAAGATGAAGAGCACCCTGGAAACCTCTCTGACGGTATTAAAGGATGTACTTCCGATGCTGGAGGCGCAGGAGGAGTTTACCAACGACGCTCTGTATCAGAAGCTGATGGAGTATGTGAACGAGAAGGGCTGCAAGACCGGATTTGTGATGTGGCCGATCCGTACCGCAGTTTCCGGCAAGCAGATGACGCCTGCAGGCGCTACCGAGATTATGGAAGTGCTGGGCAAGGAAGAGTCCTTAAAGCGGATTCAGGCCGGAATCCAGAAGTTAGCGGACGCGCAGTAAAACTTCACGCCGTTTATCCGGCGCGGATTTTCATAGAAAAAGGAGTACGAATGCCATTTAACGAAGCACAATCCCAGGCGGTCCGCCATGGAACCGGTCCGATGATGGTTCTGGCAGGACCTGGCTCCGGGAAAACCACGGTAATCGTGGGCCGGGTCCGGAATCTGGTGGAAAAGCAGGGGGTAAATCCGGGAAATATCCTGGTGATTACCTTTACCAGGGCGGCGGCCAGGGAGATGGAAGAGCGGTATCTGGCTTTGAACATGGAGCATACAGGTGGAAGGGTCAGTTTTGGCACCTTCCACTCTGTTTTTTTCCGGATTTTAAAGCTGGCTTACCGGTATGACGGAAATAATATCGTGAAGGAGGAGCAGCGGATGCAGTTCGTCCGGGAGGAGATGGGGCGGCTTTCTCTGGATGTGGAGGACGAAGGCGAGTTTATCAGCTCCATCCTGACAGAAATCAGCTCCGTAAAGGGGGAGATGATTCCGCTGGAGCATTATTATGCGAAAAGCTGCTCCGGGGAAATCTTTCAGAAGCTGTATCAGAGCTACGAGAACGAGCTGCGGAAGCTGGGACTTCTGGATTTTGACGATATGCTGGTGATGTGCTATCAGCTTTTTAAGGAGCGGAAGGATATCCTGTCGGCGTGGCAGAGGAAGTATCCGTATATTCTGATTGACGAGTTTCAGGATATTAACCGGATTCAGTATGAGGTGGTTAAGATGATGGCCCTTCCGGGGAACAATCTGTTCGTGGTGGGGGATGATGACCAGTCCATCTACCGGTTCCGGGGAGCAAGGCCGGAGCTGATGCTGGGCTTTCCGAAGGATTATCCGGATGCGAAGCAGGTGCTGTTAGATGTGAATTACCGCTCTACGCCCCAGATTGTGGATACGGCGGCAAAGCTGATCGCCCATAATAAAACCAGATTTCCAAAGAATATTCATGCGAATAAGGAGAGCAGCCGCCCGGTTATCACCCGCGTGTATGCCAACGGCGGAGCGGAGGTGGACAGCATCTGCCGGGAAATCCGGGATTACACCCGGATTGGAGCATCCTTTGAGGAGATCGCGGTGCTGTTCCGCACCAACCAGGGGCCGAGGCTTCTGGTGGAAAAGATGATGGAGTACAACATTCCTTTCCAGATACGGGACGAGCTTCCCAATATCTATGACCACTGGGTGGCCAGAAATCTTCTGGACTACATTTTAATTGCCAGGGGACATACGGAGCGGAGCCGGGTGCTGTCGGTCATCAACCGGCCGAAGCGGTATGTGAGCCGGGATGCCCTGGAGGGAGAGTTAATCAACTGGGAGCAGGTAAAATCCTTCTACCAGGACAAGGGCTGGATGGTGGAGCGGATTGAGGACCTGGAATATCATCTGATGGCCATCCGGAAGATGGCTCCCACCGCTGCCATTAACTACATCCGGAAGGCGGTGGGCTATAATGATTTCCTGAAGGAATATGCCGCCGGGCGGAAGATGAAGCCGGAGGAGCTTTACGAGATTGCGGACCAGGTCCAGGAAAGCGCGGCGGAGTATAAGACGGCGGAAGCCTGGTTCCAGCACATCCTGGAATACAAGGAGCAGCTAAAGCAGCAGGCCGCAGACCGGAACCGGAAGAAGGAAGGGGTCTCCCTGATGACCATGCACAGCTCCAAGGGGCTGGAGTTTCGAATCGTATATATCCTGGATGCCAACGAGGGCGTGACGCCTCATCACAAAGCATTTCTGGATGCGGATATGGAGGAGGAACGCCGCATGTTCTATGTGGCCATGACCAGAGCAAAGGAACGGCTCCATGTGTATTATGTGAAGGAGCGGTATCATAAGAAGCAGGAGGTTTCCCGGTTTGTGCGGGAATATTTAAAATAGCGGGGGCATATTGATATGTCCCCGCTATTTTCGATATTCATTTTTTCTTATCCTTCACCATCCCCGCGTAGGCTCCCGGCGTCATGCCGGTGAACTTTCCGAATACCCGGATGAAGGTGGTGGAGCTGTTGAAGCCGACTTCCTCGCAAAGCTCGGAAATCTTTTTGCCCGGGTTCTCGTCCAGGAATTTCTTTGCCTGGTTAATCCGGTAGCGGTTCAAGAAGGTCTTAAAATTCTCATCACTTAATTTCTTAAACAGATTGCTGCAGTATTTTGCAGAGATTCCAAGCTCGTCTGCCATGTCATTCAGCATGATATCCGAGGAATAGTTTTCAAAAATATAGTTCTGCATCCGGGACAGAGTCTGGCTGTCGGCGTTGGAGTTTAAGGAGTCCACGGCGGTTATGATTTCCTGAATCAGCAGCCGGATATCGCTGATGATATTCGGGCTGGACCAGTGGGCGTAAAAGCCTTCGTAATCCACGGGATGTCCCAGAAGCTCCTCCGGACTTGTCTTCAGTTCGGAGAAAATCCGGCTGATGGTACTGAACAGGATGTAGATAAAGCTTCTTAATGCCTCCGGCGTCAGGTTCCGGTGGAGGAAATTCTCCCGAATCAGATTGTCGAAGACGTCTAAGGCTGAGGCCTTTCCTTCCGCAATCCCCTGAATCAGCCGGTTTTCCGTGACAATCGGATAAAAATAATTCTCCGATTCCTTCCTCAGAACCTGCTCCGCCGTCAGAATCTCACTGGAGCCGAAGAGATACCGGTACTCCAGAACCCGTTTTGCCTCCTGATAGCACTCCGGAAGCTTCAGGATGCCCTCCCGTATGGAGCTGATGGCGATTTTTACCACCTGCTCTTCCGGGATGGCATTGGATAAAACCAGGGCCAGGCCGCGGGCCTCCGCCGGTCTGGCGGTCTGAAGAAGGATGGCGCAGGTGTTGTGGGTGATATTGACCGCAGGATGATTTCCGCTTTCCTGGGCGGCGGCGAAGAGCTGGTTCTTGATAAAGAACAAATCGTCGGCCATATCCTCACGGGAGCTTTCCTGGAAGTCAAACAGGATGACGCACCAGGGCAGGGAGTCGATGGGGAAGGACTGATACAGAGGATTCTTCCGCACATCCAGTCCCAGCAGCAGGTCACGGTAGAACTTCTGGCTCACCAGGGCCGCGTTGCGCTCCATAATTTTCTGCAGGTCGTCGGAAAGCTGTCTGGCGGTCCGGGCATTCTGCTTGAAAAGCTGGAATTCATCCACCTCTCCCGGCTCCAGGGAACCGGCATCCACCTCCTGCATCACCTCCTGAATCGGATGGTAGAGGCGGTTGCTGAGATAGCGGGACAGCCAGAGGGCAGCCGCCATCATAATGCAGAACGGGATGACCATATAAAGCAGAATCTGCAGGTAGGAAAGCTGTATCGTATCATAAATATAAGCAATCTGCCAGTCCAGACCGGAAAATCCGGTCAGATAGATGGACGAATCCTTCCAGGACAGAGGCGAAAGCGGGTTATCCGGAAATTCCGTCAGGGACTGGATACAGGAGCTGACCTCCTCAAACAGTCCGGCCAGTTCCGGAAGATTGTGGCTGCAGGCCAGAACCTGGGAATCTCTTAAAAGAAGAAAACGCTGGTCCTCCCCCACCGCAATCAGACTGGTTCTGGGAATCTCGATGATGTAAACCAGGTCCCCGCTGTCGTAAGGCGGGCGGATAAAGTAGTAAAGATTCTGAAGCGCGCCGCTTTCATCATAGGAAGGAACCAGGTAATCTCCGGATTTCTCATAAAGCCAGGTCATGGCTTCCCTGGCCTGAGCCATACTAAGGTCCGTCTCCTGGGCAAAATATTCCTTTTTCGGAAGGGAGCCGGAGGGAGAGAGGACGAAAACCTCATCCTTTAGCCGGGTCACAGCCGGAGTAAAGGGGACGGTGGAATACTGGGTGGTCAGCTTCTGGAGCTGCTTATTTACGAGATAGGCATCGTAATAGTAATCGGCCGGACGCTCCGCCCGTCCCCAGGAGCGGATGGTGTGGTCGCGGAGCATCACGCTGATGGCGGAGTGGATGTTGGCGAAGGTAACCTCAGACAGCATATTGCTGGAGGCGACGCTCTGCCGGACGGAATTTTCGTACTTGCTTTTTATGGAAACCGTGCTGCGGTAACCGATCAGCAGCAGGAGGACCAGACAAAATACAAAGGTGATCCCCTGGAACAGATGGTAAAGCCGCTTGTGATATTTGCCGTTAAACATGGAAACAACCTCTTTCACAGTAAAAAATTGGAATAATAAGGCACGATGCAAAGGAAATTTCGCAGACGATGCCGTCCTTTAACTGTATCTTTAATTCGAAAAAATGTCAAGAAAAAATGAAAATCAGAACGAAAAAGGATAATATATCACCTGCTTTGCTGGTAAAAACAGCGAAAAACACAGGAAAAAGGGAAAAAAGGCGATGGATGGAATATTGATGATGGCAAAATGCGGAGTATTGCCGACGTTCTGGAACATTCAAGATTTACTTTGAGCGGAACCTGTGCAAGAATGGCCACATAAGCAAACGGCACGAACCTTTGACCGGCTGGCAGGCCGGATAACCCCTTCTGAACCAATAGAGGGGACGGGGAGGTGCTGCAAAAGAGAAGGAGGTACATGTTTATGAAAAAGGGCTTTTCCAATAAGAAAGAGCCGCAGACAGGCAAAGCAGCCACCGCAGAGAAAACAAGCTGGATGAAGCGGGCGGTGGAGGCAGTGAAGAGGGACTGGCAGCTTTGGGTATTAGTTGCGCCGCTATTAATCTGGTTATACTTCTACGCATTCCGGCCGCTGTCCGGTGTATCCATTGCATTTTTAAAGTACAGTCCATTTAAAGGAATCGCAGGCAGTGATTTCGTAGGGCTGGAAAATTTTAAGAACCTGATGTTCGGCGCATCCGCAGAGCTGTTCTGGAGAGCGTTCCGGAATACGGTAGCAATCAGCTTATACGGATTGTTCTTCGGCTTCCCGGTTCCGATTATCCTGGCGCTGATGTTCCATGAGCTTCGCGGAAACCGGAGAAAGAAGCTTCTGCAGACCGTTACCTACGCACCCCACTTCATCTCCGAGGTTGTAGTATGCAGTCTGGTTGTTACCATGCTCTCCATGAACACCGGTTTATTCAATGTGGTTCTGGAGAAAATCGTTACGTTCTTCGGCGGCGATTATCAGCAGATTCACTTTATGTCGGAATCCAAATTCTTCCGTACCATCTATACCTTATCCGGTATCTGGAAGGAATCCGGCTTCAGCTCCATCGTATTCTTCGCAGCGCTGTGCGGAATCCCGGTTGAGCTTTACGAGGCAGCCAAGGTAGACGGCGCCGGACGGTTCCGTCAGATCTGGAGCATCAGTATTCCTGGTATCCTTCCTACTATTATGATCATGCTGATCATCCGTGTAGGAAATATCTTAAATGTTGGTTATGAGAAGGTTCTTCTTCTGTATAACCCAGGTATTTATGACAAGGCAGATATCTTAAGTACCTTTACATATCGTATGGGTATTGCGAACAACCCGGATTACGGTTTATCGACCGCAGCCAGCTTGATTAACTCCGTTGTGGGCTTTGCGCTGGTGGTACTGGCAAACCGGATTTCCAAGAAATTCTCAGAAACATCATTATGGTAGGAGGAAGTCAGATGAAAGGGAAAATGTTAGGCTCGAAAGTTTTTGATATTGTAAATGCCGTGATTCTGACGGTCTTTGGTTTAATCTGTTTTTACCCGCTGGTTTATGTACTGGCCTGCTCCTTAAGCAACGGCGCTGCGGTAGATGCCGGCAAGGTGCTCCTGATTCCCAAGGGCTTTAACTTTGAATCCTACAAGCAGGTGCTCTGGGACAAGCAGTTCTGGATCTCCTACGGCAATACCATGTTCTACACCATCCTGGGCTCCGGCTTCAGTATGTTAGTCAGCACTCCGGCCGCATACGCATTATCCAAGAAGCGGTTCCGTTCCAGAAAAATCATCAACATGCTGCTGACCTTTACAATGTGGTTTACACCTGGTTTTATTCCGTTATACTTAAACTATACCGGTTTAGGCGCAACCAACAACCGTTGGATGATCCTGGTTTCCTTCGGTATCCAGGCGTTCTATATCATCCTGTTAAGAAACTACTTTGAATCCGTGCCGGTTGAGATGGAGGAATCCGCGCAGATTGACGGCGCCAACGATTTCCAGTGCTTCTGGAACATCTACCTGCCTCTTTCCAAGCCTTCCATGGCAACCGTGTGGTTATACTATGCAATGTCCAGATGGAACGGTTACTTCTGGTCCATGGTACTGTTAAAGGATATGGACAAGATTCCGCTGCAGGTATACTTAAAGCAGAAGATTATTGACCAGGCGCTGGTATCCGAGTTTGCCAATACCATCGCAGGTCAGCAGTATTCCTACAACACCATTATTTACGCATTCGTAATCTGCTCCATCATCCCGGTACTGCTGCTGTTCCCATACATCCAGAAGTACTTCGTAAAGGGCGTTATGGTCGGCGGCGTAAAGGGCTAAAGAGCGTATAGAGAAGAAAGAAACAAAAAATCCGAAAATCGAATCCAATCAAATAAAAGACGAGGAGAAGAAAAATGATGAAGAAAAGAACAATGGCACTTATGATGGCAGCAATGATGGCAGCTTCCGCGATGACCGGCTGCGGCGGCAGCGGAGCCGCTTCCTCCAACGCAGGTTCCGAGGGCGGAAAGGCAGCAGAGGGTGAGCAGGTTACCTTAAAGATGCATTTACATACCAACAACAAGTTCACCATCCTGGACAAGGACGGCAACATCCTTCCGGTTTACCAGTTAGCAGCAAAGCAGACCGGCGTGGTATTAGAGAACACGGCAAACCCGGTAGCGCAGAAGTCCGCAGAGGAATTCCAGCTTCAGGCAACCGAGAAGTTCCCGGCTGACATCTACGGCGGCGCCAACTTAAAGGGACCGATCTTTACCTACGCGCTGCAGGGTGCATTTATCCCGATGAACGATTTAATCGAGGAGCATGCGCCGAACATCAAGAAGTATCTGGAGGAGAATCCGGAGATTAAGAAGGCGCTGACCGCGCCGGACGGCAACATCTACATGCTGAACTATGTTCCGGACGGCGAGGCTGGACGTGCATACTTCTTACGTCAGGACTGGTTAGACAAGCTTGGCCTCTCCATGCCGACCACCTTTGAAGAATTAGAGACCGTATTATATGCGTTCCGTGACGGCGACCCCAACGGCAACGGACAGAAGGACGAGATTCCTTACTTCAATGATAAGTTTGAGGAGATGATTCGTCTGGCAAACCTGTGGGGCGCAAGAGTATACAGCAACGATTCCTTCCAGGACCGTATCGTAGTAGGCGAGAACGACAAGCTGTATCACGCATGGACCGCGCCGGAGTTTAAGGAGGCAATCGCCGGATTAAACCAGTGGTACGAGGACGGCATCATTGACCCGGAAATCTTTACCAGAAAGCAGAATACCTCCAGACAGACCCTGTGGACCAAGGACAACGTAGGCGGCATGACCCATGAGTGGATTGCTTCTACCACCTCCTACTGCCACAACGAAGAGCTGTTAAAGGCAGTTCCGGACTTTAAGCTTGGCGTTATGCTTCCGGTAAACAAGAACGGCAAGGGCTTCGAGGAGCATCAGAGAGCCATGATGAAGCCGGACGGATGGGCAATCTCTTCCAACTGCAAGAATCCGGAAGCGGCAATCCGCTTCATGGACTGGTTCTACAGTGAGGAAGGAAACCGCGCGGCAAACTACGGTATCGAAGGCGAGACCTATGATATGGTAGACGGTAAGCCAATCTTTAAGCCAGAGGTATTAAAGCAGGGCAGCGTACAGACCTACTTAGAGCAGAACTACGGCGCACAGCTTCCGATCGGCTTCGCTCAGGACTTCGAGTATGAGAAGCAGTGGACCAGCCCGGAGGGCCTGGAGGCTTACAATACTTATGTAAATGCAGACATTTATACCGCACCATACACCCCAATCTTAAACCTGACTGCAGAAGAGACCGAAGTATACGACAGCTATCTGACCGTATTAAATGAGTACCAGAACGAGAGAATCAGTGCTTTCATCACCGGCAAGGAAGATATCGAGACCGGATGGGACAGCTATGTGGCAAAGTGCCAGGAGCTTGGCTCTGAGGAAATCGTAAAGGTTTACCAGGCAGCATATGACCGTTACTTAGCACAGTAAAAACGGAGGCAAGAGAACGATGGACCGCTTACTTGAACCAAAGGAATCTCTGCTGTCTGTGAAGTACCGGCCGGACGGCGAGACGGTTTATGAGAACCCGCCCAGATTCTGCTGGATGCCGGAGAAGGACACCGATGAGGGAATCTCCTATTTCCTGGAGTATTCCGGCAATCCGGAGTTTTCGGACAGCCGCAGGGCAGAAGATATTCCTTATAATTTCTATACACCGGAGGAGGCATTTGCTCCGGGAATCTATTACTGGCGCTACGGCGTGACAGGGAAGGAAGCGGTCAGCAGGGTCCGCATGGTAATCGTACCGGAGGAGGCAGCCAAAACGCCTCTTCCGGGAAGAGCGGTGCGCTACCGGACGGCTGACATGAGCCATCCCAGACTGTGGCTGAACCAGAAGCAGATTGCAGAGTTTAAAGAAGCATTAAAAACAGACCCGGACTACTGCGGCTTCGCCGCCTTCTGCCGGGATTCGGTGGAAACCTATGAGAATGCTTCCTTCGTGAAGGAGCCCCTTCCTTATCCGAATAACAAGAAGGTGATTTCCCAGTGGAGACAGAACTATACCACCTGCCAGCAGGCGCTGACCTTTATCCGTTCCCTGGCAGTGGGCGGACGGATCGCAGACCGGAAGGACTGGATGGAAAAGGCGAAGGAAGGCCTGATGGAGCTGGCCGCCTGGAATGTGGAAGGACCCACCTGCCGGGATTATAACGATGAATGCTCCTTCCGTGTGGCATACGCGCTGGCCTTCGGCTACGACTGGCTGTACGAGCTGCTGACAGAGGAGGAGAAGGAAGTCATCCGCCGTGTGCTGTTCCTGCGTATCAAGCAGGTGGCAGACCATGTAATCATAGAATCCAGAATCCACTTATCCTTATACGACAGCCATGCCGTGCGCTCCTTATCTTCGGTGCTGACCCCATGCTGCATCGCCCTTCTCGATGAGGAAGGACTGGGAGCGGAGAAGAGGGCTATCGTAAGAGGCTGGCTGGATTACGCCATCGAATACTTCAGCACCATCTATACCCCGTGGGGCGGAGAGGACGGCGGCTGGGCCGAGGGCGTGAAGTACTGGGAAAGCGGCATGGCATTCGTCATCGAGGCCATGAATACCTTAAAGAGCTTTGCCGGAATTGATTTTTACAAGCGTCCCTTCTTTAAGAAGACGGGCGATTTCCTGTTATACTGCAATCCGGTGGACACCAGACGGGCCAGCTTCTGCGACCAGTCGAACCTGGGCAAATATCCGGGCCACAAGGCAGCCTTCAACATCCGCCAGTTCGGCGGGGCGTCGGGAAATCCGGCGTACCAGTGGTATTTTGAGCAGGTATTTAAGAGAGAGCCGGAGATTGACATGGACTTTTTCAACGCCGGCTGGTGGGATTTTGCCTTTGATGATATGGTGTACCGCCACGATTACGGGGATACGTCCTTGACCGGAACCCCGGAATTTGATACAGTAAAATGGTTCCGGGACACCGGCTGGGTGGCCATCAACGAGAAGATGGATGATTTTGACAATCATATCTTTTTCCTGACCAAGAGCAGCCCTTACGGCTGCGTCAGCCACAGCCACGGTGACCAGAACGGCATCCTGCTTCACGCCTACGGAGAGCCGCTGTTAATCGAAAGCGGATATTATATCGGATTCCGTTCCTCCATGCATCTGGACTGGAGACGGCAGACCCGTTCGACCAACAATATCCTGATTGACGGCCAGGGCCAGTATGCAGGCATGGATAAGGTGAAGCAGTTACATGCAGTGGGCCAGGTAGAAGAGGTTCGGGAAAAAGACGGTGTGGTTTATATCCGGGAGAATGCGGCGCAGGCCTATCAGGAGAATGTGCCGGATGTTACCGATGTGACCCGTGAGATTTACTTTGTAGACCACAGTTATTTTGTGGTAGTGGATACGGTGGAGGCCGGTCATCCGGTTTCCGTGGACTTTACGCTCCACAGTCTGGCGTCATTTGAGATTTCAGAGAATCAGTTTGCTCTTTCCATGGAAAAGGCAGAGCTGGAAGGAAGATTCGTCTATGTATCCTCCGGCATGGAAGGCATCACCCAGACCGATGTGTTTGAGGGTGTGAATCAGGAGGAAATCCAGGGTCTGGACCGCCAGTGGCACCTGACCATGAGGACCGGAAAGGCGGGACGCCAGGTGATCATCACTCTGCTGGTGCCATCGAAGAAGGGCCAGGAGAAACCGGTTTTTGTGATGAAGGACGACCAGGGCCAGGGAGCCGGGTTCTATTTCCAGCATGACGGCAGAACATTTTCCATTCAGTTAGATGGAAGCAGAAGATATGAGAGGAGCAGCCATGTATTTTGATTATCGAGAATATCTGAAAGGGAATCCGGACTATCAGGAGATGGTGGAAGCCTTAAAGAACGAAACCGAATTGTTTTTAAGAGATTACCGGGATGATTCCAGATTGTTAAGCGGCTGGGGCCATGCGTATTTCTGCAACGAGGACGGCGGACGGCTGATTTATGACCGGAAGTCTCCTTACGCGCACCGCTGCTCCATCTGCGGAAAGGTGTACCGGGAGTATCTGTATAATTCCTGCCATGTTACCATGATGCGGAATGAGGCGGTAGTAACCGCGGTCAAATGCGGCCTGCTGTACCAGCTTACCGATGACACGGCTTATGTGGAGGCGGTAAAGGGCATCATCGGATACTATGCAGACCACTATGTGGAGTTTGCGGTTCATGCGAAGGATAAGATTTCCTGCAGCGCCACCGAGGATGTAGGCGGCGCCGGAAAGATCATGCCCCAGGGCTTAAACGAGGCGATTATCGCAATCCGTCTGGTGAACGCCATGGAATTAGTAAAAGAGAAACTGGAGCCAGAATGGTTAGAGCATGTAAAAGACCATTTATTCGGGCCGATTGTGGAGCTGCTCCGCCCCCAGAAGCAGCACATCCACAACATTCCGGTCTGGATCAACAGTGCCATCGGTGAGATGGGATTGTTTTTCCAGAATCAGGACTGGATCCTGGAGGCCACCGAGAAGCCGTTCCATTTATTTAAGCAGCTTCGGGAAGGCGTAACGGAAAGCGGCTTCTGGTATGAAGGCTCCATTCACTATAATTTCTTCGCGCTGGAAGGCGTAATGAGCTTTCTGGTGTTTGCGAAGGCATATGATTACCCGGTTCCGAAGGACTGTCAGGACATCGTGCTTCATATGCTGGACGCAGCGTACCACTACGCATTTGACAATGACATTTTCCCAAATCCATCGGATGGATGGCCGAACATTTCCATGAAGACCTATTCTCATATTTACTATATGGGATATCACGCGCTTGGGGAGAAGGTGCTTCCGTATATCAAGCATATCGAAGCCAATCCTCTGGCAAGGCCGACCCTGCCCCTTTCTGAGCCTTATTACTTCCAGAACCGGATTCCGCTTGCAAGGATGCTGTTTGCGCCGGACCTGGATGAATTAGAGGCAGGGGAACTGGAAAAGCGCTGTTCCTCCAATTTTGAGGCATCCAACTGTGCCACTCTTCGGAATGAGACCTACAATCTCTTCTTCAAATACGGTCATCAGACCAAGAGCCATGCACATCCGGATAAGATGAACGTAGAGATTATGGTAAAAGGAAAGGTTCTGACCAAGGACTTATCCAATTCCGGCTACGCGTCCCGGATGTGCAGGGAATGGCACCGCAATATCGCGGCCCACAACACCTGCATCGTAAACGGTGAGGTGATGGATATTACCCGCAGCGGCCAGGTGCTGCATTTTGATGCGCATCAGGTATCGGCCAGAGCTGAGGCCTACGACCAGGTATGGTATCAGAGAGACTTAAAGCTGGAAGGCGATGTGCTTTTGGATACCTTTACCGTGGACGCGGCTGAGGAGAGTACGGTGGACTGGCTGTTCCACCTGGAAACCCCGGCAGACCGAAGCAGCCTGTCCCTGACGGCTGTGGATACAGCCAGATTTGCACAGTATGGCGAGAAGTACATGATGGAACCGGTTCAGATCCAGGGAATCGGAAGCAGTCTTGCCATCGAGAATGAGCTGGCGGTTCTGGACATTCAGGTTCCGGAGGGAGCAGAGGTGTATCTGATAAAAACCTACAACAATCCGGCCAATACCAGGCGGGATACGATTCTGGTAAGAAGCAGAGGATGCCATATCGAAGTGAAAAACCGGATTACGGCAAAAGCTTAAGGTTCCGGAGAAAGAAGGAGAAAAGGATGAACGAGAGAAATGGTAACAACTGGTGTTTCTGGGAGGAAATCGAGGCAGAGGAGACCGCGCCGGGCGTAGAGCGCAAGGTTCTGGCTTTCTGCGATGAGATGATGTGCGTGGAGAATACCTTCAAGGCCGGCGCGATTGGCGCACTGCATCATCATCCGCATACCCAGATTACCTACGTTGCAAGCGGCCGCTTCCTGTTCACCATCGGGGATGAAACCCATGAGGTGAAGAAGGGAGATACCCTGTTAAAGCAGAACGATATCGTACATGGCTGCAAGTGCCTGGAGGACGGCGTTCTGGTGGATATCTTTAACCCGAAGAGAGACGATTTCTTAAAGTAAGAGATTGCAGAATAAACAAGAATTGGAGAATAACAGAAGCATGAAGATTGCATTAATTAACGAGAACAGCCAGGCAGCAAAGAATAGCGTAGTAGAAGCTGCTCTGAAAAAGGTAGTAGAGCCGATGGGCCATCAGGTATTTAACTACGGCATGTACGCAGCCGATGACGAAGCGCAGCTTACTTATGTACAGGTGGGTATCCTGGCTGCTGTATTATTAAACTCCGGCGCGGCGGATTATGTGATTACCGGCTGCGGCACCGGCGAGGGCGCGATGCTGGCATGCAACACCTTCCCAGGTGTAATCTGCGGCCATGTAGAGGATGCGCTGGATGCTTATACCTTCGCTCAGATCAACGACGGCAATGCCATCGCCCTGCCATTCGCAAAGGGCTTCGGCTGGGGCGGAGACTTAAACCTGGAATACATCTTCGAGAAGCTGTACTGCGAGGAAAGCGGACAGGGCTACCCAAGAGAGCGCGCCGTTCCGGAGCAGAGAAATAAGCGGATTCTGGATGATGTGAAGAAGGTGGCTTACCGTGACCTGGCCAGTATCTTAAAGGATATGGACCAGGAGCTGGTAAAGGGCGCTTTCGCAACCAGAGGCTTTGATGAATTTTTCTGGGATAACTGCCAGGATGAAGAACTGAAGAACGTGGTGAAGGAAATTCGGAAGTAAGATTTTACCTGGAATGAAACACTTTACAGCAGAAGCGGCCCGGACGAAGCAAGGTTTGGGGCCGCTTCTTTTTTTGCACGGGGGGAGAATATCCGATGAGAAAAATATATATCAGGGTGTGTATCCTGTTTGGAGCGGTTCTGCTTTTTGCGGCGGCGCTTCTTACATCCGGTCTGCTTTTTTCCGGCTGCGGGACGCCGAAGACAGAGCCGGAGGAAACGGAGGAAACGGTGGTGACCATCTGGACCAAGGATTATCACGATGCCAGCTTCCAGCGGATGCGGATTGAGGATTACAACCGCAGCAACCCGGACCATATCCGGGTGGAGTATAAGATTTATTCCGATAACTATTTCCAGTCGCTCCAGGCGGCCTTTCAGAGCCACAACGCGCCGGACATGATGTGCTACACCCCTCAGGTCTTTGACGCGTTTATGCCGAAGAACCAGTTTGCGGACCTGATGCCCTATATGGACGAGGAATTCTGCAAGGAGTTTCAGAGCGTGCTGTTTGACGGGATTAACGTCATCGGAGGCCGGTGTTACTTTGTTCCCACCGGGGCGGTGACGGCGCGGCTTTATTATAACAAGGAAATTTTCAGGCGGGCCGGAATCCGGGAGCTGCCGAAAACCATGGAGGAGGTGGTGTCTGCTGCCAGGCAGATTACCACACGGCTTTCGGCAGAGGGAATCTACGGCTTTGCCGCTAACTTAAATACAGCGAAGCTTGCCCTGGACCGCTCCATCCTTCCGCAGGGAACGAAGGAGCTGGGCATCAAGGCGGGTTATGATTTTCAGCGGGGGTGTTATGATTTTACCCCGTATGAGCCCCTTCTTCTGCAGTGGCGGGAGCTGATGGGGGAGGACTGTGCCTACCCAAACTGCCATCAGATGGATATCGCGCCGTTGCGCCAGCTCTTTTCAGATGGAAAGATCGGCATGTACATCTCCTACAACTATTCGGAGAAGGGAAGCCTGACGGAGCAGTTCCCCATGGAGGAGGAATGGGGCTGCACCGGGCTTCCCACCACATCCGGACGGATCAGAGGAAGCCAGGAATATACTCTGGGAAATGCCTTCCTCTTTAATGCCAAAAGTGAGAATCTGGATGCGGCCTGGAAGGTGTACCGGGCGTTATTTGCCAATCGGACGTATCTGGAGCGCTACCAGGAGCAGGAGCTGGGCTGCAGCCTGTTTGCGGATATCCGGGAAAATGCCGGGGCATCGGGTTCTTCTCATTATTTTCAGGTACAGAACGGGGAATCCATGTGGCCGAGAACGCCCCATGAGAGGAACGCCAATGCGGTAAACGTACAGGGCAGCGACCTGTACGACACCATGAAGAATCTGATTTTCGGGGAAGGGGATATGACGGAGGAACTGGAGGACTTGAGCCGCCGCTACCAGGAGGCCTACCAGACCGGAATCCGAAACAATATTGGCCGGGAAATCCGGATTGAAACATTTCATCCCATGCATCCCTGGCGGCAGGGGGAGCAGAAGGCCGGCCGGGAAAACGGGTAAAGGGGGGATATTTTCATGAAACAACTGCGGAAGAGGATTCGGAACAGCCGGTTTGAGGTGAAGATCATCCTGACCTTCTGTGTCCTTTTGACGGCGAACATGCTTCTTTCCAGCCTGTCCTTTTATATCTACGCCAACCGAAGCGCGTCGGACAAGTTCCGGAAGCATTCCCAGGACATCCTGCGGCAGATTAATCTGCATCTGGATGAAAAATTCACAGGTCTGGCCCGGAAGGTCAGCGCCATCAGCAGCAACTTATCCTACACCACGCCGCTGAATGCCTTTCTTCAGGACGAGAGGATGGAGTATGACCCGGTGCTGGCCGGAAAGCTGGCCAACACCATATTTGAAATCGAGACCAGCGATGATTTTGTAGACTCCATGTACATCTGCACCTCCAAATACATCTTTGACGATTATCTGACTACCCGGAAAAAGGATGTGGTGTTTGAGGACACGGAGATGTATCGGTATTTTGTATACAAACCATGGGAGACGGTGGCCTGGTTCCCGGCCATGGACAATCCGCTGTATGAGAGCAGCAGCCGGATTATCCCGGTGGTTTACCGGCAGAAGCTGAACGGGGAGAATATCTACTATGTGGTGAATCTGTCCCAGAAGGCGCTGACGGAATATCTGCTGGGCGCCAGCGAGATGTTCGGAAATCTGTATGTGACGGACGAGGCGGGAAAGATGATTACGGATTTTTGTTATGCGCCGGATACCGGGCTTCAGGAGCAGCTTCTGGAAATCGGGGAAGCCATGGGAAATGAGTGCTACGACACGGTGGAGTCCGGTTCGGAGCAGTATTATGTGGCGGCGGCCAGAATGAAGGTGAACCGGTGGCGGATGTACGGCCTTGCGGACAAGGACTATGTGATGGAGGATTTGTGGCAGGTCCGCATCTTCCTGATACTGGAAAATGCCGTGACCAGCATCCTGTGCCTGGGCGTCATCCTGTGGATGTCCCATCTTTTGACGGTGGAGATGAAGGCCCTGGCGGAGAAGATGGAGCGGGCGGAGGAGGCTCGCTACGAGGAGCGTTTCGCCTACTGCTATGAGGATGAAATCGGAAGACTGGGGAAGAGCTTTAACCAGATGCTGGACACCATCCAGAAGCACATCCGCGCGCTGGAGGAGGAGAAGGAGCAGGTAAAGGAAATCCAGAAGCAGAAGCGGAAGGCGGAGCTGGAGGCGCTGCAGGCGCAGATTAATCCCCATTTCCTTTACAATACCCTGAATATGATTACCTGGCAGGCGGTGAGCCAGGGGGCGGAGGAAATCAGTCTGATATCCAATGCGCTGGGCCGGTATTTCCGCATCAGCTTAAGCAAGGGCAAGGAGAGCATCCCCATCCGGGAGGAAATCGCCCATGCAAGAAGCTATCTGGAAATCCAGAAAATCCGCTTTAAATCCAGCCTGAATTACGAAATCTCCGTCCCGGAGGAAATCCAGTGGTGCTATACGGTAAAGCTGGTGCTGCAGCCGCTGGTGGAGAATGCCCTCTATCATGGAATCCATGTGAAGGAGGAGCAGGGACATGTATGGATACGGGGAGAAATCTGGGGGAGGCACCTGGAGCTTTCCGTGGAGGATGACGGCCAGGGAATCCCGGAGGAGAAGCTGGACCGGTTAAATGAGAAGCTTGAGAAGGGCGAGGTGGACTCGGACACCGGCTATGGAATCTATAATGTAAACAACCGGCTGCGGCTGTACTACGGGGAGGCCTATGGACTGCGGCTGTATGCCGGAGAGACAAGGGGGCTCCGGGCGGTGGTCACCATCCCGGTCAATCATACGGAAGGAATGGCGGAAGATGTATCGCATATTAATCGCGGAAGATGAAGAGGATGTAAGAAACGGTATTGTGAAATGGATTAATGAATCCGGCACGGAGTTTCATGTGGCAGGAGCGGCGAAGGACGGGGCGGAGGCCCTGAAGCTGTTAAAGGAGCTGGAGCCGGATATTCTGGTGACGGATATCTGTATGCCGAAGGTAAATGGGCTGGAGCTGATAGAGGAGGTGCGCCGTCTGCGGGACAGCATGCCGGTTATCGTGGTCAGCGGCTACGACGAGTTTTCCTATGCCAGGGCAGCCATGCAGATGGGGGTCCGGGAATATCTGTTAAAGCCCTTTCTGCCGCGGGATCTGGTGGAGGTGCTGGAGAAGGCCAGAGGCGTGCTGGAGGAGAAGAACCAGCTGGAGAAAAACCTGTTAAGCATGTCGGAGCAGATTGAGGCGGGAAAGCGCTACCGGAAGGAGCGGCTTCTGGGCCTGATTCTGGAGGGAAGAGAGGAGGAGGCCGGAGAACTGACAGAGGAATTCCGGTTCCCGTCCGGAAACGGCTGGTACGGCGCGGCGGTAATCCGGGAGGAGCAGGAGGACCGCCCGGTGAAGGAGGAACTGATGGAGCAGTATCTGGGGCTGATCCTGGAAAGCTATATGGAGCCGGATATCCGGATACTGGGCGGCTCCCATGGAAAGAACCGGTATGTGCTGCTGTTCGGCCGTCAGGGCCAGAGCCGGAACCGTCTGCAGCAGGACATCCGGAACGGGATGGAGCGCATCTGTCTCGGCATGGAGCAGCATCATGGAATCCGCCTGCGCTGCGCGGTGGGACAGGTGTACGGGGCATTTTCCGGTCTTTCCCAGTCCTATGAGGAGGCCTGCGACCTGTGGCGGGGAAAGCTCCACCAGGAGCAGCGGGTCATCGTCTACGCGGAGCTGGCCGGACAGGGGGAAACCGCCTCGGACTTAAAAATCGAGGAGCAGTTACAGAACCAGCTTCTTGCGGCGGTCCGGAGAGGCCGGGAAAAGGCGGCCGGGAAGGAGTTGGACAAGCTGATGGAATATTATGCGTCCTTTTCCATCGAGCAGATTGAGTACATCAGCATCTCTCTGGTGAAGCTGGTGCTGCAGATTTCCGATGCGGTCTCCGGCGCGGGGGAGGAGACGCTGGCATGGAAGGACGACCAGGTGCTGAACTACCTGAAGCATCATTTTGTCCACGGAAGCCTTCTGGAGGCCAAGGCGGTGCTGGAGAGCTACATCGAAAAATGCTGCCAGCAGTTTGCGCGGCGGGACGAGAGCGACGGGGCCCGCATGGTGCGGGAGGCGAAGGCCGTGATTGAACAGCGGCTCTGCGACGAGGAGTTCAGCCTGGAGCTTCTGGCGGACGAGCTGCATTTCAGCTCCAACTATGTGCGCCGGGTGTTCAAGGCGGAGACGGGAAGCAGCTTTTCCGATTATCTGCAGAAGCGGAGGATGGAGCAGGCCGGGGAGCTTCTGAAGCATTCCGACCGGAGGATTCAGGAGATTTCCGAGCTGGTGGGATACAGCAACCAGCAGTATTTCGCGCGTTCCTTTAAGAAATTCTACGGATGTACGCCCACGGCATTCCGGGAGGACGGGGGCGCACAGTAAAAGCGGAGGGGCCGCCTGTGCACGGAAAGTACACACGGCAGGGGCGGAAAGTGCATT
>JAUNPZ010000012.1:0-5480 GCA_030536455.1 Lachnospiraceae bacterium | reverse complement strand
GCGGAGGGGCCGCCTGTGCACGGAAAGTACACACGGCAGGGGCGGAAAGTGCATTTTTTTCCGTCCCCGGACTGCTATACTTTGTACAGAAAGAAAAACAAAAAAGGAGAATTGAGATGAAAAAGAATTTATTCAGCAAAGCAGCAGCAACCCTTTTCGCAGTTTCCATGGCAGCGGCCATGCTGGCAGGCTGCGGCGGCTCCTCCAATGCAGAGGCGCCGGCTTCCGGAGCAAAGACTGAGGCAGCAGGTGAGCAGAAGGCAGCCTCCGGTTCCACCAAGGTATGGAGAATGGCTTTCAACCAGACCGAGGATCATCCGCAGTACCGCGTGATGGAGGAGTTCAGCAAGGAATTCAAGGAGAAGACCGACGGCCGTTACGAAATCCAGCTGTTCCCCAACGAGACGCTGGGCGCTCAGAGAGAGACCTTAGAGCAGGTACAGAGCGGTGTAATCGAGATGTCCATCGTAAACAATACCCATCCGGGCAGCGTATCCGATTATTTTAAGGCATTTGACATGCCGTTCTTATTCGACAACGTGGATGAGGCAATCAAGTTCGTGAAGGAATCTCCGGTGATGGAAACCGTGAAATCCGATACCGAGCAGTACGGCTTCCGTATCGCAACCTACATGCCGGCAGGCACCAGAAGCATGTTCACCGCAAAGACACCGATTAAAAGCGTAGACGATATGAAGGGCTTAAAAATCCGTACCATGGAGTCCGACATCTATGTAAACATGATGAATGCATTCGGCGGCAGCGCGACTCCGATGGCGATGGGCGAGATGTATACCGCAATCCAGTCCGGCGTTGTAGACGGTGCGGAAAACAACGAAATCACCTATGTAAATTCCAAGTATTATGAGGTTGCTCCGTTCTGGTCCCAGACCAACCACCTGATTGTTCCGGACTGGCTGATCATCAACAAGGACGTATATTACAGCATGTCTGAGGAAGACCGCGCCGTATTCGACCAGCTCTGCAGCGAAGCAATCGACAAGGTTCAGGTTCAGTGGCAGGCAGACGTGGACAAGCTGATGGCATCTTTAGACACTTCCAAGGTAACCATTACCGACGATGTAGACATCGAATCCTTCAAGGCAGCCATCGCTCCCACCAATGAGAAGCTGGTTGCAGAAAATGCAAAGATTAAGGAAGTTTACGACGCTGTACAGGCAATGAAATAATTCCGGAGGAGAACATCATGAAGAAACTCAGAGCGGTTCTTGATTTCGTGGCAGAGAAGCTGAGTATCACCCTGTTTGCCATCACCGTAGTTCTGGTGGTATGGCAGGTTGTGGCAAGATACATATTCAGCAAGCCGATTCCGTGGACGGAAACCCTTGCAAAGTACCTGTTTGTATGGCTGGTCCTGATAAATGCAGCGTACATTTTCGGAAAGCGGGAGCACATGTGCATCGGCTATTTCAAGGAGCATATGTCTCCGAAGGTTCAGCTTGTGCTGGATTTCGTAACCGAATTCGCTATCCTGGGATTTGCGGTATGCATCCTGTTAGTCGGCGGATTCATGGCGCTTAAGGTAGGCATTCCCCAGAGAGACGCGGCTCTTACCATCAGCATGGGCTATGTGTATGCGGCCCTTCCGTTAAGCGGCATCCTGACCACCTTATACACCATCTGCAATATAATCGAAAAAGTAAAAGCATGTAAAGGAGGTGAGCCATCATGAGTCAGGCGATGGTATGCGGATTCATCATGTTAATCCTGGTATTTTTACTGCTGGTGATTGGTTCACCGGTATGTATCTCCATCGGCGTGGCTTCGGCCCTCGCCATGGTGGTAATCTCTTCCCCGGATAAAGCAATCCTGATTTCGGCGCAGAAGATGTTCGCCGGAACCAACAGCTTCTCCCTGATGGCGATTCCATTCTTCATCCTGGCCGGTGTTCTGATGAACAACGGCGGCATCGCCAAGAAGCTGGTAAACTGTGCAAAGCTGCTGGCCGGACGTCTTCCGGGCTCCCTGGCCCAGACCAATATCGTAGCGAACATGCTGTTCGGCGCGGTATCCGGCTCCGGATGTGCAGCGGCAGCCGCAATCGGCGGCATCATGGGTCCGATTGAGGAGGAAGAAGGCTACGACAAGAGCTACTACGCGGCAGTCAACATCGCTTCGGCCCCCACCGGTATGATGATTCCTCCAAGCAATACTCTGATTGTGTATGCGACAGTAGCAGGAACGGTTTCCATCAGTGCTTTGTTCATGGCAGGCTACATGCCGGGCATCCTCTGGGGCCTTGGCAACATGGTGGTAGCCGGAATCATGGCAAAGCGCCTGGGTTACCGGAATACCGAGAATTTCGGCTTAAAGGAAAGCCTGCGGGTGCTGCTGGACGCCATTCCATGTCTGATGATGATCGTAGTCGTAATCGGCGGCATCCTGATCGGCGCATTTACCGCGACGGAGGGCTCCGGCATCGCAGTGGCCTACTCTCTGATTTTGGGCCTGATTTACCGCAATATTAAAATCAAGGACCTTCCGGCTTACCTGTTAGAGGCGGCCAACATGACCTCCATCATCATCATTATGATTGGAATTTCCTCCATTATGTCCTATGTAATGGCATTTACCGGAATTCCGAAAATCGTTGCAGGAGCGCTGATGGGCATTACCACCAACAAGTACATTATCCTTCTGATTATGAACCTTTTCCTCCTGGTACTGGGAACCTTCATGGACCCGACCCCGGCTATCCTGATTTTCACCCCGATCTTCCTGCCAATCTGCCAGAGCTTCGGTATGCATCCGGTACAGTTTGGTCTGATGATTACTTTTAACCTCTGCATCGGAGCCATTACCCCTCCGGTTGGAACGGTTATGTTTACCGGCTGCCGTGTGGCGAATACCTCCATTGAGACCATTATCAAACGGCTTCTCCCGTTCTTTGGCGTAACCGCAGTTGTGCTTCTGCTGGTAACGTATGTGGAGCCCATTACCATGCTGATTCCACGGCTGTTAGGTCTGGTGTAAAGACGGATTCAGGAGGAAGCATATGAGAAAACAGATAAAAGGAGCGGCAAGGTCCGCCCTGTCGGTACTGCTGTCCGTATCCATGGTGATGACGGCGGCAGCGGCGGGCGCACCGGTGAATACGCAGGAGACGAAAACGGCGGAAACCGGACGGGAATCCGCAGCAGAAAAAGACCGTCAGGAAAAGGATGACGCGCGTGTGGGCACCAGCTCTGTGGCCGGGAAGGAGGAGAGCAGCTCTGCATCGAAGCCGGTATCCGGCGGAAAGACGGAGATGGATTCGATGGTCCTTCTGACAGACGAGACAGAAGGCTATGACTGGCGCTCCGATTACGAGGAGTATGTGGGCGACCATGATGTGGTGACCAGAGTGGATATGTCTTATTCGGATGACCCGGGCGTGGTGTTGTCCCATGTATTTGAGCGCGGAGCCGAGAACGGAGATAAAAAGGACAACATCGAAGGACCGGAAGGGGACAACTGCTATGTGGAAGGAGCAGCGAACTGGAAGGACAACGGCAACCTGAAGGTGGTGGATTTGAGTGTCGCTACCGCCAGTGACGCTGCCAGAACGGCGAAGGTTTCTCTGGAGGATACGCATGTGTTCCAGTATTATCTGCACGACGCAAAGGACTTTGACCGGAATACCAGCATCGTGGACCGCCAGAGAATCGAGATTAAGACAGAAGCAAAGAACCGGAATATCAACAGCTGGCACGGAGAGGTTCTGACGAACCATTGGAAATTCTTCCTGCCGGAGGATACGCCGCTTCCGGATAAAGGGTCGTTTTTCCATATTTTCCAGACCAAGGCCACCCAGGGAGACGAGGCCAGCATGCCGGTATTTACCCTGAGCGTGACGGATGAAGGACTGTATTTTTACGGTTCGGACTGCGGACATGTGGCGACGGCGGAGGAAATCCTGATTGGCGAGCCGGTTCCGATGGACGCGGTCCTTGGCAGATGGATTGAAGCGGAGATTGCCACCTATACGGCGGAGAAGGGATACGCCTATATCCGGCTTCAGGATGTATCCGACCCGGAGAATAAGATTCTGCTTCTGGAGACCGGACAGGAGTTCGACAGCTGGAGACGGCCGGAGAGGGCAGACGAGGACGGTATATTCCGTGAATATAACAAGTCTTCCGCCGCCAATCAGATGAACCGCTCCAAGTGGGGCCTGTACCGGAAGAATGACAGCCCGGTGCCATTTGAGGATGTTACCATGTATCTGGGAGACCTGCAGCTGGTGAAGCATGACATCGAGGACTATGTGTTCCCGGATGGATTTGACCCCAAGGACCAGGAACGTGATATTTACTGGGCCGTAGAGCCGGAGCCGCTTAAGGTTCTGGAAGGAACCGATTTCTCCAATATCTATCTGCCGTCCAGAGTCAGCGTGTATGTGGAAGGCGAAGTGGAGGAACGGGTTCCGGTAGAGTGGGAGATGGGCGAGTACGATAAGGCGGTGAAAGGCGAGTACATCGTCACCGGGACGCTGGATATCACCGGGGAAGCCGAGCAGGAAAAGAATCTCTGCAACCCCAATGAGGTAGAGGCGCAGATGCGGATTCTGGTAACCGATGATGTTTCGGATACCCGCGTCAACTGGGCCATGAGCCGGGAAGTCGGCGGCACCGCCTCCATCAAGGCCGTCAGCGGCACGAAGGATAATCCGGCAGAATACCTGATTGACGGAAATGACCGCACCGAATGGGCGACCAACAGCGGCCTGATTGCAGAGAAAGCAGAAGGAAACCATGGATTTTTCCACTGGGCAGCGATTGACCTGGGAGCCGAGCGCACCTTTGATGAGATTTATTATGAGCTGGGCTCGATTGGCTCCTCCAAGCAGTTCCGCCTTCATAATTTTGCCATGTATTCGGCCGATGCTGGGGAGGCCTATGAGGAGCTGGACGGCAGCACAAGCGGAAGCCCCATGGATGAAACAAAGGACCCCGCGACTCCGAATCCGCTGGAAACGGAGCATGGAAGCCAGTGGAATCCGATTCCGGGCGTATACAAAGAAAATTCCAGGGACCATGTAGTGGATGACAGCAAGCAGGTCACCAACAACGCCTGCTATGATTTCCATCTGGAGGAGGCCCTTACTACCCGGTATGTGCTGATCTGCGGGGAAATTGAAACTGTGGATGCCGTGGCCGGACCGATTAAGGTGAAGCAGTTAAAGCTGATTGGTGATAAGGAGCTGGCGGAGATTCCGGAGATTACAAAGGTCATTTCCCCGAAGCTGGTGACTGTGGATGAGAAAACATCCATCGACCAGTGCGGCCTTCCTGATGTGGTGGAGGTTGCATTATCGGACGGAACCATGGGATGGGCGAATGTAACCTGGGATACCAGCAGCTTCCGGATGGGTACAGAGGGAATCTACCGGGTGACCGGAGCCCTGTCCTTCCCGGATGACCGGATGCAGAATACCGAGTATCTGACGGCGGTTACGGCGATTGAGGTGAAGAAACCGG
>JAUNPZ010000011.1:43141-45356 GCA_030536455.1 Lachnospiraceae bacterium | reverse complement strand
CTTTCATTGTCACACGAACCGCCACTCTCACATATTCACCAGATACAAAATACTCTTTTACAAAACCTATGGAATTATCCGAAGGATTCACTCCAACATAATCCGGTTCTGAAATAATCTCTGAAATATCCGAAAAATACTTGTCGTATTCATATGGATGCCGTTTTTTCATATGTTCCACATTGCTTTCACCAAGATAAATGGGTGTATCACATCTAACACCATTTAAATTTAGAAGCTCGATGATTGATTGTTTAAAATATCCGATGATTCTTGCCATAACACGAACTCCTTTATTCCCGGCTCCATTCAGCTTGCTTTCTACCGATATACAAGAATCATAATCCAGCTTTAGAAAAAAGTCAATATTTTCCATAAAATCACTTTTTCTCGTCCCCCCGCATACCTTACTTTTAACCGCAGTTTATAAAATGAGTGAGTCTATGGACCAAAACAGAATCACGGTAGCGCTGACCGGCAATCCCAATGTGGGAAAAAGTACGATTTTTAACCGTCTGACCGGCATGCACCAGCACACGGCAAACTGGGCAGGCGTCACAGTTTCCACCGCTCAGGGCGCCTATACTTATATGGAACAGGAATATCAGCTCGTTGACCTTCCCGGAACCTACTCCCTGTCCTCCCACTCGGAGGAGGAGCGGGTGGCCGAGCGCTATCTGAACTCCGGTCAGGCTGATATCATCGCCCTGGTCTGTGATGCCACCTGTCTGGAGCGGGGACTTCGCCTGCTGGCTCAGATTCTGGCTCTTCCCTCTGTCAAAGAGTCTTCTGTCCCCACCGTCCTCTGCGTAAATCTGTGCGATGAAGCGCGCCGGAAAGGGATTGTCATCGACTTTGAGCTTCTGGAAGATGTGCTGCAGATTCCGGTGGTTCCCTGCTGCGGACATTGTCCGGCTTCCCTGGATGATGTGAAGGCCGCCATCGCCAGCGCCTGGAACCGGCTCTATTCCTACGACTGCCTGGACTTTTCCCCAAAAAAGCTGGCGGCGGAAACGGTCCGGTACACGAAGGTCAATTACCGGAAGCTGGAGGAACGGGTGGACCGCCTTGTAACCGGGCGTTTTTCCGGGACCTGCCTCCTGCTGCTTCTGCTCTTTTTCGTATTCTGGCTCACCATGGCCGGGGCAAACTATCCCTCCCGTCTGCTCTGGGAGGCCCTGTTTTCTCTGGAGGGCCGGATGGCCTCCGGACTGACTGCGCTGCATGCCCCGCTCTGGTTCATCAACTGCTTCGTATACGGCATCTACCGGGTTCTGGCCTGGGTGATTTCCGTCATGCTTCCGCCCATGGCCATCTTCTTTCCTCTGTTCACGCTCCTGGAGGATTTGGGATATCTGCCGAGAGCGGCCTTTCACATGGACCCGGCCTTTGCGGCCTGCCATTCCTGCGGCAAGCAGTGTCTGACCATGGCCATGGGACTTGGCTGCAATGCGGCCGGAGTCACCGGCTGCCGCATCATCGATTCTCCCAGAGAGCGGCTGATTGCCATTCTTACCAATTCCCTCACGCCCTGCAACGGCCGTTTTCCCACGCTGTTCACCTTGATCACCCTGTTTCTGGCCGCCGGTGCAGGCGCCGGCTGGCTCCGCTCCATGGCCGCCGCCCTAGCGTTGACCACAATCCTTCTGGTCAGCATTTCTGCCACCATGGCCGCTTCCTGGCTGCTTTCCCGCACGGTGCTGAAGGGCGTCCCGTCCTCCTTCACCCTGGAGCTTCCCCCTTACCGCCGCCCTCAGATTGGGAGGGTTATCCTCCGCTCCCTCTTCGACCGCACCCTGTTCGTTCTTGGAAGAGCTGCGGCAGTGGCTGCTCCTGCCGGTTTTCTCATCTGGCTCCTGGCCAATGTTTCCGTGGGTAGTGAAAGTCTGCTTTTTCGCCTCACCTGCATCCTGGACCCGCTGGGCCGTCTGATGGGCTTAGACGGGGTAATTCTTGCTGCCTTTCTCCTGGGATTCTCGGCCAATGAAATCGTCCTCCCCATTGTCTTCATGGCTTACATGCAGACCGGTATCCTGGCCGAGATGACCAGCACCGCAGCGATGAAGGAGCTTCTGACGGCGCACGGATGGACCTGGCAGACCGCCCTCTCCATGGTGCTCTTCTGCCTGTTCCACTGGCCCTGCTCCACCACCTGTCTGACCATAAAAAAAGAGACCAGATCCGTCAAATGGACCGCTCTCGCCGTGCTTCTTCC
>JAUNPZ010000011.1:41494-43041 GCA_030536455.1 Lachnospiraceae bacterium | reverse complement strand
AATGCGGATCATCGAGCCGTAGGTTCCCAGATAAAGCTCCCGGTTATCCATATCAATCAGCATCACCAGGCCATTTTCATGGAAGGAATCAGAAAAGCCATTTTCAAAATAAAACCGGTCCGCCGTTTCCGCGGCGCTCCGTCCTCCGGCGTCCTCCACCGTCAGAACCACCGCCTCCACCTTCATATCCTCCCGCATCTGCCCGGCCTTCTCCTCCAGAAGCGCTGTCTCCTCCGAATCAAAAAGCCCTGCGTAATCAAAGACACGGGACGAGCCGTCCGAAAGTCCGGAGGCATACGCCGTGCCCGCGCCTCCCGTCAGCCAGGCCGTCCGGGATGCATGTCCCGCCCTTTGCCCAAAGCCGAATGCCGGCCACATCAGCCAGACGGCCGCAAGCAGGAACACGATTCCGAGCCGATACCGGTTTCTCCGCCATTTTTTCATATGAAATACCCTCCAATCAGCAGGAAAGCCAGAATCGGAACAAATACGGTCAGAAACAGTACCGCCAGCTTTCTCTTATCCACCGGAAGCTTCCCGCAGATTTTCCCGGTCTGTCCGTTCATGGCAAAATAGTAAATCGTTCCATCCTTCGGCCCCTTATACGTCAGCGTCCACACCGGGAACAGGCCGTAGCGCCATCTGGCATCCTGGATATCCGCCCGCTGACGGCGCACATTCAGGCTGGAATACCCCTCCGCACTGTTCTTTAAACTGCTGACGGCAAAATTCTGAACCTCCTGTTCAACCTCTGCCGCAAACTGCTGCTGTTCCATATCCCGTTTTTCCGCCACAAATCCGGAAAGATATCCCATCTGAAATTCCTGCAAGCCTTCCATCTGGAACGGAAGCACCCCTTCCGCAAGCATCCGGTTCGCCTTTTTCAATGCATTTCTTGCCATATGGCGGACCGACATGGTTCCCCGCCGGCTGACCTCAAAAGTCTTTCGCTCCGTATAACGCAGACTGCCTGCATCCCACATCCGAAGCTTCACACCCTCGGCCTCCAGCTCACCATCCACCTGGCAGCTATAAAGCCAGTAGGGGAAATATACGCCCGTCATGGACGCAATCTGTTTTTTCGAATAAAAGCCCGACGGCACATACCGTTTTTTCCCAATCCACTGCTGAAACATCTCCTCGGCCTGCTTCCGCCCGATTGCAAATGGAATCACATAATCCGGCTGAGCGCTTCCGTCCAGACGTCCCTCCAGAATCACCGGGTTGTGGCAGTAATAGCAGAAGGTGGCGGCAGTTGTCTCATCCGTCACAATCTCCGCTCCGCAGCTTGGGCAGTGATAAAGCCGCGCTCCGGCTGCTTCCTGCCCAATCCCTGCATTCTGCCCAGTCCCTGCTTCCTGAGCTGTCCCGCCGTCTGCTCCTGCCAGCGCTTCCAGCTCTGTCAGAGAAAAACCGGACAGACAGTACTCACATTTATATGTCTGCGCCTTCGGGTCAAATACCAGCCCGCCTCCGCAGTTTGGACATTTATATGTAATCGCAGCCATACCCTAACCTCTTGGTTTTCCGCATTCGCTGCAGAATTT
>JAUNPZ010000011.1:2255-41394 GCA_030536455.1 Lachnospiraceae bacterium | reverse complement strand
CATCTGCTGCATATTGGCCGCAGATGCCGCTCCCATAAAGCCGCCTCCGGCCTGCATGCCGACGCCCATCCCCATGAAGCCGGCCATAGCGCCGTTGGAATTGGAGCCGGCATTTTTAAGGCCTTCTGCAATCGCGCCCTGGACATAGCCCTCGCGGATGGAAGGGTCACCCAGCATCGCGCCCTGATTCCGCATATTGATCAACTTCTGGGATTCCTCATCATAGCTGATGCTGGCGATCCCCACCGACTGGATTTCCATACCGCGCATCTGCTTCCAGTCGCCGTCCAGGGTATCCGCCATGTATTTTCCAAGCTCCCGGCCCTTGGAGGCCACGAAGGAAATCCGCACTCCATCCGCCGACATCTGATTGATGGAAGTCTGGAGCGCCTCCAAAAATTCCGCCAGATACTGCTCATTGATGGAATCAATCTCCACATGCTCTGCATTTTTCGGAATCACCTCTGCATAAAACTGAATCGGGTCGGTAATCTTGATGGAATAGGTACCGTGCGCCCTTAAAAACAGCTCCGCATTATAAAAATTGTCAAAATAATTAATCGGATTCCGGGTTCCGAACTTGATACCCTTGATTTCCTGCAGATTGATATAGTACACTTTCTGCGCCCCAGGCGTCACACCGCCGAACCGAATCCGGTTAAAGGCCTCCTTCAGCGAATCCCCGAACTGGCCGTTGAACATGGACGGCATGGAAGAATGATTTACCTTATAATATCCCTCCTCCGCCGTATAATCCACAATCTTTCCGCCGTCTGTCAGAATCATAAACTGGTTCGGATAAACATGAATCACCGAACCATTGGAAACCGTATGGTCCGTTCCTTTTACATTCTCCCCTTTTCTGGTTCTCACGCCGGCCGTAAATACCGTCTGGTCCCCCATCTCTCCCGGCTCCACCACTTCCAGCCACTGGTCTGCAAATGCGCCTCCGACTGCGCCGGTCACTGCCTTAATAATTCCCATTTTTAAATCCTCCTCACTTTATCCCGGTTATTCACTGTTTCTGCATCCGGTTTCTCAACGCTCCCAGGCTTCCCGCATCATGGCAATCTCCCTGGCATAACCGTCCAGCTCATTCGGCGTTTCCAGATAAAATGGCAGCGCCCGCAGTGCCGGATGACGTACCACGCGGGCCAGGGCCTCATATCCGATATGGCCCTCCCCGATTCTTGCATGGCGGTCCTTTCCTGCCCCCAGCGGATTCATGCTGTCATTCAAATGAACCGCCTTCAGATGCTCCAGGCCAATCACCCGGTCGAATTCATCCACCACCTCGTCCAGGTGCTCTGCGATATCATAGCCGCCGTCCCACACATGACAGGTGTCCAGGCAGATGCCCACATGACTGCGAAGCTCCACCCGGTCCCGGATCTTTCGCAATTCCTCAAACCGTCCGCCGATTTCACTTCCCTTTCCTGCCATGGTTTCCAGCAGGACCATGGTGTGCTGCTCCGGCTTCAGGATCTGGTTCAGCATCCCGGCGATGAAATCAATTCCCGCCTCCGTTCCCTGCCCCACATGACAGCCCGGATGGAAATTATACATATTTCCCGGCGTATATTCCATCCGTACCAGATCGTCGGCCATGGTATCCCTGGCCAGATTCCGAAGCCCTTCATCTGCGGAACAGGCATTCAAAATATATGGTGCATGAGCCAGAATGGGAGTAATTCCCTCTTCCCCGGCCAGCTTTAAAAATTTCGCAACATCCGCTTCATTCATTGCTTTCGCCTTCGTTCCGCGGGGATTTCTGGTAAAGAACTGGAAAGTATCGGCCTGAATCGAAACCGCAGTCTTTCCCATCGCCTCATATCCCTTGGAGGAAGACAAATGACATCCTATCTTTAACATGCCTGCTTCTCCTGTTCTGGCTGAAAAAATATTTCCAGCAAATATACGTTATCAGTATACCACATAATTCCGGATAACAGCAAAAAACCTTCATCTCTATTTTCTGAAAATCAGAGACAAAGGTGAAACCCTGCTGCGCCGCTTTTCTTTTTTATCGAGACGATTATCTCCATTCCCTGAAAATCGCCCTGACTCCGCTTTCCTCGGACAGGAAATCTCCCACCTGCGGCTCGGTCTTCTCATATCTCCCGTGAAAATCACTGCCGCCTGTCAGAAATAATCCATATTCTTCTCCGTATTTCCGAATCTGCTTTCGGTCATCCGGAGAATTTGCCGGATGGTTTAATTCCAAACCGGAAAGTCCTTTTTTTACAAGCTCCGGAATCAGCCGGAAATTCTTCTGCTGGCCGCTGTGGGCCAGAACTGCCATTCCGCCGCTTTCCCGGATTATCTCCACCGCCTGATAAGGATTCTGGTATGTGATATCAAAATCGCAGATTCCGCCGTTCTTGAAGGTCTTCTGGTAAAATTCTCCAAACATATCCTCCACCTGTCCGGTATTTACCAGATATTCCATAATATGCTGCTTGTAAATATACTTTCCGTCTGCCCGCTTCAGCTTTTCTTCCTCGATGGAAAATCCGTTTTCCTTCAGGATTTTCACCTGCTTCAGAGAGTTTTCGTGCCGTTTCTCCAAAAGCGGCTTCACAAAGCGCTCTACCCGGCCGATGTCCCGGATTCGGTAGCCCAGAATATGCACCCGCACATTTTCCTCATAATCAAAGCAGGAAATCTCAATTCCGGCCAGCACCCGGACCGGAAGCCCCGGCACGATCTGGGTCGCATGGGATAAGGTGTCATGGTCGGTTACCGCAATTACGTCAATCCCTTTTCCCGCCGCAAGCTTTGCCAGCCCTGCGATGGAAAAGCTTCCGTCTGACACTTTGGAATGCATGTGGAAATCTGCTTTTATCATAAAATCACCCCTTCTGAAATGTTAAATACCTGATCGCATAAACCATCCATAAACTCCAGGTCATGAAAGATTCCGATCATGCTTGTGCCCTGGCGCTTCAGCTTGATCAGCATATCCTTTACCAGCACCTTGGTCTTATTGTCCAGAGAGGCCGTGGGCTCGTCCAAAAGCATCAGCCTTGGCTGCCGCACCATGGTATGCGCCAGATTTAAGCGGAGCCGTTCCCCTCCCGAAAAGGTGTTGGGATAAATGTCCCAGAGGTTTTCCGAAAGCCGGAAGTACCGGAGCATCTCCTCCGCCTTTTCTCTCGCCTCGTCTCCGCTTACTCCCCCATCCAAAAGAGCGCTCATGACATGCTCCTTTGCCGTTGTCCGCGGCATCACATTCAAAAACTGGGACACATAACCGATTTCATTTTTCCGCAGGTAGAGAATCTCCCGCTCCGAGGCTGACGTCATATCAATCTCGCCAAACGCCTGGCTGTTATAGAGGATGCGCCCCGTGGTAGCCAGATAGGTGCGGTTAATGCATTTTAAAATGGTGGATTTTCCGGCTCCGGAGAGCCCTACAATCCCGATAAACTGGCCTTCCTCCAGACTCATGTTCACATTCTGGCAGGAGCGGATCTCCTTATCCGCATTGTGTATCTTAAAGTTCTTTGCCAGATTTTCAATTCTGAGAATCTCCATCGCTACCTCCTGTATTCCACTCTTGACGTGGTTCTTCCGTCTACCATCACATGGGTAATCACCGGATAGCCGTCCAGGATTTCCACCACCAGAAGGTCCGCTTTCTTGCCCGGTTCGATGGAGCCGTAATCCTTATCAATCCCCAGAGCCTTTGCCGGATTTAAGGACACCTTCTGAATCATCTCCGGAAGCCCTACCCCATATTTGGAATTCATGGTAAATACGCCGTGGAGCATGGCGGACGGATAATAATCCGAGCAGAGAATGTCGGCGCAGTCATTTAAGATGGCCTCTGCTGCGGACATATTGCCGGAATGAGAGCCTCCCAGCAGAATGTTCGGGGCGCCTACCACCGTGGCAAGCCCCAGCTTTTTCGCATATTCTGCCGTTTCCAGATTAATCGGGAATTCGCTGATATCCACATTGATTTTCTTATTGATATCCAGCTTTTCCGGCGTATCGTCATCATGGGAGGCCACCGCGATTCCATGGGCATGGGCCAGGCTGCACAGCTCCTTCATCTGCTCGAAGGTCAATCTTTCTTTGTTCTTTTCTTTTTCTGCAATCGCCTCCATCTCTTCCCTGGACATATCCGGACGCTCGTGGTACCTGGCAAGCACCGTACAGTAAATCGCAAGGTCCTTGTACTGCCCCTGTCCCGGAGTGTGGTCCATAAAGGAGATTTCATCTGCCATATTTTCCTCAATCATGGACCTGGCAATGTCGTATGCCTCCAGATTGTCAATTTCAATTCTCAGATGAAAGCGGTGATGGATCAGATGGTTTCTTGTGTGGATATTTCTCACCAGAGCCGCCATCTCACGGACGCTTTCCTTGGTACGCAGCGGGCTTTTCCCAAACTTTTCGTCCTTGTAAAGGGAAAAGGAATGATAAATGGTGGTAATGCCCAGGTGCAGCAGTTCTCTTTCACATTCCTTTAATGCCAGTTCAAAATCCAGTCTGGCAGTGGGTCTTGGCTGGATAAACTGCTCGATTTTATCGGAATGCACATCGATAAAGCCGGGAACGATATACCGTTCATGGGCATTGATCACTTTTTCTGCATTCTTTGGAACTTCATCCGCAAAGGAGTGAATTCGGTCTTCCTCCACCAAAAGGACTTTTCCCTCTAAAATTCTGTCTTTTAAAACAATTCTGCCATTTTCAATCGCTATCATAATCGTCTTGTCTCCTTGATCGGTTCATCTACAGCAGAGAATATACGAGCTGCTGCGTATAAGCGTGCTGAGGGTCCTCCAAAATCTGGTCCGTAAGGCCGCTCTCGATAACCTTTCCATCCAGCATGACAATGGTTCTGTCTGCCAGCATCCGTATGACTGCCAGATCGTGGGAAACCAGAAGAATCGAGATCCCGTACTTTGCCTTAATTTTGCGGATTAAATCCAGAACCTTTGCCTGAACAGACAGATCCAGTCCCGTTGTCACCTCGTCCAGTAAAAGAAGGGAGGGATTATTGGCCAGCGCCTTGGAAATCTGCACTCTCTGCTGCATGCCCCCGGAAAAATTTTTCGGCGCCTCGCTCATGCGGGAGGTCAGGATTTCCACCGCCTCCAAAAGCTCCCTGGCCCGCTCTGTCATCTGGCCCGCGTTCCGGCTTCCTGCCGCAATGATTTTTTCTGCGATATTTCCTGCCGCAGAATAATCCATCCGCAGCCCCCGGATGGGATTCTGGTAGACCATTCCCATAATATTGTTCCGGATTTTTCTTCTCTCAAAGGCGCTGGCATCCCAGATATTCTTTTCCCCGTTTTCATAGTTCTTCAGATACGCCTCTCCCCCGGTGGGCTCCAGATCAAAATACAGGCTCTGCATCAGTGTTGACTTTCCGGAGCCGCTTTCCCCCACAATTCCAAGCACCTCTCCCGGATATACCTCCAGCGAGATATCATTGGCAGCCCATACGGTACCGCAGATGCGGCATCTGTTTTTTTCCAGACTGGTTTTGCAGAAGGGGCAGCCCTCCCCATACCTGACCGTCAGATTTTTCATGCGTAAGACCGGTGTTTCCTTCTGATTCATTTCGAACGTACCTCCCTGCAGTAAGATGTGTCAGAACACTGGTAATATTTTTCTCCGGTGGCCGAATCAAAGATTTCATCCAGATAGGTATCGGTGCTTCCACAGAGGCGGCAGCATTTTCCTTTAAAGCTTTCCTTCTCAAAGGGAACGTCGTCAAATGCCAGAGAAACCACTCTGGTATGAGGCGGTATGGCATAGATTTTCTTCTCCCTTCCTGCTCCGAACAGGTAAAGGCACTCGGCCTCGTGAAGCTTGGGATTATCAAACTTCGGAATCGGGCTGGGATTCATGATATACCGGTTCTCTGCCATGCATGGGTATTCGGTTCCGATTGTCACTTTTTTGTATTTGACAAGGCTTTCGTAGAGCTGCAGCCAGATGGGCGCATAATCCTGCTCCGCATGCATCTTCTTTGTCACCTCTTCCCTGGCCTCCACTACCCGGAGCGGCTCCGGAAGCGGCACCTGAAGGACCAGAATCTGATTGTTTTTTAACGGGATTTCCGGCACACGATGGCGGGTCTGGATAATGGTTGCCTCCTGCGTTCTTGTGGTACAGGGAACGTCGGTGCACATTTTGACGAATTTTTTGATATTTACGGCATTTACACTTTCATCGCTGCCCTGGTCGATGACCTTCAGCGTATCCTCCGGACCGATGAGCGAAAGGGTAAGCTGGATTCCTCCGGTTCCCCAGCCTCTTCCGATTGGAAGCTCTCTGGAGCCAAACGGAACCTGATAGCCGGGAACCGCAACAGCCTTTAATACCGACCTTCGGATTTCCCGCTTGGAATTTTCATCTAAAAAGGCATAATTATATCTGTCCATCGTTCTTCCCTCTCCTTGTTTTTCTCACTGCATCCAGCTTGGACTGGAAGGTCACATAATGAGGAAGCTTTAAATGGGAGATAAATCCGTTCATCTCCAGACTGTCCCCGTGCATCAGAACGAATTCCTCATCCTGGGTCGGATAATCCCCGCCTGCATCCAGCTCGCGGTCGATGACCGCCATGGCAATGGCTTTATTTTCATTTCTACCAAATACCGCTCCATAACCGCATGCCAGCTTTAATTTGTCCTTTTCATCCGCCTCGTTGAATACCTCCACCTCAGACAAAAAAACCTCTCCAATCCAAAGACTTTCCTCCGGGTCCTGAAGATAAGGGATTTCCAGCTCCACATAGCCGGAGCGAAGCTCTCCCACAGTCGGATGCACCTGTCCAAAGCCGCGAAGCACCGAATAGGCCAGCCCGGAGATAAACCCGGAATCCGCCCTCGTCAGGGTTTGCAGCCTGGCGCTTCTTACCGTAGGAAATTCCAGAAAATTCTCCGTAATATCAAAGGGCTTTTCCTCATTTACCGGATAGGAATCAATCAGTCCTTCCTTCTTCAGTTCATCCGATACCCGGCCGCAGAATTCTTCCGGCGCCGGCTCCTGCTCCTGAATCAGTTCCTCCATCCGCTCATGGAGCTTTTCTGCATCCTCATGTTCCAGTTCAAAATGCATCAGTCTATGTGTATAGTCATAGGTGGCGCCCAAAATCTGGCCTCCCTGAATATCCTTAAAGGCGGCCGAAATCCGCCTTACGATTCTCATGTTCCCGGTGTCTGCCACACGGGTATCATAGCTTCTTTTCAGAGTGGAACGGTACGCCCGCAGAAGGAAAACCGCCTCCTCCACAGAGCCCTCGCACTGCTTTAAGGCCAGAGCGGCATAGCGTTTGGAATACAAACCCGCCTCACTCATAACCTTATCGACTAAAAGGCTCATTTTTTCTTCGATGACTTCCAGTTCAAGATCCTTTTCGGTTCCGCTTCTGTAATATTCCAGCAGCCGGATACTTGCTTCGATGGCTTCTTCTCCGCCGGAAACTGCAACGTATGCCATAGCTTACACATCCTCTCTCTTCACCAGTCTCGGAATGCAGAAAACCTGTCCGGATTCCGTAATATAAATCATGTCAACTCCCGCAGGATATTCATAACACCGGGCTTCCCGAAGCTGTAAGGTTTTTTTTGCTTCCGCCGGCAGCGACACCGTCTCCTTCCCCTTAATTCCAGGTCCCTCTAATACCAGCTCCTCCTCGTTCCCGTCCTCACACAGGATTACCAGCGTGGCGGAAAGGTGCGGGTCCGCAAGGGTTCCCGGCTTTGCATCCCGAAATGCTTCCTCCAGGAAGGAAGCCCCGGTTACAAACAGATAATCGGCCTTTTGGGCCTCTTCTTTTTCTGCATGGGTCAGAAGGACAATCTGCTCCTCCAGCTCCGGCGAGCCGTATACATGAAAGCTTACCTTGCTGTCCAGCAGCGTCATCGCCGCTGCCAGAAGCTGCGGACAGGCCCCGTAAAGCTTTTCTGCTCCGGAGGCAAGAGACAGCTTTCTTCCCGGATTTGACATCGCCTCCAGCAGGGTGCGGAATATTTTCTGAGAATCAAAGGTTTCGTCAAACGTATAAAGCGGTTTCATCCCTGCACCTCCGAATCCATCGATTTAAAGTTTACCATTGTGTTCATAAACATTGCATTTTCCTTCTGCCGCCGTTCCTCCTGCGCCTTTTCCAGTTCCGTTAAAAATGCCTCCTCCCGGAAAACGCCCCGGCTGCAGGCCGCATCAATCACCGCCATATCCAGAACCTTATCAAAATCATCCCCCATGAGCGCAGCCATTCCCTTAACGCCGTCCAGGCTTACGATGGCTTCGCAGATGATCACCTCGCCCAGATAAAAGAGCGTTTCCTTTACCGGCTCCCTCATCTTTATCATGGCAAGCGACTTTTCCGGAGCCTTTACGATCACAATGTCATGCTCTGCCCGTATTTCATCTGCAAGGGTATGGACCGTTTCCCTTGTACATCTCGCAAGAATCTTCGACAAACGCTGCTTCTTCATTCCTTTTCCTCATTTCCACTTACTTTACTTTTTTCTTAACCCTGGTAGATACCATTTCCAGAAGCACCACGGCAATCACAATCACATAAGTAAGGAAGCCCATCTCGTGAAGGTCAAAATAAAAGCTTCCCGCCATAAACAGATTAAACCCGATTCCGCCGGCCCCGGCAGCCGCTCCCATGGCCACCGCGTTGGTAAAATTAATCTCAAACCGCATAAAGGTCCACGCCACCATGTAGGTAATGGCAGACGGCACAATCGCCTGAAATACGATTTCCCAGTAACCGGCTCCGCCGGCCCGAAGTGCTTCAATCACCCCCGGATCCACCTCTTCTATGGACTCTGCATATGCCTTCGTCAGATAGGCGAAGCTGTGAAAGGTCAGGCCCACAACCGCAGCCACGCTTCCAAGGCCTGCGGACACCGCAAAAATAAGCACCCACAAGACGGTCGGCACCGCCCGGACCACGGCAACCATACTTTTTACGATATGGACCGAAAAACTGCCCGCCAGATTTCCTGCGCAGAGGAGCGCGCAAAAGAAAGCAAAAAATGCGCCAAGAACCGTTGAAAGAATTCCAAGACAAAATGTGACAAAAAGCTGATAGAAAACGCCTGTTATCGTATCTCTTGTAAGCTTCGGCTCCAGGAAAACCGTCTGTATATTGTGAAGGGTATCGGATACGGCCCCGGCAAAATCAATTCCCTGAAAATCAAAGGACATGAAGGCGGCCGCCGTTATGAAAACAAGAGCCGCGATTAAAAGCTTAACCGCTGTGCGGCTTTTATTTTGCGGAGCTATTTTTATCTTTCCCTGCCGGTTTTTGCTCATCAGCGCCTCCAGCTCCATGGGAACCGCCTGTCTCTGAATTACATTTTCCATATTTACATGATTACCTCTCTTATCTTGTTGGAAACGGCCTCAATCAACAGCACAAGAATCACAATGGACAGCACCACCAGACTGGCAGAGGAAAAATCCAGGCGTTTGTAATACAAATCGAACAGATACCCGATTCCCGTCGCCGTCAGGATTCCGATTAAGGTAGAGCTCCGGATATTGGTTTCAATCATATAAAGCACCCAGGTCAGGACCCCCGGAAGAGAGGACGGAAGAATCCCCTGGAAAACAATGGGGAAGATTCCGGCCCCGGTGGCCTCCAGCGCCTCTACACAGCTTGAGCTGACCTCATCGATGGTTTCCACAAAGGCTCTGGTCAAAAGGCCAAAGGTGGTAAAAAACAAGGCGAAAAATCCGGTGAGAATGTTCTGGCCAAAGGAAAACATCAAAAGCATTGCCCAGGCTACGTCCGGCACATTCCGGAAGAATGCCGCCGCAATTCTTACCATTCTTTTCATTGCCCAGTGGATTTTCAGAATATCTGAGCCAAGGAGGCTGAAAAGAAATGCAAAAACCGCTGCCAGAACGGTTACCGCTGCCGAAAGAAGCGCCGTCTCCGTCAGTCTGTCCAGGATCTTGGGGAGATGCCCCAGCGCCCTGGCATCCGGCACCAGATTCGAGACGATCCATTCTGCCGCCGCCGGAAAGGAGCGGATGCCGTCTGCCACATGAAATCCGGTAACCATGGAGGCAGCGGCAAAAATCAGAATCATTCCTGCAAAAAAGCAGGTATTGGTTATTTTTCTTCTTCGAAAAACGTTCCTTACTTCTTCCATATGCCACCTCTAAACATCGGTTATCAGTTCTTCCGTAGAAGACTGGTAAATCTCATGCAGCACCTTGTCGGTCAGATTCTCCGGCGTCCCGTCATACACGATTTTTCCGGCAGACACTCCGATAATCCGCTTGGAATATTTCATTGCTACATCAACCTGATGAAGATTCACGAGACAGGTGATTTTTTTCGTTTCATTTATCTTTTTCAAATGGTCCATGATGACCTTGGAGGCTTTGGGGTCCAGGGAAGCAATCGGCTCATCGCAGAGAATCAGCTTCGGCTTCTGCATAATGGCCCGCGCAATCCCCACTCTCTGCTTCTGACCGCCGGAAAGCTCATCGCAGCGCTTGTACGCCTGCCCCTCCAGGCCCATTTCCTGCAGGATTTCAAAGGCCTCCTGCTTTTCCTCTTCCTTATAGATTCCCGCCATTCCGCAGACTGTGGATTTTCTTCCCAGACAGCCGTGCAGAACATTCTCGATTACACTCATTCGGTCCACCAGATTATAATGCTGGAAAATCATCCCGGTTTTGGTCCGGATTCTGCGAAGCTCCTTTTTTCCCGCCTTTAACACATCCTGCCCGTCAAAAAAAATTTCCCCCTCAGATGCATCCACCAGACGGTTGATGCATCTTAAAAGGGTTGATTTTCCTGCTCCGGAGGGACCGATGATGGAAACGAATTCTCCTTCGTCCAGATGAAACGTAACGTCGGTCAGCGCCTTGGTCACATTATCATATGTCTTGCTTACCTTCTGAAATTCCAGCAGCGCCATTCTCTTTCCTCCATCCTGTCTCTGCATTATTTGCTCAGATTGCGGATCGGGTCAAACCAGGAATCCTCTACCAGAACAAATCGCTCATCTGCAGATTTCTCAAACATACCTACATTGTCAGAACCCTCCGGCACGAAAATCAGAGAATCGCTGCTTACCTCATCCGAGGTGAAAAGATCCTGGATTGCCTTTACGTCTGCCGGGTCAAGGGCTTCGGAATTATAAGCAAATGGTCCGTTTAATACCGGCGTTGACTGAATCAGTACAAATTCTTTTCCGGTCACGGTATCAAATGGAGCGCTTGCATCTGCATTGATGGTATACACGGCTCCGACTTCATCGGCCGTTCCTTCGGTACATGCTGCATAAGGAGCAATCTCGGTATCACAGAAGGCTGCCACATCTGCTTTTCCGGATAACAGGTTGTATGCAGAGCCCTGATGAGAGCCGCCGAAAAGCACCTGAGAGAAAAGACCGCCGCCTTCAATCAAATCATCCTCGGTCAGATTTCCCCATTTTTCGCTTCCGCTGAAATGACTTTTCATGGAGCTGGTGGGTACCTTAAATCCGGAGGTGGAGCTGTTGGAAACAAAGGACATTCTCTTTCCTTCAATCTTGTCGATGGAATAACCGTCTCCATCTGCATATTCCCCTTCGTCTCCCTTATTTACTGCCAGAAAGCTGTAATACTTCGCGTCATCCAGGGTTCCCGACTCTCCGGAATTTACAAACAGCGGCTGCACGGCATCGTTGGCATTCTTCGCTTCAATGTATCCCTGCGCGCCCATAAAGCTGATCTGTGCGGTTCCGTTGGCTAAGGATTCAATGGCAATGGCATAATCTGTCGTAAGCTTCTGCTCTACCTTCTTTCCGGTTGCCTTCTGGATTAATTTTGCATATTCCTCACGGGCTGCGTCATAATCCTCGGCAGATTCATTTGGATACCACACAACGGTAATGGTATCGCTATAGCTGCCCTTTTTTCCGGCTGCCTCTGCTTTTGTCTCTGCTTTTGTCTCTGCCTTTGTCTCTGTTACGGTCTCTGTGTTTCCTTCTGTTCCGGTTTTAGAAGAACATCCTGCAAGAACGGCTGCTGCTAAAGCGGTTGAAATAACTGCTGCAAAAATTTTGTTGCGTTTCATGTTTCATTTCTCCTTTTCACTTTTCGTTTTCGAATAAAACCGTTTCTTTGATTCCGGTTGTTTCGTGTCCTCCCTTTCCTTTCGAACACAATTCCGAGTATATAACGGAGAAAACATTCTTTCTATCAGTCTTTCGTCAGCCTTTCGTCAATCTTTTGTAAATATTTTTATGTTTTTTCTGTCTTTTCCGGTATTTTACGCATCTTTTCTATATCTTTTACATAAAAGCGAAAAAAATCAGGGCGCAAATTAGGGCACACATAGTAAAAAGAGCCAGGTACTGGCTGCAGTTTTGCTTCTGCTTCCAGCACCTGGCTCCTTCTTTATTCGTTTTTATGCACAGCCACATCCGCAGCCGCAATCGTCATCTCTGTCACGGCCCCGGCCTCTTCCGCAGTCGTCATCCCGGTCACGACCCCGGCCTCTTCCGCAGCCGTCATCCCAGTCCCAGTCTCTTCCGCAGCCGCAGCCACAGCCGCTTCGGAATCCGTTTCCAAAGCTAAAGCTGCTTCTCAATCCATTTCCACAGCCGTTCCCACAGCCGCACCCGCTTCGAAATCCGTTCCCGCAGCCACAATTCCAATTACATCCACCAAACATACACATAGATTTTAGTCTCCTTCATTTATATGGTTGTACTATATTCTATGTGGACAATCCAATTGTGTGACTGAGCGTAGCCGATACCGTAAAGCGGTACACCGTGATACAGCATAGCCGAAACCGTTCCCTGCCGCTGCCAGGAACCGGCCCGGTTTCCTGCGTTTGGGCTGAATCATTCCTTCCCTGACGCATGCGTCCCCCTGGTCTTCGGTTCATGCCGGCTCCGCCGTCCGCCAGTGGGGTCCACGGCCCGCACCGCAATCAGCAGAAACAGAACGGCCAGCAGAAGCTGGAGGCCGATGCTGACCGGCAGCCAGGCGTCCAGAACCATATTCGGAGAACGGCTTCCAAACCATTGCGTGACGCTGACGGATGCCTCCCGGCTCCCCGCCTGTCCGCTCATGATCTGGTAAAAGCTGACTGCCGGGTTCAGCAGGAGCAGATACAGGCACACGCCGGAATTAACCTGCGAGGTGATTCCCTCCATCTGATTCGCATAGCCTGCCGCTCCCATCGATGCCATGGAGGCCACAAAATAATTTATCACAAAGGTACCGGCAATCAAGAACGTCAGTACACCGTAGGACATGGCCGTTGCCATGGTCGACCTCCGGCAGATGGAGGAAAAGCAGATTCCCAGGCTTGCGGAAAACAGCGCCACTGTTCCGTACATCAGCATCAAAAGTCCCATATCCTTTATCGTGATGCCTCCATATACAAACACCAGGGCCATGACCGGAAAGCTGGACACCACCAGAAGGACCATGCTGTTCATGGAGGACATCAGCTTGCCGGTGACAATTTCCCACGGCGTTGCCTTTGTGGAGAGAAGAAGCTCCAGCGTCTGCCGCTCCCGTTCCCCGCTGATACTTCCGGAGGTCAGGGCCGGCATGATGAACAGCAGCATCACAAATTCCAGAGAAGCGACAAACATATACAGATCCAGAAAACTGGAATACTGGATTTCCGCCGTCACCTTCACCTGCGCCGTCACCGAGTACATATTTAAAAATGCAACCAGCGCCAGGATGCTGTTGAATACCATCATGATCACCGGAATCCGTGCGCTTCGGCTGCTGACCGTCACCTCTCTTTTATAAACCGGGTTTATTCTCATACAGCAGCACCTCCTTGTCCTCACGGTCCGTAATCTGCATAAACAATGACTCCAGATTTCCCTGCATTCTGGAAAATCCATTTACCAGCACATCGGCATCCACAAGCTGCTGAAGCAGAAGCGCCTCGTCATGAGCATCTCCGGTAAAGCCTACGGAAAGGCAGTTTTCCTTAATGGAAATGGTCCGCACACAGCTATGGCTTCTTAAAACAGCCATCGCCGTCTCCATATTGCTGTAAACCGTAATCAGCAGCGGATTGGACTGGTCCACCCGCTCCATGATTTCCTTCATGCTTCCGCACAGCACCATCCGGCCCTGGTCGATTATCCCGATATCCGTACACATGGCTGCCAGCTCGGAAAGCACATGCGAGCTGATTAAGATGGTCTTCCCCTCCTCATTCAGCTCCTGCACCAGCTCTTTAAACTCCAGCCGGGTCTTCGGATCCAGACCGGAGGAGGGCTCATCCATCACCAGAAGCGCCGGATCATGGATTAAGGCCCTTGCCAGGCAGAGCCTCTGCTGCATGCCCCGTGACAGGCCATCCACATAAAAATCCGCGCGGTTTTCCAGCCCCACCTGCTCCAGCAGAGCGCCGCACCGCTTTCTTGCCATCAGCCCCTCGATTCCATAGCAGGAGGCAAAAAACTCCATGTACTCCCGCACCTTTAGGTTATCATATACGCCAAAGGAATCCGGCACATAACCGATTTTCCCCTTCAGCCCCCGCCGGTCCCTTCCGGCATCCACCCCGTCTATCCGGATGGTTCCGCTGTCCGGATTCAGAAGACCGGCCAGAATCTTGATGGTCGTGGTCTTTCCGGCGCCGTTCGGGCCTACAAATCCATAGAGCGCGCCCTTTTCAATGGTCATATCCAGGCCGTCGAGGGCGTGATATTTTCCATATGCTTTTTTCAGCTTTTCAATCTTCAGCATTATTTTTCCCTCCCTACGACAGACAGCACCGGAAGAGAAATATCCATCATATAATCCTTGGGCGTATCATAAGCGTATTTTACTGTAAGCTGGTTCTCGGAAGAAAGATACGGCTCAAGCTGCCAGTCGATAAACTCCTTCTGTCCGTCCTCCATCCGGTCATATTTTCCGGTGTGATAATTATAGAAATACATCTCCCCGTCAAAAAACGGCAGACCTCCATACCGGTTGTTCTCCATAAATTCCTCCGATGGTGACAGGAAGGTGATTTTCTCCACCTCCAGGTCATTTCCCAGGGAATATTCCAGCGTCAGCGGCGCCATTCCGTCCGTGGTATTGGCCTTGGCGCTGTATGTGCCGTTAATCACCTTCGGCTGTCCCTCCAGGGATATATGAGAAATCCGGCCATTCTTTTCATAAGCGGCCTCCAGAGAGGAGGTATAAAGGGTAAGGCCGTCCACCTCATACCCATCCTCCAGCAGGAATCCATCCGTCTCCTTCTCTGCTGCAAATGCAACCACCCTTGCGCCATGCTGATACCCGGTCAGGAAATCGTCCAGATAAAAGGCCAGGAGATTCGAGCGCTCCAGGGACTTCATGTATTCCGGTGAAGTGATATCCGCCTTCTCAAATTGATACCCGCCGGTAATCCGGTCCGCCGCCGCATAAGCGCTGGTAATCGGATAATAAAGCACCGGCGCGCCATCCAGCACCAGGGTTTCCCCGTCCTCGAATGCATCCACCAGAACCATCATTCCGGAGCACAGAACCGCGCCCCGCTCCACATCTCTTCCCAGGTGATTGGTAATGGAGCCGGACATCTTTCCGTCAAAGCAGGTTACCTGTCCGGTGATTCCGCGGGTCTCCGGATTCTCGTCCCGCTTCTCCAGCCGGAAATAATTCGGCGAAAATGCCGCCACATCCTCTACGGTAAGCAAAGAAGCCTCCTCCCCGTACCGGATGCGGATATTCTCCGCCTCATCCCCGGTAAATTTCGCAAATCTGGAGTTTTCATAGCTGGTCAGCCGGGTCAGCGGACGGATGTCGTAGGAAGGCTCCAGCCGGACTGAATACGGCCGGTTATAGGGCGTTCTCATATTCATATAAGTCGTCTCCACAATGGTCTCCTCCGAATAATCCCGTATCGAAGCATAGTTAAAAAAGGTATCTTCAAACCGGGTCTGCCCGCTGATCAGGTAGATGATTCCACTGCAGCACAGAGAAAGAAGCACCACAAAGCCGCCGTAATGGGTCTGAAGCTCCCTCTGCTTTAAGAAAAAATACAGCCCCGGCCCTGCCAGCAGGATGTAGCTGGAAATCGCAATCACATAAAGTGAAATCTTCGGAAGCTTCTCCACCGAGCCGGTATTGATCATGCTCTGCACCGTCCAGTAATTCCGGCTTCCCCCATCATAAAGATAGTCCGCAATCTCCTGAATCCGGTCCTCTCCCAGCAGATTGGTAAACAGCTTATCAATATAAGAATGCTCCTGGCAGAAGCTGCCGATATCTGCAAAATCATAGGCTGCCACCGCCACCATTCCCTTTTCCCAGTTCACTGCCGTCAGGATAGGAAGTCCGTTATTGGAGAGCACCACATTGCCGTCCCGGATGATGATCTCCGTGGTGGTCAGAGGAAGCATCACATCCGACGGGCCGTAGATGGCAAACTCCCGGCCCATATTGACCACTCGCTCCTCCGGCTCTGAAATCTCATCCACCTCTTCCTCCAGGAAGGTTTCCACCGCCTCCTGTCCTCTGGCGCCCGTTCCCAGAAGCAGTATGCCGCCCCGGCTCACCCATTCCTTAATGGTCTCAATCTGCGGCACGGACAGACGGCGGATGTCATAATTGGTAATCAGAAGCACATCAAGCTGGTCTAAGCCTGCCACCTGCTCTGGAATGCTTCCCGCCACCATCGCGCAGGTTCTGGTCAGCAGCGTGCTGTACCGGATTCCCACCTCATTCAGGTACTCCAGCTTGTCCTGGGAATCACTTAAGGTTCCAATCAAAAGCTCCGGCGTATCCTGGCGCATGTTCATCTTCAGGCGCTTCTTTAAAATCTGGTTTCCCTCCTCATCATAAAGCTGCACATGAAGCTGGTCCGCACGCAGTCCCAGCGGGATATTTAAGTTTTTCTGAATCGTTTCCGCTCCCTCCAGCTGAACCGGATACTCGTACTGGTAAATGTCAAAATCCGATTCCATGGATTTTACCACCAGGCTTCCGGAAAATGACGTCTCAAGCTGGTTGGTCAGCGTCACATATACCGGAAGGTAGCGTCCCCCCTTCGCCATGTTGTCATAGCCGTAGCTGGCCTCCATGGCTACCGGGGAATTCTTGTAGCCGTAGGCCGCATTCGCCGGAACGACAGAAGCCCCATCCGAAACAGAGGACGCTGGCTCTGCCGAAGTCTCCTCAGATGCAGAGGACGCTGGCTCTGCCGAAGTCTCCTCTGCCGCAGCCGTCTCTGCCCATGCAGTTTCGCCGGCCGGTCCTGCCGAAAAAGAAAGAATGGCAAGAGCACATACAAGCGCCCTTGCCAGCCTTCCTCCAGACGGCCTGCGTTTCTGGTTGAATACTCTCATAGGTTTCTACCCAATCTTTCCAAAGTTTTCCTTATTAATATCAAAATGTACCTTCAGCTTCACGGTAAATACCGTGCCGTTTAAATCACTGGCAACCTGGATGGTGCCGCCGTGCATATCCACCACATTCTTGGCGATGGCAAGGCCAAGCCCGGTTCCGCCCGTGCTGGTAGAACGCGACTGCTCCACCCGGTAGAACTTTTCAAAAATCAGCGGCAGCTCCTCCGGAGGAATCACATAGCCGAAATTCGTCACCGATATGGTCACGATCTCATCATTGGCATGGACCTTTACCAGAATCCGCTTTCCCTCCGCCCCGTACTTGATGGCATTGTTGATCAGGTTGTCGAACAGTCTGGCCAGAAGATTCCCGTCCGCCGTAATCACCTTGGCCGGAACGTTGGAGGACAGCTCATAAGCCAGATTCTTGTCCGCAAAGCTGGGATAAAATTCCTCCAGAAGCTGCTCTAAAAGCTTGATGATATCCACCTGGGATACCTTCATGTTCACCTTCCCGTAGGTCATCTTGGTAAAGCCGAACAAATCCTCAATCAGCTTTTCCAGACGCTTGGCTTTCGTATAGGCAATGTCTATGTATTTTTTCTCCAGCTCCGGCGGAAGCTTCACGCCCCGGCCGCCGGACAGAAGCTCCAGATAGCCGATGATCGAGGTAAGCGGCGTCCGCAGGTCATGGGCGATATTGGTAATCAGCTCGTTCTTCGTCCGTTCCGACTCCCGTTCCCGGTCCATCAGGTCCCGAAGGTCCGCCACCATCTTATTCAGATTCGCCGCCATGGCAGAGAATTCATCGTCCCCCACCACGTCCACGGAGGTATTTAAATCCCCCTCCGAGATGTTCTGCATCGCTGTGGATATCTTTCCCATGTACACCATGGATTTGTGCTGCAGCAGGAGAAAAGAAACGGAAAATACCAGGATTCCAAGCAGTACATAAAGCAGAATCCCGATCAGGCTCCCCGTTTCTCCCAGAAAGAAGGAGAACCTTCCGCTCTCCTTCCCCGCTTCGCTTAAGTATCTGGAAATGATGGAAATATTCGTTACCAGAAAAATCTCCACCATGCAGGCAATCAGAGCACTGTATCCGATATTCGCAGCCATGCGTCCGTAAAAACGCTTGCTCATATCCTTATTTTTCAATCTTGTACCCTACTCCCCATACAGTTGTAATAATCTTGTTCTGTCTGGTGTCCTCCTTCATCTTTCCACGGAGACGCCGGATATGTACCATAACGGTGTTGTTCGCCTCATACACCTTTTCATTCCACACATTTTCAAAAATTTCATCGGTGCTGAACACCCGTCCCGGATTGGAAGCCAAAAGGAACAGGATATCAAACTCAATCGGTGTCAGCTTAATCTCCTCGCCATCCACCATCACCTTATGATTGTCCTTATTAATGGTCAGCCCCTTGATGGTAATCTCATTCTTTCCGGTGCTGTGCACGCTGCTGTTTGGGTTTAGCTGGGTATAGCGGCGAAGCTGGGATTTCACCCTGGCCGTCAGCTCCAGCGGATTAAAGGGCTTGGTCACATAGTCATCAGCTCCCGTACCCAGTCCCAGAATCTTGTCCAGGTCTGTAGACTTGGCGCTGAGCATGATAATCGGGATATTGTTCGTCTCCCGAATCTTCTTGCACATCTCCAGGCCGTTCATTCCCGGCATCATGATATCCAGAAGCACCAGATGCACCTCTTCCTTCTCCAGTACCGCCAGACCTTCCTCTGCATTATTCGCCTTTAATACCTTGTATCCGTCGCTGACCAGATAAATCTCTATCAGATCCGCAATCTCTTTTTCATCATCCACCACTAAAATCCGGGTTTCGGACATAACAGCCCCTCCTTATCCTGTTGTTCATGTAATTCTTTTTCTTTTAAACGATTCTGATTCACAAATTTCGTCAAATTTCCCCCACTAAAAAAAATCAGAATCATACACATTATAGTGTATCATATTTGGAACCGTTTTGCCTTAATTTTCTCTTACTTTCTCTTACGAAATGCACAGGGAATGGCTGGAAAAAGAAATCCCCCGGCCTGCCAGATGCTGCGGCTGGCGGCCGGGGGGGATTTTAAATTGTTTTCTTTTCAGACTCATTTCATGACTTTAACTTTGCATCGATGGACTTTCGTTCCCTTTTCATATCCAATTCCAACCAAAAGGAGCCTTCCTGTATACAAGGATGTTTCTCCCAGCTTTCCTTTGAAGCGAAGTGCGTATTTTCTGTCAATAATCTGCTGAATTGCATGTTCTGGAGTGTCATCTACCTTTAGTTCAAGAATAATGCCATCCGCCCTGTTATTTATTTTCGGATAAAATATAAAATCAACGTATCCAATCCCGGCCTTATCTTCTCTTTGAATATCATACTGGTCACGAGCCGATAAATACGCCAGATTGACGATAGCAGAAAGTTCTGCTTCCTGGTTATAATTCAGCAGAGGAGTTTCGGTATCATGTACATAGGATAAAATTTCTTCCATAATCTCTGTATTTCCTGCCAGCGTAGCCGCCAGCATGCGGTCCGACTCCCTCGCCAGACGATACACATAACCTAATGAATTTTCCTTTTGCACCATTCTGCCAAACTGATTCATAAGCTCCTTGTTTGGAATTGACACTTTTCCGTCTTCACAGCTCAAAAATCCATAAACCACCATCGCAGAAAGAATCTCATCCTTTGTATCCAGATTCATGGAAGTTGCCGCATACTCTTCGACCTTCGCCGGAACTGCTTCCCCTGCCACCATAAGCGCAAGTACATCTCGGACATCGTCCACATTCTTTTCAATATAATAAAAAATCTCATCATATGGGCCGGAACTGGTCCAATAGCTTCCAATCTGATTATTGCACAGAGCCGCTACTACCGAACGAGGATTATACATTCGTTCGCCTGAACGCGTATGATACCCATCATACCACACCCGCAGTTCCTCTCTGCTTATCCCCGGATTTACTGCCAGTCGAATATACCGTTCGTAAAGCCGGTCCACTTCCGCTTCCGTAAATCCAAAATAATCTCCAAATTGAGGCTGTGATGCCATACTGTACTCCAGAAACATGTTCAATTCCGAACCGCTGGAATACTTTGCAATCGGCAGAATCCCTGTCATATAAGCCAGAGAAACATATGGCTTGTCTTTCAGGAGATTGCTTAAAAAAGAGATAAACTCCCTTTTATCCTCCTCCGATACAAAATCCCGATGAAAAATAAAATCCCATTCATCCAAAATGAAGATAAACTTCGTATGACCTGCCGTCTCATAAATCTCGGTCAGGGCATCCCATACTGCATCCTCATCCTGTATCTGACAGTCCGGATACGCCTGTTTCAGGTCCCGAATCAGTTTATTTTCAATCCGTTCAATATATTCCGCATACGTTTTGCCCCTGCGGGGAAGTTCATTAAAAGAAATATCAATCACATCATGGCGGTTTAAATGCTTCCTGTAATCCTCATGCCTGCTGACTGCAAGCTTTTCAAAGAGATCTCCGCTTGCATGGCCTTTGCCCAGAAATGCCCCCAGCATGTTTGCCATCACGGTTTTTCCAAAACGTCTCGGTCTTGTAATACAGATATACCGGTTGCCCTGTTCGATGAGAGGAAACAGTTCTGTCAGTATCTCCGTTTTATCAACGAAATACGGATTTCGCGTCTCACTTTGGTAAAGAGAATATGCCGTTGTATTATTCAGATAAATGCCCATGCGGTACCCTCCTCCACATCCTTCTATAAAATCAGTATAAACAGTTTTCTTTTTTCGTGCAACCATAAGTAACTGCTTTCTGCCAATTCAAGGCGCAGCCGCCCATAAATACACAAAAAAAGCCGCCCTGCCATGTCCCTATTGATATTCCGGACATCCGCACAGCGGCTCTTTTGTATATTTTTCTTTAATTCTCACTCTCCACCGGCACAAACACCCTGGTGCTTACCGGGTCATCCTTGGACCGCACTTCCTTGGCTGCGTAAACCGCCTCCTCGCAGAACTGGTCCTGAGAGTTCACTAACACCTTGCCTCTCTTGTCCACCTTCTCATAGGTGCCGTCCGGCTTCAGGATGTGGGCCTTCACGTTGTCTTCCAGCTCCACCTCCAGGATATGAAGAATCTGCGCCTGAATCGCCTCGTCCTCAACCGGGAACACGATCTCCACACGCTTATCCAGGTTTCTCGGCATCCAGTCGGCGCTGCCCATGAAAATCTTCGGCATGCCGTCATTCTCAAAGTAGAAAATCCGGCTGTGCTCCAGGAAATTGCCTACGATGGAGCGGACTGCGATGTTCTCGCTTAAGCCAGGCACTCCGGCCCGCAGGCAGCAGATGCCGCGGATGATCAGATCAATCTTTACTCCGGCACAGGAGGCCTCGTAAAGCGCCGCAATGATCTCCTTGTCGCACAGCGAATTCATCTTGGCGATGATCCGGGCCGTTCTTCCGGCCTTCGCATGCTCGGTTTCCCGGCGGATCAGCCGCATGAACTTGTTTCTCAGCCAGATTGGAGCGACCGCCAGCTTGTTCCAGGTTGCCGGCTCGGAATAACCGGACAGCATGTTAAATACAGCTGTCGCATCCTCGCCGATCAGCGGATTGCAGGTCATCAGACCGCAGTCGGTGTAAAGCTTTGCGGTGGAATCGTTGTAGTTTCCGGTTCCCAGGTGGACGTAGCGGCGGATGCCGTCCTCCTCCCGGCGCACCACCAGGGTAATCTTGGAGTGGGTCTTTAAGCCGACCAGTCCGTAGATGACATGGCAGCCGGCCTTCTCCAGCTTCTTCGCCCAGTTGATGTTGTTTTCCTCATCGAAGCGGGCCTTTAACTCCACCAGAACCGAAACCTGCTTGCCGTTGTCGGCGGCAGCCGCAAGGGCTGCGATAATCGGAGAGTTTCCGCTGACACGGTACAGGGTCTGCTTGATGGCCAGAACGTTCGGGTCCTTCGCCGCCATGCGGACGAAGTTTACCACCGGGTCAAAGGTTTCGTAAGGATGATGAAGGAAGATATCTCCCCTGCGGATGTTGGTGAAGATGTCATCCTCGTTCATCAGCGCCGGAACCGGCTGCGGGGTGTATCTTCCAATCTTTAAATTGTCAAAGCCGTCCAGACCGCCGTACATCTTCATCAGGAAGGTTAAATCCAGAGGGCCGCCGATTTCAAAGATATCATCGCTGCTGACCTCCAGCTCCTTCTTTAAGATTTTCAGCAGCCGCTTGTCGGTCTTTTCTTCCACCTCCAGGCGGATGACCTCGCCCCACTGACGCTTCTTTAACTGCTTCTGAATCTCCTCCAGAAGGTCTACCGCCTCTTCCTCGTCGATGGTCAGGTCCGCATTCCGCATGATCCGGAAGGGGCTGGCCGCTAATATGTCATAGTTTAAGAACAGGGCCTGCATGTTCCGCTCGATAATCTGTTCCAGAAGGATTACATTTCTGGTCTCGCTTCCATCCTCCTCTGCGGAGACAGGAAGCTCCACAAAACGTGGAAGAACGGACGGCACCTGCACCATGGCAAATTCCAGCACCCCGTCGCTGTCCTTTTTCTTCTGAAGAAGTGCGGCGATGTTTAAGGATTTGTTCCGCACCAGAGGGAATGGACGGGAGGAATCAAATGCCATGGGAGTCAGCACCGGATAGACATTCTCCTGAAAATACCGGTCTGCATACGCGCTCTGCTCTGCATTCATCGCTTCATAGCTGTTAATCACCCGGAGTCCCTGCAGCCGCAGCGCCGGAACCAGGGAGCGGTTATAGGTGGAGTACTGGACTCCCACCAGCTCATGGGTCTTCTCCGCGATTTTTTCAAGCTGCTCCTCCGGCTTCATGCCGGCGATGTCCGGCTTGGTATATTTTGCATGAACCATGTCCTTTAAGGAGGCCACACGGACCATGAAAAATTCATCCAGATTGGATGCGGTAATGCTTAAGAATTTCAGCCGTTCGAAAAGAGGCAGACTCTTATCCCTGGCCTCGCTCAGAACCCGGTAGTTAAATTCCAGCCAGCTCAGTTCGCGATTTACATAATTTTTCGTTTCCATATAATTCACACTGTTCTCAGCCATAATGTCCTCCTATTTTATATCCGGCGCTTCTGCTTCAGCACCGGACGGATTCCGAAGATTTCCTCAAAGAAATCGGCCTTCTGGTTAAATGACATCTGCTCCAGCGCGATATCTCCCGGATAATCCGTCGTAATCACAAGCTGTCCGTCCCGGATTACTGCCTTGCAGCCGGCCAGCTTTTCCTGATGGCTCCGGTCCATGGAGTTCGCCAGACGAAGGATAGCCGTCAGCTTGGCAATCTTGATGGTGATATCATTGGCGCTGAACTGTCCGGCCGCATCCTTATAGATGTCCGCCTCCAGGGATACCTGGTTATAGTCAAAGTCCCGGATGTTATAGCGGACCACATTGGCGATGATTTCCCGCTCTAAATGGCTCAGACCGATAATCTCCGTTGACATGATGATATTGTAGGCGCATTCATTGGAATTCTTCATGCTGATAAACTTGCCGCAGGCGTGAAGCTGCACCGCAATCCGAAGCAGCAGCTTGTCTCTGGCGGTCATGCCGTGATACCGGCGCATGGTATCAAAAATGTCCATGGCATACTGCTCTAAGGCCTGGTTATGGGCGTTGTGGCATTTATACCGCTTCGCCATATTCCGGGACGCAGCCAGGATATCATTTTCAAAATCATGCTTAAACTTTACCTGGCGGATCTGCTCCGCATACTCGGCCACAATTCCGTCGCAGAGACGGATGCCCGGCAGCCAGAACTGCTCCGCTCCCGTGATTTCCATAATCCGCTTATAGATGATCGCACCTGGGAACATCAGCTCGGCGTATTCCTCGCCTACGCCGAAGGTGTCCTCCACCGTCTCCAGATCCATCTGGCAGAGCACCTCATAAAAACGGTTTACATCCTCCGCTGTCATCTTATCCGGCACCGGCTTATCCCCTGCCAGCGCCCGCTTGAACAGATACAGGGAGTTATCTCCGATTCCAATCAGATTCTGGATGTTCCGGTCCTTCAGATACATCTTGCGGAAGGTAAACAGCTCATTGTCCACGATCTCCTCAATCAGCTGCCGATGGGTTTCCAGATTGGCCGGGATGCGGGAAATCAGCTCCTGGATCCGCAGTGCGCCTAACGGCAGGTTCTGGGTGGAAACCAGAGAGTCCTTATCAAACAGAGAAAGCTGCATGCTGCCGAATCCCACATCCACGATTGCCGTTCCCTTCTGGATAATGGTGTTAAATTCCTGCTCCTTGGACGCGATTGCCTTATAGCTTAAAAACCGCTGTTCGGAGTTGCTGATCAATTTCACATCAATGCCGGTGCGGACCAGAATCTGGTCCAGAATAATCTGATTATTCTTCGCGTCACGCAGCGCGCTGGTGGCATATGCCTTATAGCTTGTCACCTTGTAGCTCTTCATGATGCCGGAAAAGCCCTTTAACACCTGACACAGCTCCTCCACCAGCTCGTAGCTGATTTTGCCGTGGCTGTAGGTATCCTTTCCAAGAGCAATCACATGCCGCACATGGTCGATGGACCGGATTCCGTATTTATTCGAAATCTCGTAAATACCAAGCTCCACTTCAAAGGAGCCTACATCAATTGCCGCAAATGTCTGTATGGCCATAATACTTTTCCTCCTGTCCCGTATTTTTCCAAGAGACGTACTTCCAGTATAAGTTCCCTGTCGGTTTTGTGCCGCAAGTTTGTGTGAAACTTATGTAAAATTCTTGTAAAATCTTAGTATCTGGCAGTTTCATACCAGCGCTGCCTCGAATCCTTTATGAGCGGGACAGCAGACTGGTAATAAACTGGGAAGCGGTGCGCCCGGATAAGCCGCCGTGGCTTAACTCCCACTGGTTTGCCTTTAGAAGCAGCTCCTCCTCCGGCATCGTGATGCCATTCCGCTCTGCCAGCGCCTTCACGATTGTCTTAAATTCCTTCGGCTCCGGAGCGCCGTAGTAGATGGTTACGCCGAATCTGGCAACCAGGGACAGCTTCTCCTGAACGGTATCATTTGCATGGATATCATCATCCGAAAGCTGCTTCTTATCCCCGAAGCTCTCCCGAATCAGATGGCGGCGGTTAGAGGTGGCGTAAATCAGCACATTTTTCGGCTTCTTTCCCAGGCCGCCCTCGATGATTGCCTTCAGATACTTGTATTCCAGCTCCGATTCCTCGAAGGACAGGTCATCCATATAGATGATGAACTTGTAATTCCGGTCCTTCACCTGCTCCAGCACATCGGAAAGCGCCTTGAACTGGTGCTTGTACACCTCGATGATCCGCAGGCCCCGGTCGTAATACTGGTTTAAGATGGCCTTGATGCTGGAGGATTTTCCCGTTCCCGCATCGCCGTAGAGGAGCACGTTATTCGCCTCCCGGCCCTCCACGAAGGCCTCGGTGTTGTCAATCAGCTTTTTCTTCTGGATTTCATAGCCGACCAGGTCCTTTAAATACACATGCTCGATGCTGGTAATCGGCTCCATGTAAGCCTGCTCGTCCTTCTCCAGGATCCGGAACGCCTTGTTCAGTCCGAATTTTCCCACTCCGAATTCTTTATAGAACTGGGTCACATCCCCCTGAAACTCTGCGGTCGTCTGCGCCCGTTCCAGAGAAACCGCCAGCTCCACGATCCGGTCCCGGATCCGCTTGTTGAATACCCGGCTGTTCTCCTTCGCCGCGCGGTAATCCGCAATCAGGCTCCAGATGCCGTCCTCCGCCTTCCCGTCCAGAATCCGGATGTCATAGTCATATAATTTTTTAAATATCTCAAAATCATGCTGCGCCAGCAAAAACAGGGAGCCCTCCGCCGGACCCAGGATCTCGCAGGAGGTGCTGTAGGCATTCTCATGGTTGGCCAGGCAGAATGCCAGGAAGCAGTGATACAGGTTTCCCTCGAAGCCGTAGGTCACCGCCAGTTCAATCAGCTGATTGGCACAGGCGTATGCCGTCTCCCCCGCCTCCTCTGCGCCGGACAGGAGGCCCTCCATCGCCTCGAACAGCTTCTGATACTTTAAATTTCGATAAAGAACTAATTCTTGTGTTTTCATATGTACGCCTCTTTATGTCCCTTTTTCCTCTTAATAATTTCCCAGGATCCGCAGATTCACCGCTTCATTCTGAATGCCTAGCAGCGCGTTCTGCACCTGGGCATCGCTTAAGGAGCCCTCGATATCCACGAAGAACCGGTACTCCCAGTTCCGCTCCAGAATCGGTCTGGACTGAATCATCACCATATTCACATGATTGTAGATAAAATGGCCCAGCATGTTGTAGAGGGAACCGCTGACATGGGGCGCCTCAAAGCAGATGCTCACCTTGCCGGCGTCCAGCCGGTACATCGGCTCCCTGGCCAGTACGATAAACCGGGTGGTATTCGCATGGTTATGGTTCACGCCCGGCTGAAGCACCTTCAGGCCGTAAAGCTTTCCGGCAGTCTCGCTGGCGATGGCCGCCTGGCTCTTTTTTCCATCCTCCAGCACCTTCTTCGCCGCTACCGCCGTATTCTCCAGGCTCATCTGCTTCCATTCCCGGTGGGTGTTTAAGAATTCGCTGCACTGCATCAGCCCCTGCGGATGGGAATACACGGTCCGGATATCCGAAATCTCCGCCTCCGGCAGTCCTAACAGCGCATGGCTGATGGGAAGCTCCGTCTCCGCCACGATATAATTCTCATACTTTAACAGCAGGTCGTAATTATCAATCACCGCTCCGGCAGAAGAATTTTCAATAGGCAGCACCGCGTAAGCGGCTCTTCCCTGTGCCACCTCCTGCATGGCGTCCTCCCAGGCCGGAACGTGATAGGCATCCACCTGGTCCCCGAACACCTTTAAGGCCGCCGCATGGCTGTAAGCGCCTTCCACGCCCTGATACACCACCCGCACGCCTGCGGTGGGCAGATTTTCCACCAGGCGGAATCCGGTCTCCGCCCGTTTTCCGTAAGAGCCCATAAGCTGGTACTGATACCGGCGGCTGACCGTCATCATCTGGGAGAACAGCTCGCCCACCGCAATCTCGGTAAATGGGCTTTTCGCCATGCTCCGCACCGCCATCAGCTTTTCCTTCTCCCGCACCGGGTCATAAACGGCCTTTCCGGTTTCGATCTTATACTCCGCCACATCCGCGCAGAGCTTCATCCTCTTCTCAAATAACTCCACCAGCTCTTTATCCACTTCATCCAGCCGGCCTCTGATTTCCTGTAAATCAAGTGTCTTCATCATCTGTCTTCTCCCATGTCATCCATATCCTTCAGCATTCCGATAATCACCTCTCTGGTGTAGGCGCCGCTGTGCTTCTTCTGCTCCGGCGGCAGCGTCTTTAAGTAAATCGGCTTTCCGTAGCGCACCGTCACCTGATGCGGGCGGATAAACGGCACATGCTTTTCAAATACATCCGCCGTCCCGGTTATCGCCACCGGAATCACCGGGCAGCCGGATTTTTCCGCAATCTTTAAGCTTCCCTCCTTAAATGGAAGCAGCTCCGTCCGGTCTGCATGTTTGTTCCGGGTTCCCTCCGGGAAAATCCAGATAGAAATTCCATTCTTCACCTTCTCTATACCGGCCAGAATGGTCTTTAACCCTTCCTTGATGTTTTTCCGGTCCAGGAACAGGCATTCCACCAGGTCCATCCAGTTCTTCAAAAGCGGAATCTGCTCCATCTCCTTCTTCGCCACAAAGCCCATCAGACCCGGAACCGTGGTGTAGCCCACCAGGATGTCAAAATAGCTTCTGTGATTTCCCACATACAGGACCGCCTGGTCCTTTGGGATGTTCTCCCAGCCCTCTACCTTCACCTTCACGCCGGAAATCTTAAGAATCAGCCGGAACATGAACTGCACGATGGAAAGACTCTGGCGGCGGCTGGACTCCAGATGACTCTTTCTCCTCACATTTTCAAAAAGAATCACCGGAATACTGAAAATCAAAAACAGGACCAGTGTCAGGGCAACAAGTATCACTCTTATCATTTGATATACCTCTCATTCGTTTTTTAACCTCAGCTAAAACTGCGGCTATGGTATTTCTTACACATGATTATATAAGAGGTGAGTTTTAATTACAACCCTGACGGTCCTGTTTTTCCAATTTTCTTCCGGACGTTTCCGCCCCGCCGGCGATGGCCTCAAAAAGCAGCCCGGTAAAAAACCAGAGCGGCGCGAAATCCAGCCGGATCAGCCCATTTACATTCGTCGGCCTGCCGCTGTAATCCCAGGGGCAGATTCCCAGCCGCCTAAGCCAGAAGCCGAACAGATACTCCGCCGAAAAAATCAGCACCATATCCATCATGCCGTGGCGCAGGACCAGGTCCCGGCGCGCCGCCTGCCGGATGCCGGAAAGCCGCTCCGCCCCGGTCCGAAGCCACCGGTCGGTCATCTGTCCGATGGGCCAGAGCAACGCCCCCAGCCCGTAGATGGGAAACATCAAAAGGGAGGTCTTCCCCATCAGCCGCCAGTCCTGGGTCAGGATGGACTCCACAGAGGTAAATAAAATCTCCAGACACCATCCGGCGGTTCCACATTTCAAAAAATTTTTCCATATCTTTTCCATGGGCTTAGTATGCGCCGTCCCATTTGGAATATACCTGAAATTTTAAAGCTTACGCCTTTGCTCCGCGCATTTTACAGCAGCGGGGACAGCAGCCGGCAGAACTGCTCCTTTATCCGGATAAGCAGCCTCCGGTTCCGGTAGCGCTCCCTGGTAATCTCCAGGCAATGAGGCAGGTCATCTAAGAATGCCTGCTCCAGCTTCTCCGTGGCTCCCTCGTCGTAAATCACCGCATTGACCTCAAAGTTCAGTTCAAAGCTTCGGATATCCATATTAGCCGTTCCGTAGCAGCTCACCATGCCGTCCACCATGATGCCCTTGGCATGAAGGAAGCCATTCTCGTATATATAGCACCTGGCCCCGGCCTCGATCAGCTCCCCGGCATAGGAATAGGTGGCCCAGTACACGAACGGGTGGTCCGGCTTGCAGGGAATCATCAGCCGCACATCCACGCCGGAGCGGGCGGCAATCTTAAGGGCCGACAAAATCGCGTCATCCGGCACAAAGTACGGGGTCTGGATATAGATGTGATTCTTGGCCTTGTGGAACAGCTGCAGGTAATTGTCCCGGATGTTCTTCGTCGCCGTATCCGGCCCGCTGCTGATAATCTGGATGCCGATGGCCTTGTCCACGTTCATGTAGCCGGGGTCCTGCCACGGCGCCTTCCCATTCTCTCTCAGTTCCTTTAAGAAGTTCCGCTCCAGGTCCAGCACACCGTTCTCCGTGGAATCCCCCGCCGCCTGGAAATACCGGCTGTGAAGGAAAAGATTTTCATGGACCGCATAATTCCAGTCCAGGGCAAACCGAATCTGAAGCCCCATCACCGCGTCTCCCCGGATTTTCAGATGGGTGTCTCTCCAGTAACCGAACTTAGGGTCCCTGGAGATGTATTCCCGGCCGATATTAAATCCGCCCACATACCCCACCTCGCCGTCGATGACCACGATCTTCCGGTGGTTCCGGTAATTCACCCGGAGCTGAAGCCGTCCTAAAATAGGAGGAAAGAAGATGCCCACCTGTATCCCGGCATCCCGAAGCTCCTGCCAGCGCTTCTTCGGCATAAAGCGGCCGCCTCCCATTCCGTCCGCCAGCACCCGGACCTCCACGCCCTCCTTCACCTTTTCCAGAAGAATCGGCACGATGGAATCGAACACCTCGTCATTTTTGATGATATAATACTGCAGATGAATGTAATGCTTCGCCTTCCGAAGCTCCTGCCGCAGATCCTCGAATTTCTGCTCCCCGTCGGTAAAAATCTCCAGGTCGTTCCTTATAGTTAAAACCGCCCCGGAGCTTTCCAGATTATAGAGCACCATGCTGCTGTAATCCTCAATAATCCGGTCATTTGCTTCCATGGCATGGTACTCCCGGATAATTGTCTCCTGATTCCGGATGGAATACTGGAGACGGTCCTCTACGCCTTTAATCCGGAACATCTTGCTCTTCCGGAAATCCTGCCCGAACAGCAGATAGAACAAAACCCCGAATACCGGAATAAAGTTTAAGGCAAACAGCCATGTCCACACACTTTTCGGGTCACGGCGCTGAAAAAAGATAATCACAATACTGAAAAACAGATTCAGAAACAAGATATTGCGGATGAACCAGACCCAGCTCTCCGCAAGCTCCGCTCTGAAAACACCAAATAACTCCGGCATGTCCGCCACCAGCTCCTTTCCGCCCCCCATTTTTCAATCATAACATATTTTCCCATAAATGTACATCTGATTGCCAGCCGCACAGGCTTATGATATACTGATTTCCGAAAATACATGCTCGATTACGGAGGATTGGTTTTATGAAAACCGCAGATAAAAAACGGATTCTTATGATTGCCACCGGCGGCACCATCGCCTGCTGCAGAAGCGATGCCGGCTTAAAGCCGCTGCTTTCCAGCCAGGAGCTGATTCAATATGTACCCGGTTCCAGGGAATTCTGCCAGATTGAGGCCATCCAGGCCTTTAACATCGACAGCACCAACATACAGCCCGGACACTGGCTGGTGATTTCCCGGCTGCTGGAGGCGAATTACGATGACTTTGACGGCTTTGTCATCTGCCACGGCACCGACACCATGGCCTACACGGCGGCGGCCCTGTCCTATCTGGTACAGAACTCCAGAAAGCCCATCGTAGTCACCGGCGCGCAGAAGCCCATCGACATGGAGATTACCGATGCGAAAACCAATCTGATGGACAGCCTCCGCTTCGCCTCCTGCGAGAAGGCCCATGGAGTAAATATCGTATTTGACGGCAAGGTGATTGCCGGGACTCGCGGAAAGAAGGTGCGGACCAAAAGCTATAATGCATTTTCCAGCATTAATTTTCCTTACATCGCCACCATTCAGGAGGACCACATCCTGTTCTATCTGGACGACAAGGACCGCATCTGCGGGGATGTGAGGTTTTATAATCAGATGAATCCCAATGTGGGCCTTTTAAAGCTGATTCCCTCCACCAACGCGGACCTTTTAAACTTCATGGCCCGGCATTACGACGGCGTAATCATCGAATCCTTCGGAGTCGGCGGGCTTCCCACCTATCAGACGGCCGCCGGCTGCGCCTCCGATGACAGCTTTGACGGCTTTGACAGCTCTGACGGTTTTGACGCTCCCGGCGACTTCCACAGCGCCATCGCCCACTGGATCAGCCTGGGGAAAACCGTCGTGATGACCACCCAGGTCACCAACGAGGGCAGCAACATGTCCGTCTACGAGGTAGGAAAAAACATCAAGAAGGAATTCGGCCTTCTCGAAGCCTACGATATGACGCTGGAGGCCGCCGTCACCAAGCTGATGTGGATTTTAGGGCAGACAAAAGCGCCGGATGAAATCCGACGCCTCTTCTACCAGACGATTAACCGTGATATCTTATGGGTGTAGGAGGGAAAACAGACCGTTCTGCCCCTGTTCTCAGACCTTCGGGCGGTAAATGATTTCGTTCACCGTGTACACGGTGACGAAGGCTTTATCGTCCGTCTTTGCGATATAACGCATGAGCTGCGCATACTCATTCTTATCCACGATAGTGATGATTTCCCGGTGCGGCTTATCATCAAAGGCTCCGATGGCTTCATATATCGTCGCCCCGCTGTGCAGGGTATACAGGATAAAATTCTTAATCTCCTGCTCCTTTTCCGACAGGATGCACACCCGCTTCTTCCCGTTAAAGCCGAAGATAAAGTGGTCCAGCACCAGCCCGTTCAGATAAGTTCCCAGCACGCTCAGCACCACAATCTTCTTATCATACACCAGCGCAGAGGACAGCGCCGCGCACATCCCGGCCATGGACATGGCCTTTCCCAAATCCATCCGGAAATATTTATTCAAAAGCTTCGCCACGATATCCAGACCGCCGGAGGACGCATTCCGGTTAAACAGCATCGCCAGACCGACGCTTACCAGGAAGATGTAGCAGAGCATGTCCAGAAACGGATCCGCGGTCATGGACGTATTCTCCGGAAAAATGATTTCCAGCACGCCGATTACCACCGGCAGCAGAATCGAAGTATATACCGTCTTCGCCCCGAATTCCCGTCCGATCAGGAGAAATCCGGCCAGCAAAAGCACGACATTCAGAATCATGGTGATCGCCGATATCCGGAGCGGGATAAAATTCTCCAGCACAACCGCCAGACCGGATATGCTTCCCACCGTTACATGGCTGGGTATCAGGAAGAAGAACACCGCCGCGCCAACGATGATGGTGGCGAAGGTAATCGCCAGAAATTCCTTGCATAGGTTCCATGTTTTCATAATAAAAGCCTCTTTTCACAAAAAATCAGCCTGCCGGGAAATCATCCACAGCAGGCCATCTTCCTCATCTTATCCAATTGCAGCAGCGGTTCCATACTTTCCCCGCCCGAAACGGCGCTTTTACTCGCCCAACGCCTTATACTCAATCCCGTTCACCAGTCCCTTCTTCGTATAGAAGGTAAGGACACAGTTCTCATCGGTGTACTGATACCGGGACTTCTCCACGGTGTAATCATCCCCGTAGGCCTCCTCCATCTCATCGATGGTCGAGCCGATGTGAATGCCCTCCGCAGTCTGGGTATCCTCACCCAGGAACCAGATGGACTTTATGTAGTCCACACCGCTGGCCGGATAGGTACAAAGTTCAAATCCTTCATAAGTAAATACTTTTTCTTTTCCCTGATGCTTACAGCTCTGCGCCTCGTAGTAATTCTCTGCCTTCCCAAGCTCAGAAATCACCTCCGATGCATCCTGCTCCATGGATATCTCCACCTCGCCCGCCTGGAACGTATAGGCCCAGCCGGTCAGTACACTGGCCTGGCATAAGCAAAGCAGCAGGACTGCTGCAGCAATAAATCTGCCTGTTCGCCTTTTCATCGTAATCTCTCCTATCTCCACGCAGAAAACGCACCGGAATGCGGATTTCCGCGCAAAAAGCTTCGCTTCTTTTTCTACCATCATAATAGCACGATTGCATGGCAAATTCAAGAAACGAAGCTCTTACAAATCTTACGATTTATTAACGGTTTTCAATCTCCATCATCATGTCCACCCGTCTCTGATGACGGCCGCCCTCGAACTCGGCGCCAAGCCATTCATCCACGATCATCTTAGCCAGCTCAGAGCCTACCACACGGGCGCCGAAAGCCAGGACATTGGTGTTATTATGCATTCTGGACAGCTTTGCACTGTATGGCTCGCTGCACACGCAGGCGCGGACGCCCTTCACCTTATTGGCTGCCAGAGAGATTCCCACGCCGGTTCCGCAGATTAAGATACCTAAATCCGCCTCGCCTGCCACGACCGCACGGCCTACCTTCTCGCCGTATACCGGATAATCGCAGCTTTCCAGAGAATCGGTTCCGAAATTAACCACCTCGTAGCCCTTCCCCTCCAGATATGCCTTAATCTCATTCTTCAGTTCCACAGCGCTGTGGTCATTTCCCATTGCAATCTTCATCGTCTTCTTTTCGTCCTTTCTCTTTTCTTTATTATGGCACGCTTATCCCGCGTCATTCCATCCGTTGTCTGTAACCGTTCCGTACCATTCCAGTTACCGCTGATTCATTATAAAAGGTTTTCCCCATAAATGCAAGCCGCCTTTTGCCGCAGCGCACAAGCCTGCTGAAATCCCTACCAGCCGTGAAGCAGCCGCTTTCGCCCCTCTATTTCCCATAAAATTCCAGAATCTTATCGGCACGGGCCGCCATATTCTCAAGCAGAAGGTCCAGCACGGAGAGCGCCGCCATGGCTTCCACCACCACCACCGCTCTCGGCACGATAATCGGGTCGTGTCTTCCCTGAATCTCCAGCGTTGTCTCCTTCCCATCCCTGGTCACGCTGCTCTGGGGCGAGGCGATGGACGGAGTCGGCTTAAAAGCCGTCCGGAAAACCACCGCCGAGCCGTCGCTGATTCCGCCTAAGATGCCCCCGGCATGGTTGGTCTTTTTTACCACCTGTCCGTCTTCATCCAGGCCGAACGCGTCATTATTTCCGCTTCCGCAGGCAGCGGCCGCGTCAAAGCCGTCTCCCACCTCAAAGCCCTTCACCGCTCCGATGGAGAACATGGCCTTTGCCAGAACCGCGTCCAGCTTGTCAAACACCGGCTCGCCCACTCCGGCCCAAAGACCGGAGATCACACACTCACAGACTCCGCCCACCGAATCCTTCCGCTCCATCGCCGCCTCCAGAAGCGCCTCCGCAGCCTTTGCCGCTTCCGCATCCGGCATATACAGACGGTTCCTCCACATCTCATCCAGCTCAAACCGGGAGGGCTCCACCGCCACATTCCCGATGGACCTGGTGTAGGCCCGGATCTGGATTCCCATGCTTTCCAATAGCTTCAAGGCGATGGCTCCTGCCGCCACTCTCCCGATGGTCTCCCGCCCGGAAGACCGGCCGCCTCCCCGGTAATCCCGGAAGCCGTACTTGGCATCAAAGGTAAAATCCGCATGGCCCGGCCGGTACACCTCTTTGATATTTCCATAATCATGGGAGCGCTGGTCGGTATTGCGCACCTCCAGAGCAATGGGAGTTCCCGTAGTTTTTCCCTCAAAAACGCCGGAGAGGATCTCCACCCGATCCCCCTCCTGTCTCTGGGTGGTAAACCGGCTCTGTCCCGGCTTTCTCCGGTCCAGAAGCTTCTGGATATCCGCCTCGCAAAGAGGAAGGCCGGCCGGACAGCCGTCCACCACCACGCCAATCCCCTTTCCATGGCTCTCCCCCCATGTCATAATCCGAAATCGATTTCCAAATGTAGAACCTGCCATTTTCCTGTCTCCTTTTTCCCGCTGTCTCATGCCTTTCCGGTCACGTTCTCTTCCTGCAGCATGTCATACCTTATCATAATAGAAAAAAGGACGCATTGCAACCCTGCATTCCGTCCTTTTCCTATAACTTTTCCTATATATTATACCTTTATCTTGCAGCCTTACAGGGGATGACGCTGTCCGCTGCCGGGCGCATGGAAGGTTATGACCCGATCTTTACGATGGCGCAGCAGTTCGGCTCGTTCACCTTTACCGGAAGTCCGCACATTACCAGAAGGCCGTTCTCATAATCCACCTTAAAGAAGGTGATGCTGCCGCTTTCATGGTTCACGCAGGCCACATGCTTCTCATCCGGGAAAACTGCCACATCCTTCGGGTAATCTCCGCTGATTGGCAGACAGCTTAACAGCTCCAGAAGGCCCGTATCCTCGTCTCTGGTATAAATGCTCAGGGTATTGTCGCCTGCGTTGGTGCAGTACAGATACCGGTTGTCCGGAGAAAGCCGCATGGCACATGCAGCCGTCAGCTCGGAATACTGCTTGTCCCCGATGGTGGAGATGGTCTGAATCTTCTCCAGCTTCGGCGCGCGCTCGCCGGTCTCGTAGCTGAATACATCGATTACATTCTTTAATTCATACATCAAATACATAAATCTTCCGTCGCTGCTGAACCGGAAATGTCTCGGCGCCGACTCTCTCTCACAGCGGATTGCGTCCACCTGAACCAGCTTTTCCTCGTCGAACTTGTAGATCCGGACCTGGTCGATGCCTAAATCGGCCACCATGATAAACTTCTTATCCGGCGTCATCCGGGTGCAGCTTACATGAGGACGGAAGTTACGCTCTGCCACAGAGCCGTAGCCCTTATGGAACACGCCGTCTACAATCGGACCCACGGAGCCGTCTTTATTCAGCTTTAAGATGGTCGCCTTTCCGTCATGATAGCCGGATACGAAGATATAGCGGTCATCCGCGTCCGTTGCCAGATGGCAGCCTCTCATGCCCTTGATCTTTACACTGTTTAACCGGGACAGGCTTCCGTTCTGCAGAATGCGGAAGGCTACCACGCCTTCATCTGCAATCGAATAGAGGTTCCGTCCATTGTGAGATGCGATGACATAAGAGGAATTATCCACCTCTACTTCACAGCGCTCATTGAAAACACCCTTTTCCACATCTACATCATATACCGTAATACCTTTTGCTTTTCCCGTGTAGGAGTAGGACCCTACATAAGCCATGTACTTGTCTTTCATACCAGTTCAAATCCTCCTCAATTGCCGTATTCTGCAAACTAAATCTATCATAACATACATTTGCTAATTTGTTAACAAATTTTTTTATGAAACGCACCGGAAAAGTATTGACACCTTTGTCGATTTCGGTATAATAGAATCGTCTTGTTTAAGAATACTAAACTTTTCGATTATTTTTACTGTCATTTAGTATTTGTAAACTTTCAGATAAGTATGTAATATCTTTGTAAACAGACGAAAGGAGGATTTCATGGAAATCGGCGCAAAAATACGGGAGCTCCGGGTCTTAAAGGGCCTGACCCAGGAAGAGCTGGCCGACCGGGCAGAGCTTTCCAAGGGCTTCATCTCCCAGCTGGAGCGGGATTTGACCTCCCCCTCTATCGCCACCTTAATGGACATCCTCCAGTGCCTCGGAACCTCCATCGGAGAGTTTTTCAACGAAACACCGGAGGAACAGATTGTATTCGGAAAACAGGATTATTTTGAAAAAAATGATTCTGAATACAAAAACAACATCAAATGGATTATCCCCAATGCCCAGAAGAACCAGATGGAACCGATTCTTCTGACTCTGGAGGCAGACGGCTCCACCTACCCCGATTCCCCCCACGAGGGCGAGGAATTCGGCTACGTCCTGTCCGGCTCCGTCTCCATCCACATCGGAAACAAGATTTACAAGGCAAAAAAAGGAGAATCCTTTTATTATGTGACAGATAAGCAGCATTATCTGAGCAGCAGAAACGGCGCTTCCCTGCTCTGGGTCAGCGTCCCGCCAAGCTTTTAAAAGAGGCAGCAGGAACCTTGCTTCCTTCCATCTTATTCAACCACACAGGAGGAACGGCCATGAATCAGCCACTTATTGATTTACAGCATATTTCAAAAAGCTTCGACGGTACTATGGTACTGGACGACTTAAGCCTCACCGTAAAGGAGAACAGCTTCGTGACCCTGCTTGGGCCAAGCGGCTGCGGAAAAACCACCACTCTGCGCATCATCGGCGGCTTCGAATCCCCGGATACGGGAAAGGTGATTTTTGACGGACAGGATATCACGAACCTGCCACCCAACAAACGCCAGTTAAACACGGTGTTCCAGAAATACGCCCTGTTCACCCATATGACCATCGCGGAAAACATCGCCTTCGGTTTAAAGATTAAGAACAAAACCAAATCCTACATCGATGATAAGATCAAATACGCCTTAAAGCTGGTAAACTTAGACGGCTACGGGAACCGCTCCGTGGATTCCCTTTCCGGCGGCCAGCAGCAGCGTATCGCCATTGCCCGCGCCATTGTAAATGAGCCCCGGCTTCTGCTCTTGGACGAGCCCCTGGGCGCGCTGGATCTTAAGCTGCGCCAGGACATGCAGTATGAGCTGATCCGTCTGAAGAATGAGCTGGGCATCACCTTCGTCTATGTCACCCATGACCAGGAGGAGGCGCTGACCATGTCCGACACCATCGTGGTTATGAACCAGGGCTACATCCAGCAGATGGGCACTCCGGAAAGCATCTACAACGAGCCGGAGAACGCCTTCGTGGCCGATTTTATCGGTGACAGCAACATCGTTCCCGGCATCATGCTCCACGACAAGCTGGTGGAGATTTTCGGCGCGAAGTTTGAGTGCGTGGACAAGGGCTTTGGAATCAACAAGCCGGTGGACGTTGTGATCCGTCCGGAGGATATCGACCTGGTGGAGCCGGGTCAGGGCACCCTTTCCGGCGTTGTCACCCATCTGATTTTCAAGGGCGTTCACTACGAGATGGAGGTTACCACCCCGGACGGCTTCGAGTGGCTGGTTCACTCCACAGACCTGTTCCCGGTAGGCAAAAAGGTGGATATCCATGTAGACCCATTCGACATTCAGATCATGAATAAACCAGCTTCTGAAGATGAGGAGGCAATCGGAGTCAATGAATAAAAAGCTGTTATCCGGACCCTATCTGCTGTGGATGATCGGATTTACCATCATTCCACTGGCATTAATCGTTTTTTACGGTCTGACGGACAAGACCGGGGCCTTCACCTTATCCAACGTGCTGGCCATCGCAACGGCCGAACACGCCAAGGCGCTGTGGCTCTCCCTGGGGCTTTCCCTGGCCGCCACCGTCATCTGCCTTTTGTTAGCCTATCCGCTGGCTATGGTGCTCCGCTCCAGGGGCGTGGGCGCAGGCAGCTTCATCGTGTTCATCTTCATCCTTCCTATGTGGATGAATTTCCTGCTGCGGACCCTGGCATGGCAGACCCTGCTGGAAAAAAGCGGCGTGATCAACGGAATCCTTTCCGCCCTGCACCTGCCGCTGCAGCATCTGATCAATACGCCGGCCGCCATCATCCTGGGCATGGTTTACAACTTCCTGCCCTTTATGGTGCTTCCTATTTATAATGTGCTGGCCAAAATCGATGACAATACGGTCAATGCAGCCAAGGACCTGGGCGCCAACTTCTGGCAGACCTTCTGGTACGTCCTTCTGCCTTTAAGCGTGCCCGGAATCATCAGCGGCATCACCATGGTATTCGTTCCGGCTCTGACCACCTTCGTCATCAGCAACCTGTTAGGCGGAAGCAAGATTCTCCTGATCGGCAATGTTATCGAGCAGGAATTTACCAAGGGAAGCAACTGGAACTTAGGCTCCGGCCTTTCTCTGGTTATGATGATTTTCATCTTGATCAGCATGGCACTGATTGCCAAATACGATAAAAACGGGGAGGGCAGCACATTCTGATGAACACAAAATTAAAATCCCTGAAA
>JAUNPZ010000011.1:0-2155 GCA_030536455.1 Lachnospiraceae bacterium | reverse complement strand
ATCAACAGCATGAAGCCGGTCAGCCGCTCCATCGTCATGGGCATCACCAACATCCCCATGCTGAATGCGGATATCGTAACCGGCATCTCCCTGATGCTGGCCTTCATCGCCTTCGGGATTTCCCTGGGCTTTAAGACCATCCTGATTGCCCATATTACCTTTAACATCCCGTATGTCATCTTAAGCGTTATGCCGAAGTTAAAGCAGACCAGCAAGATTACCTACGAAGCGGCTATGGACCTTGGGGCCTCCCCGATATACGCCTTCTTTAAGGTGGTGTTCCCGGACATCCTGCCCGGCATCCTTTCCGGATTCCTCCTGGCATTTACCATGTCCTTAGATGATTTCATCATCACCCACTTTACCAGAGGCGCCGGAATCAACACCCTGTCCACCCTGATCTACAGCCAGGTGCGCCGCGGCATCCAGCCGTCCATGTACGCGCTGTCCACCATCATCTTCCTGACGGTGCTGGTGCTTTTATTGATTACCAACTTTAAGCCGCCGAAGAAAAAGGTCATCCCTGGCATGGCGCCCGCCGGCGCAGGCGCTGCCGGACTGGCCGGTTCCCCCTCCGGAAATCCGGACTGGGAGGATCCGAACAAGAAGTTCCAGAAGATTCAGCGCGGCGCCATGACCATCGCCGCCGTGGTGATCGTAGCCGTGGTTGGTCTGGTTACCATAAAAAATTACTCCATAACCCATTCCGATGAGCTTTATGTATACAACTGGGGCGAATACATCGATGAGGAGGTTGTCTCCATGTTCGAGGAGGAGACCGGAATCAAGGTTACCTACGATATGTTTGAGACCAATGAGGAGATGTACCCGATCATCGAGGCCGGAGCCGTCCGCTATGATGTGGTCTGCCCGTCCGATTACATGATTCAGAAGATGGTGGAGAATGACATGCTGGCGGAGATTAACTTCGAGAATGTCCCCAACATCAGCCAGATCAATCCGGTCTACATGGAGATGTCAAAGGCATTTGACCCGCAGAACCTCTACTCCGTTCCTTACTGCTGGGGGACCGTCGGCATCCTCTATAACAGCCAGCGCTTAGAAGAGCTTGGCGTAGAGCCGCCGGACAGCTGGGCAGACCTCTGGGACCCGGCCTTAAGCGGGGAAATCCTGATGCAGGACAGCGTCCGCGACGCCTTCATGGTGGCCTTAAAGAAGCTGGGCTATTCCATGAACACTACCAACCGGGACGAGCTGGAAGCCGCCAAGCAGCTTTTAATCGACCAGAAGCCGCTGGTACAGGCCTACGTCATCGACCAGGTGCGTGACAAGATGCTGGGCGGCGAGGCTGCCGTCGGCGTCATCTACTCCGGCGAGATGCTTTACCTCCAGGAGGAGGCCGAAGCCCTGGAGCTGGACTTTGACCTGGAATATGTGCTTCCAAAGGAAGGCACCAACCTGTGGCTGGATTCCTGGGTCATCCCGCAGAATGCCCAGAACAAGGAAAATGCAGAGAAGTGGATCAACTTCCTCTGCCGTCCGGACATCGCCCTGAGAAACTTCGAGTACATCACCTACCCCACCCCGAACCAGGGAGCCTTCGAGCTGCTGGATGAGGAGACACAGGAAAACAAGGCGGTATTCCCGGATTTGGATACCCTGGATAACAGTGAAGTCTTCCTCTATCTTGGCGATGAGGAGGATGCGGTTTACAACGCGCTCTGGAAGGAAGTAAAATCAAAATAAATTTTAAAAATGGAAGCGCCCTGCCGGATAAGCAGGAAACGCTTCCATTTTTGTCACTTTCTGTTATTTATGTCATTTCTTCTGTCGAGTTTTCCGTCAGATTCCGGCAAAGTCCGCCGCCCGGTTCAGAATCCTTACCGCCTCTCCCATCGTAACCGGGCGCTCCGGCCAAAAGCGGTCCGCCTCATCCAGCTCCATAAAGCCGAAGTACAGCGCCCTGGCCACATTCGTTCCGTAGTTGTTGCTGACCTGGTTCGAGTCCGCGCACACCGGCATGGTGCTGGAGGCGTTCCGGTAATTTACGCCGCAGGCCTGCATGGCCACCGTTCCCATCTCCTGCCGGGTCACATAGCCCTCCGGGAAATCTCCCTTCTCCTTATCCGGGGCCAGGAAACCGTTGGCAATGGCCATCCTTAAGGCATCTTTTCCCTTTCTGTCTTCTCCGACC
>JAUNPZ010000112.1 GCA_030536455.1 Lachnospiraceae bacterium | reverse complement strand
CTTTCCAGCTTCCATCATCCGGGAATCCAGGCGCTGCTTTGCCGCAGCCCTCATAGCCAGCCGTCATCATCGCAGCCGCTAACAGAAGCGAACCGTTGCCCGGAAGGTAAAGCGGCAGGTCTTTTCTTGTCTTCTGCATATTATTCCCACTTGTCAGGTAATGGTTTTTTTCAGTTTCCATTAGCAAAATGTCCACTGCAAGCTCCGGTTCGCCAACACGGACCGCAGTCATGGCCATCATGGCAAAATCCCAGCCCCAGAGAGTGGGGTAATTCCAGCACTCCAGCACCTTATGAAGCGTTGCCTTCATCACTTCCGGCGAAACCCGCTCGCTTCCAAGCAGACCGTAAGCGCCCAGCATGGAGGGATGGTCCCGGTTAAAGTCGGTAAAGGTAGCCTCGCACCATTCATGGGCCAGATAAGCCCCGTCCTTCTCCTTCAGTCCCGCCATGTGTTCGGATACTTCTCTCCAGCTTTCATCGGCAGGCAGGTCAAGCCGCTTGGCCCAGTCTGACGCAGTTTTCAGCATCAGGTGCCAGTACTCCACCTCAAAGGCCGGGTTATGGGTTTCCGTTTCCTTATGGCACTCCTGTACCGGAATCACCGGCGCAGCGATATCATAACAGCCGGTCTCCTCGTTCCATACCACGAAATCTGCCATAAACTCTGCTGTTTCCTTTACCAGCGGCCAGTATTTCTTCAGGAACTGCGGGTCCGGATTCTGCCGGTATGCCGTCTCCAGCATATAGATTACATGAGGCTGCTGCCATACCAGAAGAGGGGCTACCGGCGACGGACAGTCAATTCCCTCCGATGCAATCATCTTCGGCCACCTTGCGCCCCGGTATCCATTTCTGGCCGCATTCTCCCTGGCCTCCGGCAGATGCTCCAGATACCAGGCCAGGCTTCTTTCCAGCAGGTCCGTGTGTCCCCACAGGGGCAGCCAGCCGCAGTGCCAGAAATACATTTCCAGGTGCATTTTCCCATACCAGCTGTTCACCGTAAGTCCGGTTTCCTGGGGCGGCCTGGAACCGCTGGAATTGACCGCCATCAGATACTGGGATAAGAGGATTCTTCTTTCCAGCTCCATGGCCTTCGGATTCCGGCTGCGGTTCAGGCGGATGATTCCTCCCTTTTCCCAGAATTCACAAAATCCGGCCCGGCTGTCTGCCAGAACCTGCGCCAGATTCAATGGCTCTCCTGCGAAATCCCCGGCAGCAAATTCCACCGTCAGCCAAAGCTCCTCCCCTTCCGGTTCAATCAGAAGCTGATGCTGCGCTTCCTCACATTCCATCCGTCCATTAGTCTGAATCCGCACCTGATAGCAGTCCCGATCCAGAGTCCGGCGCAGTACCGCCGTCTGATTTTCCATACGGACGCATTCCGTCCGGTGCTTTTGGGGGCTGTTCCAGTCAGAAGCGCTGATATCCGGTGAGCCGTATGGGAAGGAAACTCTCACTGCAAGCTGACTTTCCAGCTCTTTGCAGCGAATCCGGAACCCAATCACATCCCGTCCCCGGTTGTCACATGCCGTCTCCACCTGACATTCCTTTCCGTCCAGGCAGAAGCGGCTGTGCAGAATCCCTTCATACAGATTCAGTTCCTGGTAAATCCCGGATAAATTCTCCGGACAGATTTCTCCGCCGTTATAGGTCAGGCCAATCCGTCCCAGATTCAGACGGTGTGGATTCTGCCGAAGCCAGTCGTAGACTGCCTCATTTCCCGGCATCTTCCGCTTCGGATAAACCACCGTCCGCCCGCCCAGCGGATACTCGGTCATAACCAAATCATCCAGGGTGTAGGCATAACGCTCCTCCGATACCGGTGCGGTATGCCAGCCCCATTGGGACATGGTGCACAGCGGTACGGTCTGATAGGTGCCGTACATGCTCTGCATGCCGGTTACATCCGCAGTAAATCCCAATTCTCCATTCCCTACGGTCAGCGGGGACTCTGTATCTACGCGCTGAAGTACCGGGTTATGAAGAGCCAGAAGCTCTTTCCTGTCTATCTTACTCATATTCTCTCATCTCCTGCTCATTTACTTGAAAATCTGCCGCCGTGCAAATGAAGTTTTTCATTGAAATACGACGGCTGTCAGCCCTTCACTGCTCCAATCATAACACCTTTTTGGAAAAAACGCTGTAAAAATGGATAAATCATAATAATCGGCGCACTGCTGACCACAATCAGGGCATATTTAATCAGCATCATAACCTGCGGAGACTGCGCCGCTCCGATATCCTGCATCATCTCATTGGTCTGGCTTTCCACCAGGATATTTCTCAGCACAAGCTGAAGCGGATATTTCGAAGGAGTCCGCAGATAAATAGAGGCGTTAAACCAGGCGTTCCAGTGGGAAACACCGTAATACAGAACCATAACCGCCAGAGTTGCCTTTACTAATGGGAGCATAACCCGGAAAAGGATGTCCAGATGGCTCGCCCCATCAATTTTAGCTGCCTCCGATAAGGAATCCGGAACGCCCAGAAACGCGCTTCGCATAATAATCAGGTTGGATGTGGTAATCGCGCCCGGAACAATCAGGGACCAGATGTTATCAATCAGTCCCAAATCCTTGATATTCAGATAAGTCGGAACCAGACCTCCGGAAAAATACATGGTAACAATCACCAGAATCGTCAGCGGCTTTCTTAATACCAGGTCTTTTAAAGACAGCACATAAGCGCCCACTGTGGTAAATACCAGATTCAGAACCAGCCCGGCAAATAACACAAACAGCGTATTGGCGTATCCGGACAGCACCAGTTTGTTGGAAAATACCATCCGGTATCCATCCAGCGTCATTTCCTTTAACGGTGCCAGCAGAAGTCCGTGGTGCTTTACCAGGGCATCCGGATTGCTGATTGATGCCACAACCACATAGTAAAACGGATACAGACAGACAACTGCAAGCGCCGTCAGAAGAATATAATTGAAAATCGTAAAAATTCGATAACCTGTACTTCGTTCCGTCATTTTTTTCTCCTCCTGTTACCAAAGTCCCATATCGGTCACTTTTTTCGTTATCTTATTCGCGCCTAACACCAGGAACAGGTTGATCAGAGAGTTAAACAAACCAACTGCGGCAGAAAAGCTCCAGTTCGATTCCAAAAGACCTTTCCGGTATACATAGGATGAAATTACATCCGCTGTCTCATAGATTCCTGGGTTATATAACAGAATGATTTTCTCATAACCAACGCTCATGATGGTTCCGATTCTCAAAATCAGCATCATAATAATGGTCATCATAATCGACGGCAGTGTGATATGAATAGTCTGCTTCCAGCGGTTTGCTCCGTCAATCCTCGCCGCTTCATAAAGCTCCTGGTCCACTCCGGACAAAGCGGAAATATAGATGATGGCACTCCATCCGATAGTCTGCCACAGACCGGACAGCACATAAATCGGCACAAAATATTCCTTCTGGGACAGCATGGAATACCGTCCGTCCACAATTCCCATAGAATCTAAAATCTGTGTGATGAAGCCCCCTTCTCCTACGAACAGGCGGACCATACTGCAGATAACCACCATCGAGATAAAATGCGGCAGATAAGTCAGCGTCTGAACCACACCTTTATATTTTTTGCTCCTCACTTCATTTAAAAGAAGCGCCAAAATAATCGGAGCCGGGAAAGTAACCAGCAGATTCGTGATGCTGATTACCAGTGTATTCTTAATTAATCTGGTAAAATATACCGAACCGAAAAACTCAATAAAATGGTTCAGTCCAAAGTTCTTTGCCCATGGACTGTTCAGAATTCCTTTTGCCGGGCTAAAGTCTTTAAATGCAATAATTAAGCCGTACATCGGTTTGTAACAAAAAATCAAATAATACAGAAGAACCGGAAGAAACATCAGATACGCAATCCGGTTCTTTACCAAATCCTTCTTCAAGCGCTGCCAGTAACTGCTCTGCGGCGCAGTCATCGTCTGGTTTTTTCTTTTTCCGAACATAAAAACCTCCATTTAGTTGAAAAGCCCGCCTGGATTTCCAGGCAAGCTTTTCTGAGTCTTATCTTGCGTTATATTCCTCTACGGCCTGCTGAACGATTTCCTGCGCCCGGTCAATACCCATAGACTTTAATGTAGACAGATACTGATCAAAATTGTCCAGAGATTCCTCTCCGCGGATGAACTTGATGGTCATCTCATCCCGATAGGTCTCCAGCTCGCTGATTAAGTTGGTGTACTCTCCCGTATCTTCTGATTTTACGGTAACACGAGGAAGCTTGTACTTCTTTGCATCGGTATCGCTCCACTTGTTCAGCGCATCCTTCTGCGCATCCCACTTGTAATACTGAAGCAGATAATCCTTGTCCTGTACGAACGGTCCATTGCCATAGGCAAGCTGATACTCGGATAATGCCTGCTGCGGAGTCAGACCGTCCGGATTATCCATCACTAAGTCGGTGAAGATTGGCTTTCCGTCCTGCATCTCGTAGCTGACGCCCTCGGTACCAAAGTTATAAAGCATATGGCCTTCCTCGGTGTAGCCGTAGTTTAAGTAAGCAGCAGCCGTAGCCGGGTCCTTGCAGGCGGTCGTAATAGCTGTAATTCCGCCTACTACGTCGGTATTATAGTGGCCATACATCGGACGGTCTCCCTTTTTGGCTACCAGGTTCTTAATTCCGGCCAGAGAATAATTCGGGTCGTTCTGGTTGGTGCTTAACAGGGTTCCCAGTACGCTGCCGCACGCTCCTGAAGATGCGCCGGACTTGCCGGTCAGCATATTTGCAATAATGGTTTCCTTATCTACGGTGGAGAAGTTCGGGTCAAGCAGGCCTTCTTTATATAACTTGTTGAACCACTCTAAAACACCTTTGTATTCCGGCTGTGCATATCCGAACTTCACCGTCCCGTTATCCACATAAATATCGGTCGTTACCAGTCCAAATGGGGAGGTAAAGTATCCTCTCTCCAGACCTTCATTCAGGAAATCACTGTTGACACAAAGCGGAATCTCCACACCCTTCTTTTCCTTAAATGCCTTCAGCATCTCATAATACTCGTCTGCGGTTTCCGGCAGCTCAATGCCAAGCTCTTTACACCAGTCATCACGCACGAATAAACCGGAACCGGTCTTTAACAGTTCATCGCCTAAGATAAAAGCAAATCCGTAGATATCGCCCTCCGGTGTCTTTACCTGTCTTAAAATGTCCGGGTCAGAGCTGATTACCTTCCAGTAATCCGGAGCATTCTTTTGTACAAATTCCTCCGACATCGGATAGATGATACCGTCCGCAATTGCCTTTGCTTCACCGCCGGTATAATTTAACTGGAAGTTAAAGCCTAAGATATCGGTAAATTCTCCGGAAGCCAGAAGCAGGTTCATCGCCTGTTTATTCTCTACATGGACCATGTCCAGCTCTACGCCGGTATCTTCCTGAAGCTTCTGTCCTAATGGAAGCTTTGCAAAGGAATCGTATCGGTCACTCCAGGCCGTTGCTAGGGTCATGGCATAAGAAAGCTTCTTGCCGCCTTCCAGCGGATAAGTAATCTGGTCGTTCTCTACAATCGAAGAAGCCTCGGCTGCTGCCGCGATTTCATCGGTTGTATTCTTTTTTTCTGAGCCACATGCGCTTAAGGATGCTGCCGTAAGTGCGGAAGCCAGAACCAGGCTGACGCCTTTTTTCAATTTGTTTTTCATTCTCATCTTGTTCCTCCTCGTGAACCTCGTGTTTTCTTGCTGGCCTCATTGTATGACACTTTTTCGAAAGATGTAACTGTCAAAACAGGAAAAGCAGGTGACATTAGCGGAAATCCGTCTGCTTTTTCCACCTTTTGTCCACCTGCTTTCATCTGTTTCCTTTTTGTCCCGTTATTTCTTTCCCGTTCTGAAATCCGCAGCCGTCTGTCCTGTCATCTTCTGGAAATTTCTGCGGAATGTTCTGGCATTCGTAAAACCGCATTCCTCTGCAATCTCGTCCACTGTCTTTTTCGTATTTTTCAGCATTTCCATCGCATGGGAAATCCGGACCCCGTTAATATAATTCAGCAGTCCATTTCCGGTCTGGTCTTTAAACAGCTTCGATACATAACGTGAGGTCATTCCCACTGACTCTGCTATCGAGGAGATGTTCATGGTGCAGTCCATATAATGCGCATCCACATACTCCCGAATCACCTCGGAAATTCCGGTGGATGCCTTCGTATCCTCCTCCATCGTTCTGCAGATTTTCTTGAGAAATCCCATAAAGGCCTCCTGAAGCTGCGGTATATTAGCTGCGGCACGGAGTTCATCCAGATTGTGCGCCAGCGTCTCTCTGGAAATCATCTCCTCCCGCACATCTGCCTGCAGCATAATCAGCAGATCATTCACAATTGCCAGGACAAAGTACTGAATATCGGAGTACTCCTTTTCCTTCTCCCTTAATTCCTCAAACAACGCTCCGCCTAACCGTTTTCCTTCCGGATAATCCGCCCGGCCCAGCACCTCTTCAAAGCGGCGGTTATACATCTTCAGACGCTCTGCCATGGTGAAATCCAAATCCTTCAGAGATTCCAGCAGCATCACACCGCAGGGTTCCACCGAATACCGGTAGCCGTTGGCCGTCTGCAGCTCCTCATAATGCGCTTCCATCTCTTCCAGAGAAGGAAACAAGCCGCCCATCGTAACTGCAATTTCCGCATGATAATACTTCTGGAAGAACTCATAGAAGGTCTGGAACTGCCGTCGGCATCTTCCATGCCAGACCTCCTCGCCCTCGTCCTCATCAATCACAAACAGATAGACAAAAAACAAATCATCCGTGGTTTTTAAATATTCAGGGGATTCTTCAAACAGTTCTTCCATCACATTATGGATGCTGAATTCCAGCAGCGGGAAATCCTCCTGCAAAAGATTTCCGATGCTTTCCTCATCCACATCCAGATTCAGGGTTGCCAATGCAAATACTTTGCCATCTGTATCAATCCCCAGTTCCTCCAGAATATCGGTATTCTGGTAGATACTTTTTCTTCCTTTTAGGCAGGACAAAAGAAACAGCTCTTTGTCATACTCTCTTCTGTTTTCAATGGAGTTTTTCATCCGGCTGTTTTCCTGATACAGCTTTTTTAAATTCATCTCCACCATTCGAAATTCGTCATCCGGTTCTTCCTTGTGCGGCAGCATCTTGATAATCTGTCCCAGCGGCCGGTAATTCTTCCTCTGAATCAAGATCAGCACGGTCATGCCAATCACACTTCCGAGAAATACGATAAACAGGTTCCATCTCCGGTTTTGATTCAATTCGTCCATATAGACAGATTCCGGCGTAAACACCGCATACTTCCATCCGGACACAGCAGAGGGCGCATAGATTCCGATATATTCCTCCTTCCCGCCGCGAAAATGGAAGCTGCTTTCCGGCTCCCGAATCACAGTCTCCAAGCCTTCTGTCTCCATCTCTTTTCCAAAGCTGGCAAGAATGTGATTTTCCTTATCTAATATCAGGAAGGAATTTTCCATCTCCTGGTCATTAGAAAACAAATCCTTAATAAAATCCGTAGGCGTGGAAACATAGATATGATTCGGCTTCTCGCGTCCGGCCGTCTGTCCCAATGCCGCATATACAAAGCATTCTCTTCCATAATAGGTGTAGCTTAAGTCCTCTGCAATCCGAAATCCCGCCTTCAAATCCTGCCCCAGTGTGTTTTCCCACTCTTCCTGCGGTACAGAAATCCGTTTCTTCTGCATCAAAGTATTGTAAATCATATCGGAACGGTTCGCAGTAGCCGAATCAATGATATATTTCCGTTCCGGCAGATACATCAGAATGTCCAGTTCCGGCTTGGTAAGATGAAAGGCCTTCAGCTCCTGATAGCTTTTATTCGCCTGACGGATAAAATCCTGCTCATTCTTTAATTGAAAAGAATATGCATGAAAGTCCTTGCCATACTGAATTGAGGTGGAAACCTCTTTCAAATCCTCCAGCTTCTGATCCAGATTATACTGGATATTCTCCAGCATAAACACGGTAATCTGATTTATCTTCCGCTCCAGCAGATTTTTATTGATAAAAAAATTTACCATCGCACAGATAATCGGAATCATAAGAACAATGCTTCCCGATACAATCCACTGCCAAAGCACCTTCTGTTTCCATGATTCCTTTAATCTTCGTACTCCATTTTCCTTCCCCACAAAACCTTCCTCCCTGTTTCAAAGCAGTCAGTCTATGTTCTTTTCCACTGCCTCATCCGTTATTATCTCATTGATTTCTTCCAGTTCGAAATCCTTTCCGGCGCCGTCCAGTGTGACCTGATGAATCACCATCTGGCGGACATTCCGCGCAAAAATACCTCTCTTGGAGGTAGGCGGACAAGCCAGCATCATGGCAGAGATTCCCTCTCCTGCGCTTTCTGCATAGCGGATTTGGATATTTTCCAGTTCAATCCGCCCAATTTTCTTTTCCGGCAGCCCGTAAATGCTCATTCCGGCATACTCCGCATCCCTGCAGTCAATGTTTCGAAAACAAAGACTTCGGATTTCCGGCGTCCGCTCATCCACCGGCAGCGCCTCCTGAGTCCCTACATATTCCGTCCGGCCATCCGGGTCACAATAATAAAAGCAATTCACCACAAACGGGGATTTTACCGCGTCCATCTGAATTCCATCAAAACAAACCTCATCCACGATGGAGTCTGTCCCTCTTCCTCTTCTGGTCTTGATCCGAAGCCCCCGGTCTGTCCGCGTAAAACGGCACTGGCTGACCGAAATCTGCCGGACTCCTCCCGCGATCTCACTGCCTATGGTCACGGCTCCATGCCCCTCTTCCATCCAGCACTGCCGGATGCGGATTTGCTCCGAAGGGCGCTTCCACTTTCTTCCCATATATATTTTCCCGGATTTTAAAGCAATGCAGTCATCGCCTACATGGAAATGCACTCCGGCAATCTCTACATCCCGGCAGGATTCCGGGTCAATTCCATCCGTATTATGAGACTTCGCCGGGCTGACGATAAAGCAGTCATAGATGCGTATCTTCTCCGAGAAATATGGATGCAGATTCCAGGCCGGAGAATTCTGAACCCGAATTCCCTGAATCACCACATTGCTGCAGTGATTCAGAAAAATCATCCGCGGCCGGTAAGGCGCCACCCGGTTTTTATCCGTTCCGCTGACCCACCAGGTCTCAAAATCTCCGCCTCCGTCTATGGTTCCCTCTCCGCATATCTCCACATTCTCCAGATAAATCCCGGTAAAAATGCTGCACATGGAATCCAAAGGATTTCCCTCCCAGGAACCAAGGTTATATTCATCCGCCTCATCATAGCTCTGAATCACACCGGGAAGGACCGGAAAACGTTCCCGTTCACGAAACGCCTCCAGCAGCGCTCCCTTGCCAATTTCCAGGACCAGATTGCTTTTCAAAAACAGGTTCCGGATACGGTAATGTCCCTCCGGAATATATACCCGGCCATCCGGCGGACAGCAAAGGATAGCCGTCTGAATGGCTCCCGTATCATCGGTCTGTCCATCTCCTTTTGCACCAAAGCTTCTGACATCCAGAGTGACAAACTCTCTTCTGGTATGGAACGAAGTTTCCGCAAAAACCGTTCCCTTCCTCTTTAATGTCAGCGTATAATCCGTATCCGGCTTCAGATGATAAAGAGATGCAATCATCCGGCTCTCCTTCCTCTCAAAAAGACCATTCAGCCAGACCTCATATTCTTCTGTTTCAAAAATGTCCGCTCCAACTAATTCCCATACCAAAATTCTTCCGTT
>JAUNPZ010000111.1:1812-9791 GCA_030536455.1 Lachnospiraceae bacterium | reverse complement strand
CATTCCGGCACAGAAAACTCCCGCTCCGGCGCAGAAACCTCCTCCCGGTAGGAAAAGGCCAGCACCCGCATCCCCTCCCCGCTCCATCTCCGATTCTGTTCGTTAATTCTTCTTCGGTCCTCCGCCGTCAGTTCCCGGATACACGCCCTTCCGTCTCCGGAATCCACAAGAATCCGGCTGCAGCCGGGAAGCACAGCCTCCAGCGCTCCCTTCTCATAGATTTCCTCACCGCCTCTTTCCGGATTCCGGCAGCACACGCTCATACATTTTCTTCTGGAATCAAAGGGAATCTCCTTCTTTCGCAGGAAACGCGCTTTTAATTTCTCCGCCGATATGCCCGCCGCCTCAGCTCCGCGGATCAAGGCTGTTTCGGTGGGTTCGCCGCTGTGGGCCGAGGCATTATTGGCAAGGACGGCCGCCCGCCAGAGCATACGCTCTGCTTCTGCCGCACGTCTTCCCGGCACTCCTTTTTCTCCTTCCGATTCTCCCCCTCGGACCTTCTTTTCCTCAAAATCACAGTAAATCTCCTCTGCCTCCATCCGGTTCTGGGTCAGTGTCCCGGTCTTGTCGGTGCAGATAACCGACACACATCCCAGGCTTTCCACCGCCTTCAGTTCCTTGATGATGGCATGCTCCCCGGCCATCTTCTGCGTCCCCATCGCCTGGACAATGGTCACGATTGAGCCCAGTGCCTCCGGTATGGCCGCCACCGCCAGCGCCACCGCAAACATCACCGCGTCCAGAAGCGGCGCCCCCCGGTAAATATCCAGCCAGAAAACGGCCACGCAGACAGCCAGGATTCCCGCCGCCAGCTTTCCGGAAAAACGGTCCAGGCTGACCTCCAGAGGCGTCCGTTTTTCCCCGGTCTCATTCATCAGCCCGGCAATCTTTCCGATTTCCGTGTCCATGCCGGTTTCCGTAACCACCGCAAGTCCCCGGCCGCCGGTTATCCGGGAGCCGGAATATACCATATTGCTTCTGGAGGCCAGAGGGACCTCACGGCCACGCAGAGCGCCTGCCTGTTTTTCCGCCTCTGCTGATTCCCCGGTCAGCGAGCTTTCATCCGCCCGCAGCTCCACCGCCTCCAGAAGCCTTCCGTCTGCTGCAGCCAGATCTCCGGCCCGGAGTGCCAGCACATCGCCCGGCACCACATCCTCTGCCGGAATCCTCACCCTCCGTCCATCCCGGAGCACCTCCGCCTCCGGAGCTGAAAGGCCCCGCAGGCTTTCCAGGGATTTTTCTGTCTTCTGATGCTCCACCGTTCCCAGAACGGCATTCAAAAGAAGGACCGCCCCGATGACCACAGAGCTTTCCCCATTATCTGTTACAGCGGAAATCACGGCGGCTCCCATAAGAATCCATACCAGAAGGTCCTGAAACTGCTGGAGGAACACTTTCCACCACGGTTTTCTTCCCTTGTCCCGAATGGTATTTTTTCCATAACGGAGCTGTCTTTCCGCAGCCTCCCGGCTGCCCAGTCCCTGCCGCCTGCTGTCCAGCTTCTCCATCACCTGGTCCGCTGTCATCCGAAACCATTCCATACCGGCACCCCCATTCATCCGCCTTCATCAGCCCTTCGTCCGCTCCTTTTCTATCATATTGACCGGCAGCGCCATTTTATGATTGATGGAAACAAGGTTTTTCGATATAATAACAGACAGTTACAGAAGAAACATGGATTCCAAGAAAGGGCTTATTTATATGGAGAAGATTACCAGTTTTACCATCAATCATCTGGCGCTGCTTCCAGGCATTTACGTTTCCAGAAAAGATATGGCCGGAGATACGACGGTCACCACCTTTGACATCCGCATGACCCGTCCCAACTTTGAGCCGGTTATGAACACAGCCGAGATGCATACCATCGAGCATCTGGCCGCCACCTTCCTGCGGAACCACCCGCAGTTCGGGCCGAAAATCCTTTACTTCGGGCCAATGGGCTGCCGCACCGGATTCTATCTGTTATTGACCGGGGATTATGAATCCAGGGACATCGTTCCGCTGTTAAAGGAGATGTTTACCTTTATCCGGGATTTCCGCGGAGACGTTCCGGGCGCATCCGCCAGAGACTGCGGCAACTACCTGGATATGAACCTGCCGATGGCGAATTACCTGGCTGACCGTTTTTTAAAAGAAGTGCTGACGAATATTTCGGAGGAAAGACTTGTTTATCCGGAATGATGCAGAAAGGAGCCGAGCCGCTATGATATCAGATCCTGCAGTTTTCCAAAACCTTCCGGCGCTCTGCCGCAGCCTGCAGTTTCATCCGGAGGTAACCGAAACCCTCTGCCGGATTGCAGATGAAAAAGCTTCTTCCTGCTGGCCGGAAGAGCTTTTGCTGCTGACCGAAAAAGACTCCGCCCCGAAAGCAGCGGAACGTCTGGCGGCGCAGGCTGCCGGAAACGGCAGGCACGGCCTGGATGTACTGGCCGTCATGCTGGCTGCTGCCCTTAAAACCCATAAAAAATACCGGGAACTGGGAATTCCCGATTCTGTTTTCTATGATACGATGAAGTGCTTTCCTCGTTTTGTGGAAGAACATCAGGCCGGCTTCGGGTTTCGGGGATTTGACCGTGATTTCTGGGCCTGGAGGCAGCTTTCCTGCGTTTTGTTCCGCCTGGGTACACTGGAATTTGAGATGCGGCAGTATCCTTCCGTTCCCTGCCAGGCAGACGGCATTTCCCTGAATCATCAAACGCCGATCCTGTCCGTCCATATTCCATCCGATGCCCGGCTTACGAAAGAAGCTCTGGATGATTCCTTCCGGCAGGCGGAAGCATTTTTTCCAAAATATTTTCCAGATTTTCATTATCAGGCATTCTTCTGCGGAAGCTGGCTCCTGTCAGACAAGCTCCGCGCCCTGCTGCCGGATCGTTCACGCATCCGGTTTTTCCAGGATTATTTCACCTTGATTTTCCAGAAGGATGAGGACGATGCCTATCAATCCTTCCTGTTCAGGCGCAGTTACCAGAATCCGGAGGATTTCCCGGAAGATACCTCCCTCCAGCGCGCCGTCAAGGCACATATCCGAAACGGCGAAAAAATCGGGGTGGGACATGGCATCCGGAAGCCTTCCGTTCTGCGGGTAATCGAATAAAAAAGATGCTGTGAAACGCTTTTTTGGTTTCACAGCATCTTCTTTATTCGCAGTATTTTTCTGCCTTCACAACACTATTTTCCAGTCTTTCCCTTCGAATTCTCCGGCTTCTTTTTTCCGCCGCTTCCCTTTTTCTTCGCCGCTTTCTCAGCCCGTTCTGCCTTCTCCTTCTTCCGGAGCTCCTCCCGCCGTTTCTGCTCCTCCGGAGAAAGCTCCTTTCCAATAAACACCACGATGCTTCTGGGCTCTACCAGGAAATGCTTCTGGTCCTCCAGGCACAGCTCCTCTCCTGGCGGATAGATGCCGTTCACTTCCTTCGCATCCGTGTTCATGGCCACATGCCACCAAAGCTCCTTCGGGAGATTCGGCAGGGAGAACTCGTGCGGCTCCCAATGCATGTTGTACGCCACAAAGAAATAGTCGTCCGGCGTTCCGTCCGCCTTCTGTCCGTACTGGCCGCAGTAAAAGATACCAAGCTGCCGGCGGAAATTTTCAAATTCCGGGCACCAGGCCTTTACTCCGTGATAGGACACATCCGGCTGGCCGCAGGACTTGTAGTCCAGCCCCTTCGGCTCCTCCGGCATACGAAATACCGGATGGTCCTTCCGGAACTGAATCACCGCTCTGGCAAACTCCAGAATGTCCGGATTCGTGGTGGTCTGCTTCCAGTTCAGCCAGGAAATCTCATTGTCCTGACAGTAGGAGTTGTTATTGCCACGCTTGGAATTGCCGAATTCATCTCCAGAAAGCAGCAGAGGCGTTCCCTGGCTTAAAAAGGTGAGAAGGAAGGAATTGCGGAGCAGCTTCTTCCGCATCTCCACTACCTTTTTCTTCTTCGTCGGCCCTTCCACGCCGCAGTTCCAGGAATAGTTGTAATCACTGCCGTCCTGGTTATGCTCCCCGTTGGCCTCATTGTGCTTCACATCGTAGCATACATTATCCATCATGGTAAAGCCATTGCTGTTTGCCATGTAATTAATCACCGCATAATCCTTCGGATTCCGTTTGTTGCGGAAAACAAGGGCATTCAGCTGGTCCTCATCGCCCTTCAGCAGCCGCTTCATATCGCCGGCAAAGCCGTCCCCGTACTCTGCCAGATGCTTAAACCGGCCGCCTGACACGCCTTCCCAAGACTGGGCCCACAGCTTGACCCGGCTCAGATAAGGGTCCTTTCCCAGCATGCCGCAGGGTGCAAACCCTATCAGATGGAAGCCGTCCACATGGTATTCTCTGACCCAGAACCGAAGCACCGCCGCCACGAACAGCTCCGGCTCCTGTCCGGTAAAGAACATGTCCATCACCAGCTCGATTCCGGCCTTGTGGAGCGCCTTTACCAGGTCCTTGAACTCCTTCTCCGGCTTCTTCTCCTTTCCCGAACAGTAGGACGCCTTCGGAGCAAAATAAAGGCCCGGCACGAAACCCCAGTAATTCACCTTTCCGGTGGCTTCCTCCGTCTGCGGCTCAAATGGATTCTTATCGATTCCGGCCCGGACCATCACCTCCGGGAACTCGATGGACGGCATCAGCTCCAGAGTCGTGATGCCCAGCTCCTTCAGATACGGAATCTTCTCTGCGATTCCGGCAAAAGTTCCCCGGTTTTCCACATTGGAGGAGGCATGCTTCGTAAAGCCTCTTGGGTGGATCCGGTACAGAATGCTCTGTTCATATGGAAGGAACAGGGGCTGGTCGCCCTCCCAGTCGTAGTCCTCCTCCACGAAAGAGGCCCGGAGTACCTGGCCGCATTTCTTAAAATCTCCCCAGTTCTCCCTTCCGGTAAAATGGCGGCCGAAGGGATCCTCCGTCAGCACACCGTCCATCTCATAGCAGTATTCGATTTCCCTAAAATCCGCTTCTTCGGCCAGGACCGTCAGATTCCACACATCCCCGACCCGTTCTTCCTCTGAAAAATGAAATCTTCCTGCCTCCTCCTGTCCGCCCTTCCGGTACAGAACCAGGCTGCATGTATCTCCGGCAGATGCCACGGAAAAATGCATACCGCCGTCAACCGCCGTCGTCCCCATGGGATAACACCGGCTGTCCCTTACTGTCTTAAAACCTTCCATCCTGTACACCTATCCCTTCTGGGCCGCAATCTGTTCCGCCAGGTCATTTAAATACACCCACCGGTCCATCTTTGCTTCCAGAAGCCCTTCTTTCTCTTCTTTTTCCGTCATCAGTTCCTGCAGCCGGCTGTAGCTGCTGGCCGCCGCTTCCATCTCCGAATCCAGTTCCGACAGACGCTCCTCCAGAGCCGCAATCTCCTCCTCGATGGTCTCCCATTCCTTCTGCTCCTTAAAGGAGAATTTCAGCTTCTTCGGCGCATCCTGTCTCCAGGAATTTCTGGCATCCTGGGTCCTTTCCCCCTCTCCGGCGCCTTCCTTCCCATTCTTATTTCCCGTGCCGCCCTGGACTGCTTTTCCGTTCTGGACCGCCTGGCCGCCTGCTCCGTCCTCCGCCGCTTCTGCCAGCTTCCGCTCACAGGCCGCCTGGTAATCGGTAAATCCGCCCTCGTACTGGGTCACATTTCCATTTCCTTCAAAAGCAAAAATCCGCCGCACCACACGGTCCAGGAAATACCGGTCATGGGACACCGTAATCACGATTCCCTGGAAGCTGTCCAGATAATCCTCCAAAATCGTCAGCGTCTGGATATCCAGATCATTGGTCGGCTCGTCCAGCATCAGCACATTCGGCGCATCCATCAGAATCCGCAGCAGGTAAAGACGTCTCCGCTCCCCGCCGGACAGCTTTCCGATGGTGGTATACTGCACCGAGGACGGGAACAGAAAACGCTCCAGCATCTGGCTGGCGCTGACGCTTCCATCCTTCGTCTTCACATACTCCGCCACATCCCGGATGTAGTCAATCACCCGCTTGGATAAATCCATCTCCTCGTTTTCCTGGGAAAAATATCCCAGCTTTACCGTCTGTCCGATTTCCACCGTTCCGGCATCCGGCTCCACCCATCCGGCAATCATCTTCATCAGCGTGGATTTTCCAGCACCGTTGGGTCCGATAATTCCAATCCGGTCATCCTTCAAGAAAATGTAGGTAAAATCCTTCATCAGAACCTTATCCCCGTAAGACTTGGACAAATCCTTCACTTCCACGGTAGTCCGTCCCAGGCGGCTGGATATGGATTCCAGTTCCACCTGCTTATCAAACTCCGGCCCCTTCTGGTCACGCAGAGCCTCGTAGCGCTGAATGTGGCCCTTCTGCTTGGTGGAACGGGCTCTGGCTCCTCTCTGCATCCACTCCAGCTCCACCCGGAGGATGGACTGCCGTTTCCGCTCGGAAGCAAGCGTCATATCCATCCGCTCCGCCTTCAGCTCCAAAAATCCTTCGTAATTCGCCTGGTAGCTGTAAAGCTTTCCCTTGTCCAGCTCCACGATCCGGTTGGTCACGCTGTCCAGAAAATACCGGTCGTGGGTTACCATCAGAAGCGCGCCCTTGAACTTCCGCAGATACTCCTCCAGCCAGTCCGCCATCTCACTGTCCAGATGGTTGGTCGGCTCGTCCAGCACCAGAATGTCCGCCGCAGAAAGAAGCACCGACGCCAGCGCCACCCGCTTTCTCTGTCCGCCGGACAAGGTATCCACCTTCGCCTCATGATCCAGAATCCCCAGCCTGTTTAAGGTTGCCTTCGCCTGGGCCTCTAAATCCCAGACATGCTCATGGCCCTCATTTTCCCGAAGGACTGCCTCCAGAACCGTCTCCCCCTCTTTAAATTCCGGGGTCTGGGACAGAAAACGGATATCCAGGCTCCTGCCCCGGACCACCGTCCCCTCATCCGGCTCCTCCAGCCCCGCCGCAATCCGCAGCAGGGTGGATTTTCCCGTCCCGTTGATTCCGATGAGTCCCACCTTCTCCCCTTCGTTGAGGGAAAAGCTGGTATCGTCAAACAACAGCCGTTCGGTATATGATTTTGTCAGATGTTCCATGGTTATTAAGTTCATTCGTTCTCGTTTCCTCCGTCCTCATTTACAAACCCTTTCTGCCAGAGCGTGTTTGAAAACGCCCGCCAGACTCTTATGGCACAATGGCGCATATCAGCTACTCAAAAAGGGTCAGCTCCACCGGGCAATGGTCCGAGCCCATCACCTCTGTGTGGATTGCCGCGCCGGCCAGCCTGTCCTTCAGGCTCTCCGATACGCAGAAGTAGTCAATCCGCCACCCCGCATTCTTTGCGCGGGCCGAAAAGCGGTAGGACCACCAGGAATAAATCCCCTCCTGCTCCGGATAAAAATAACGGAAGGTGTCAATAAATCCCACCGCCAGAAGCTCCGTAAATTTTCCTCTCTCCTCATCCGAAAAGCCGGCATTCTTCCGGTTGGTCTTCGGATTCTTTAAGTCAATCTCTTCGTGCGCCACATTCAAGTCACCGCAGAAGACAACCGGCTTTGTCTCCTCCAGCTTTTTCAGATATCCACGGAACGCATCCTCCCAGGTCATCCGGTAATCCAGTCTCGCCAGCCCGTCCTGGGAATTCGGCGTATAGCAGGTCACCACATAATAATCCGGAAATTCTGCCGTAATCACACGGCCCTCCTTATCGTGCTCCTCAATGCCCAGTCCATAGGAAACCGAAAGCGGCTCCTCCTTCGTAAATACCGCCGTGCCGGAATAGCCCTTTTTCTCCGCATAATTCCAGTACTGGTGATACTCCGGCAGGTCCAGCTCAATCTGCCCTGCCTGCAGCTTGCTCTCCTGAATGCAGAACACATCCGCATCCGCTTCCTTCATATAATCCAAAAATCCCTTGCCCACGCAGGCCCGAAGCCCGTTCACATTCCAGGATATAAACTTTTTCATGCATTCCTCCATTTATTCCGTTCTGCTCCCGATTCAAACAATCCGGGAAATATCATTGATAATATCAGAA
>JAUNPZ010000111.1:0-1712 GCA_030536455.1 Lachnospiraceae bacterium | reverse complement strand
TGTTGATTACAGATACTTCTTCAGTTCCTCTGCCTTATCTAACTTCTCCCAAGGCAGATTCAGGTCGTTTCTTCCAAAATGTCCGTAAGCAGCGGTCTGCTTGTAAATCGGACGTCTTAAATCCAGCATCTTGATGATTCCCGCCGGACGAAGGTCAAAGTTCTCACGAACCACCTCGACCAGACGCTCATTGGACAGCTTTCCGGTTCCGAAGGTATCCACCATGATGGAGGTTGGATGGGCCACGCCGATGGCGTAGGATAACTGAATCTCGCACTTGTCAGCCAGACCTGCCGCTACGATATTCTTCGCCACATAACGGGCTGCGTAAGCTGCGGAACGGTCTACCTTGGTGCAGTCCTTGCCGGAGAATGCGCCGCCGCCGTGACGGGCATATCCGCCGTATGAGTCAACGATAATCTTACGGCCGGTCACGCCGCTGTCGCCGTGAGGTCCGCCGATTACGAAACGGCCGGTCGGATTGATGAAGAACTTGGTATCCTCGTCAATCATCTCCTTCGGCAGAATCTCATCGAACACATACTTCTTGATATCTTCGTGAATCTGCTCCTGGGTAACGGCCTCGTCATGCTGGGTGGAAAGAACAACAGCATCCAGACGGACTGGCTTGCCGTTCTCATCGTATTCTACCGTTACCTGAGTCTTTCCATCCGGACGCAGATAACTTAATGTACCGTTCTTGCGAACCTCGGTCAGTCTTCTTGCCAGCTTGTGGGCAAGTGCGATCGGGTATGGCAGATATTCCTCGGTTTCATTGGAAGCAAAGCCGAACATCATACCCTGGTCGCCGGCGCCGATGGCATCCAGCTCCTCGTCGGTCATCTTGTTTTCCTTGGCCTCCAGCGCCTTGTTTACGCCCATGGCGATATCGGTAGACTGCTCGTCGATTGCCACGATGACGCCGCAGGTATCGCAGTCAAAACCGTACTTTGCACGGTCATAACCAATCTCACGGACCGTCTCGCGGACGGTTTTCTGAATATCCACATATGCATTGGTGGTGATTTCACCCATTACCAGAACCAGACCGGTGGTGATAGCGGTCTCACATGCCACGCGGCTCATCGGGTCCTGCTCTAACAGCGCGTCCAGAATTGCGTCAGAAATCTGGTCGCACATCTTATCCGGATGGCCTTCTGTTACAGATTCCGAAGTAAATAATAATTTCTCCATGTTTTCCTCCTAATGGTATATAAAAAGGTTTCTATGTCTCCCGCTGCGGGAAGCAGCCTGCCAAAAAGCAGTCTGCCCCAAAACGAAAAGTCCGCTTTTTCGAGCGGACTTGAAGGTAATCTCCATTCAAATCCTCTTATTGCTCGATGCAGCTTCTGATCATGAAAACCAATTCCGAAGAACCGGTCCACAATCTTCCGCCCTCGCTCAGGTTGGCACCTTCCGGCCCTTGCCAATCAGGAAATTCCTGACCGTCTAACCGGGGTTGCCGTGACTTCACAGATCCTTTGTATCTCCATCACTCTGAATAAGGGATATTAACGAACTTTTTAGTTTTATCAGCAAATGGTATCATACGGCATTTGACGCCGGATGTCAAGTATTTTCTTTCACCCAACCCGCAGCCGAAACTTCTGCGCGTCCTTTTCCGAATCCACCTTCTCAATCATAGCGCCCAGCGCCGCAAGCTTCTCCTCGAAGCACTCATAGCCCCTCTGGATATAGCCAATCTCATCCAC
>JAUNPZ010000110.1 GCA_030536455.1 Lachnospiraceae bacterium | reverse complement strand
CTATTCCTGCACCGCCGCAATCCCCTTCTCCCGCAAAAACAGCCGGATATACTCGTCCCACTCCATATCCAGGCTCTTGTCCAGCGTAAAAAATGCCAGCGAGGTCCCGGTAATGCACGAAAGCTTACCGCCCTCATACCGGATATGAAGGTACAGCCCGGTAATCTGGTCCACGCTGATGTGCTGCATCCGGCACTCCTTCAGAAAATCCTCCATACAGGCCGGTGATGCCTGAAGATGGATGTGAAAGCTCCCCGGCAGCTTCTTTCCTTTAATTAAAGAAAAGCAGATGGGACGGATGGTTTTCCAGGCGGAATAATCCTCAATCTGCAGCATTTCCAGCTCATCATCGGAATAGAAGCCCTGGCGGATCCGCCCGTCGATGGTAAAGCTGTTGTAGGTTGTAACATTCGCTTCCTTTAACAGGAATTCATCAAAATCCTCGCCTAAAAAAAGCTTTTTGGTAAATACTTTAATCTCTTCAATCCGAAACGAAATCATCCCAATCCCTCCCGAAATCGTATTCTGCATTTTCTTCCAATTATCTCTAATGATACCAAGCACAGCGGCGGCTGTCAATACACGGACAGCCACTGCATCACACGTTTCAGCCACGTTCCGGACCTTCATGCGCCCGGCGGCGGACTTTCAAAGTAAGAGGCCGTTTCAAAGGAAAATCAGTTTCCGATTTTGACCGTTCCGAAATTTCCAAAAATATGTTATGATATGCTATGATATGAAATGAAATGACACAGATTCAACGGAGGACATTTCCATGATTTCAAATGAACAACAAAAACAAAAAGAAACGGCTATCCGCCGCCTGACCCGCACGCTGGAGGCATCGGTTTCCCCTTATCACTGCATCCAGGAAGCGGAGCGACAGCTATCCGAGGCCGGATTCACCCCGCTTGCCCTGACAAAAAACTGGGAGCTGGCGCCGAATGGCCGCTACTATATCAATGCCTTTGACTCCACTCTGCTGGCATTTACCCTTGGCTCCGACATGATTCCGGGCCGGATTGCCCCGGAGAAGAAAGAGACGGTCCGCTTAAGACTGGCTGCCGCCCATACCGACTGGCCCTGTCTGAAGCTGAAGCCATCGCCGGAGACTGCCACCGGAAGATACGGAAAGCTGAACGTGGAGGTTTACGGCGGTCCTATCTTAAGCACCTGGATGGACCGGCCATTATCGGTCGCAGGAAAGGTCTGCGTGATGACCGATGACCCATTTGCGCCGGAGGTTCTTTTTATCAACCACGAAGCGCCGATTTTCACCATTCCAAGCCTTGCCATCCATATGAACCGGGAAGTAAATAAGGGCGTAGAATACAATCCCCAGGTGGATATGCTGCCCCTTGCAGGCATCCTCACCGACTCGCTGAACAAGGATTCCTACTTCCTGGATTTTCTGGCAAAGGAAACCGGACATCCGGCGGAAGAGATTCTGGACTACGAGATTTATTTATACAATGCAGACAAACCGGCGGTGCTCGGCCTGCAGAATGAATTTCTCTCCGCTCCCCGTCTGGACAACGTCACCTCGGTTCAGGCCTGCCTCACCGGATTAATCGAAGGCGGCTGCCAAAAGGGCATCCAGGGAATCGCCCTTTATGACAATGAGGAAATCGGAAGCTGCACCAAACAGGGCGCAGAATCCCTTCTGCTGGAGCGCGCTCTGGAAAAAATCTTCTTAAGCCTGGGACTTGGCCGGGAGGCCCTGTTAAACAGCCTGATGGGCGGACTCATGTTCTCTCTGGATGTGGCCCACGCCATGCACCCGAACCATCCGGAAAAATGCGATATCAAGAACCAGATTATCATGGGTGACGGCGCTGCCTTAAAGCTGGCGGCCAGCCAGGCCTATGCAACCGATGCTTCCTATTCCAGCATCATCGAGGGCTTGTGCCGGAAGAACCGGATTCCCTATAAGAAGTTCTCCAACCGCTCCGATATCCGTGGCGGCTCCACCCTGGGACACATCTCCTCCGCCATTCTAAACATGCCCACCATCGATGCCGGTGTTCCGATGCTGGCAATGCACTCCGCGCGGGAAATCATCCATATTGATGACCAGATTGCATTAGAGGCATTAACGGCGGCATTCTTTTGCGGTTAAACAGATTGCAGACAAGCCAGTATCCATTACATAAAGCAGGCTGCGGAATCAACCCATTTCGTCGATTCCGCAGCCTGCCGCCGCTTATCATTTCTCCGGAAAATATTCCTGATACAATTCAAAAAAATCCGTCGTGCTGGTATCCTCCTCCGTCACGCACCGGATGTCCTTCCAGACCTCATCGGATATGGAAATGGGATGCTCTGCCAGAAACGCATCATAAATCTCCCGGAATGCCTTGTCCTTCCGCAGAAGGGAAAGCTCCTCCTTCCGCTTCTGGGTTGCCTCCTGGTCATAGGGGTTTAGGCACTGCAGGATATAGTAACGGCCCTCCGACTCGATTACCTGGCTGATTTCCCCTTCCTCCAGGGCAAATGCAGCCGTTTCCAGCGTGATATCCCGCTCTCCCTTTCCAATCTCGCAGGTAATCTCCGGCTCCACACTGGCTGCCCTGGCGATGGACTCGAAGTCTGCGCCCTCCGCCGTCACCTGGCTGTAAATCTCCCCGGCGGTTTCGCCGTCCTCCAGCACAATCTGATTTACCTGGATTACCTTGGCCTCGCTGTCGCTGATTTCCAGGTTCGCCCCGCCGGTCAACTGAGAGACGGTCTTGCTGGCCAGGCAGTATTCCTGGTAAGCCTTCTGCACATCCTCCAGCCCGGCTCCGGTGTAGGCCTTGTCGCCCTCGGTGAGACGGCCGTAATACTCCTCGGAAAGACGGCGAAGCTGCTCCTTCTCGCTGCTGTCCAGTGAGATGCCCTGTTCTCCGGCCATTGCGCCAATCACCTTTAAGTCTGTGGCAAACAGCTTCACCTGCTCCAGCAGATAATCCTCGAAGGTAGCGCCGTCCTCCGACACCTTTACATTCCAGATCTGGTCCGTGTATATCTGCTCATACCGGTTCCGCTCCGTGGCAACCAGAAGCATCACGGAGGGCCGCTCAAAGGCCAGCCGGTTTTCCTGCTCCGCCTTTACTGCTGTTTTTTTTCCACATCCGGCTGCCATTCCGGCAGTCAGCACCGCCGCCAGGAAAAGCACCGCCGCGCCTGCTTTTCCCCGGCGCAGCCGATGCTGCTTTTTTTTCTGTCCAAATATCATCCCACGCCTCCAGCTTTTCTTTGCTTTGCCCGCACATCCGGCGCTTCCCGGCCTTGCCGCATCCACCGGCGTTTCCTGGCCCGGCCTGCACATCCGCCGTTTTACAGCAGCCGAAGCACCTTCAGCACGCCGTCGTTCACATTGGTATCCGCCTGGAATCTGGCGGCTTCCTTTACCTCCGGCCGCGCATTTCCGATGGCGTAGCTGTAATACGCCTGATTCATCATCTCGATATCATTCAACTGGTCCCCGAAGGTCATGGTTTCCTCCGGAAGAATCTCCAGGCACTCCTGAATCTGACGGATGGCAGCGCCCTTGTTTACGCCCTGGGCCATGCAGTCCATCCACATGTTTCCGGAAATCGTAATCTTCAAGCGGTCCCGGTATTTCTCCCGGAGCGCTCTTGCCTGGTTCTCCACATCATCCTTGTGATAGATGGAAATCTTAATGAACTGGTCCTCCACCTGGGTTAAGTCCTCCACCTGCTTTACTTCAAAGCGGTAGCCTTCTACAATCCAGTTTATGAAATCCATGTCCTTCGTCTCCACATAAACCACGTCCGGGCCACTGACCATAATCTCCAGATTTTCCATGGCTCTGGCATCCTTCACCATCTCCATCACCACCGGACGCTCGATGGTGGTCAGAAACAGGTTCCGGCCATGGCAGCCCACATAGGCCCCATTGTCGGAAATGTAGAAAATCTTTTCCTTGATCGGGTCAAAAATCCGCTCGATGCTGTGCCACTGGCGGCCGCTTGCCGCCGCAAACTGGATTCCCTTTGCCCGCAGGCGGAGAATCTCATCGTACAGCTCCGGATTCAGGGTGTTCTCCCCGTCCCGTACCAGTGTTCCGTCAATATCGGATGCAATTAACTTAATCATATCAAACTTCCTCCTCCAACACGCCCAGCGCCTTCAGTTCCTGATATACTCTTCCGACCGGCAGGCCGACTACATTATTATAGTCGCCGTGAATACTCTGGATAAATGCCGCGAATTTTCCCTGGATGCCGTAGGCCCCGGCCTTGTCCATCGGCTCTCCGCTCTCTGCATAGAGATAAATTTCCGCCTCGCTCATGGGATAAACCTGTACATCGGTCCGCTCCGCAAATGTCACCTTCTGCCGTCCGGCTCCGCACAGGATGATGGTCACACCGGTGTAAACCTGGTGGACATTCCCCTGGAGAAGCTGAATCATCTCTACTGCCTCTTTATGGCTGGACGGCTTGCCCAGTATCTTTCCGCCGATGGAAACCACGGTATCCGCGCCGATTACCACCGCGCCTTCCCCATATCTTCCGGCCACATCCTCTGCCTTCTGGGAGGAAAGCTCCATCACCACCTGGTCCGGCTCCCGGCTTTCCACCTGCTCCTCCACCATGCTTGGTATAATCTCCGGCTTTAATCCCACCTGCCGCATAAGCTGGCTTCTTCTGGGTGAAGCAGAAGCTAATATTAAACGTCGTTTCATAAATCGAGTCTCTCCATTTCTGTCCTTTGTATTATGCTTATCTTATTTGATTCATCCAATCATTTTTCTTCCGGACCCTTTTCAGGGTGTTTGAACTTGTTCAGTATAATATGGAGTCTCCGAAAAGGCAAGGGTGAGTTTGTCCATATCGGACAGAATCCGCTCAAATTCCCGCTCTACCACCTCATACACCACCACATCCGGCGGATTTTCCTCCAGATACCGGGGCTCGAAGCCCTGCCAGTGATAGTAGTCGATATTTTGGAAATATTTCGATATCTTGTTCATCATCACCGTGGCAAAGGAATCCCGGTAGAATGCCACCCGCCGTTTATCCGGGGCATCCGGCGCGCTGGTGCGGATCACCATGCCGTCCCCCACCGGGTCTGTGGTTTCCACCGCCACCTCATCATAATAGCCATTTACCGTGCAGAAATAATCCTCCAGGAAATGCTCCGGCATATGGAACAGAAGGGCCAGGTCTCCGGGGCCCCGGTAGTCGTAGGGAATGACCACCTCATCCACCGATACCCCATCACCGCCCAGCTCCTCCACCAGCATCTGCCCGGCCACGAAGCCGCCGGCCTCATTCCAGTGGGTATCGGTCTTAAAGTACCAAAGCCGCTCCCGGTTTTCCAGGAAATAATCCTTGGGAGCCACCAGCTTCGCCTGGGTCTGCTCCCGGATTACCTGCTCCATCTGGTCATAGCGGGTGCACTCCGAAAGGCGGGTGTAGGCCTCCGGCATGTATTCGCTGTATATCTCTTCCTTATTCGGGGCCAGGATGACGGCAAATTCGATGCCCTGGTTTTCAAAATGCAGCCGGGTCTCCTCAATTTTGGCCGCAATAGCCGCCAGCTCCTCCTGGGAATATAAATTCTGCCCCCGGTAGTCCGCCGTGCTGGCCCCGCCGTTATAAAAATACCAGCCATCCTTTCCACGGATGACCTCCGGATTATCCACCGACCGGAACAGGCCCAGATTGATTCCCGCATTCAGGCTTAAGAACTGACTGCGGAACGCCGCGTGGTCATTGATATAGCTTTCCACCTCCGACGGATAGGCGCTGAGATTCTCCCGGCTGACCGACGGGAACCGGGCCATCACCCGGTTTTCCGTATTCTCCTCCTCAAGATAACGGGATGCCAGGGGCCATATCAGATTCGGAAGAACCAGAAGGCCCCAGAAGCAGCCAATCATCCATTTTTTCATCTTCAATTCTTTCGGTCTCCTTCCTTGCTTTCCTGCTTTCGCAGCGGTTTTGTACCTTCACCGGCACCGGCTTTCTGCCTTTCTTCTGCCGGAACAGATGGCTGGAATGCATTTTCAAACACGCTTTAGAACCGGAAATAGATAAACGGATTATAGGTGTTGCTTACCAGCAGCATGGTGGAATAAAAGACAATCCCAGCCATCGCCGCCACATCCCAGCCGTCCACCTTGTCCTCCCGGTAAAGCCGCGCCTCCAGTCCCGGAACCAGGCACTGGAGCGGGCCGCAGAGCAGGATTCCCGCCGCCATCCAGAAAAGCAGCCGCGGGTCCGCGAACATCCCCACCGGATACAGCCCGTTTTTCCAGGTCAGCATATTTACCAGCCAGTCCTTCGCCACGCTCATATGCTCCGCCCGGAACAGCATCCAGCCAAACAGGACAATCAGCATGGTGTAAACGTGGTTCAGCCATTTCCAGGTATTCTTTTTTAACGCATTTCCCAGGAAAAGCCGCTCCGCCACCAGAAAGATGCCGTAATATACGCCCCAAAGCACAAAGGTAATGCTGGCCCCGTGCCACAGTCCGGTGGCCAGGAACACCACAAACAGGTTCAGGCAGGTGCGCCCAAGCCCCTTCCGGTTTCCGCCCAGCGGAATATAAAGGTATTCCCGAAACCAGGTGGAGAGGGAGATGTGCCATCTCCTCCAGAATTCCGACACGGAGGCCGACAGATATGGATAATGAAAGTTTTCCATAAAGTCAAAGCCAAACATCTTTCCCAGCCCGATTGCCATATCCGAGTATCCCGAAAAATCAAAATAAATCTGCAGCGCATAGAGCAGCACGCCGAACCAGGTAAGGACCGTCCCCATCTCCTCTCCCGGCAGCGCCAGTATCCGGTCCGCCGCCTGAGCGAAGGTATTGGCCAGGATGACCTTCTTCCCCAGCCCGTAGGAAAACCGCTTGATTCCATAGGCCTGCTTTTCTAAATTCGTCTCCCGCACCGCAATCTGGGCTTCGATATCATGGTACTTCACAATCGGGCCTGCAATCAGCTGCGGGAAAAAGGAGATGTAAAGCGCCAGATAGAAGGGATTTTTCTGAACCCCGATGTCTCTCCGGTACACATCCATCACATAGGACAGGGCCTGGAAGGTGTAGAAGGAGATTCCGATGGGAAGGCTGATCTGCCGCAGACTGACCCGCTCCCCGCCCAGAAGGAGGTTGACCGTCTCTGCCAGGAAATTAAAGTATTTAAAATACCCCAGAAGGCCCAGATTGACTGCCAGGCAGAAAAACAGGAGCAGACTGCGCGGCGTCTTTTTTTCCGTCAGGCCCATGCCCAGTCCGAACACATAATTAATGAAAATGGAAACCAGCATCAGGAGAATGTATTTCGGCTCTCCCCAGGCGTAAAAAAATAAGCTGGCTGCCAGCAAAATCAAATTCTTCCAGCTTTTCCACGGGACCAGGTGATAGAGTACAAATACCACCGGGAGAAAAAACCAGATAAATACCAGTGAACTAAACAGCATCGTTGTATTTCCTTTCCGTTTTTCGTGCCCTTAGTATACCACGGCTTCCCTGCCTTTGACAATTCCCTATCCACTTTCTATCTGGATTCCAGCAGTTTTCCCACATGCAGCATCCCCCAGCCCTGCTGGTTCGGTGGAAGTCCCAGGTCCACGGCCCGCTCCCGCAGCCGAAGCTTCACATCCTTATTCGTCATCTCCGGATATTTTTCCAGCAGAAGGGCGATGGCTCCCGAAACCAGCGGCGTGCTCATGCTGGTTCCGCTTTTTATCTGATATTTTCCCGGCAGATTGGAGCAGCTTATGATTCCGGAGCCGGGCGCCACGATATCCGGCTTCCTCACGCAGTCCCTGGTCGGCCCTCTCCCGGAATAGTCCACCAGACGGTTTCCCATCACCGTTATTTCCCGGTCATCGTCGGAGCTGCCCACCGTGATGGCCTTCCGGCTGATTCCCGGCGTGGTAATGCTCATGGCCTTCGGCCCCTGGTTGCCCGCCGCAATCACCATCACCAGGCCCTCATCCCAGGCTGCGTCCACCCCCTTCACCAGAGCCGAATTCTCCCCCATCGCTTTGCGGTTAAAGGACCCCACCGATATATTTACAATCCGGATTCCGTACCGTTCCCGGTTCTCCCGGACCCATCTTAGTCCTGCCAGCACATCGGAGGCATATCCATTGCCCTTCTGGTCCAGCACCTTCACGCAGACCAGGCGGCACTCCGGTGCCATCCCCCGGAACCGTCCGCCGGAGGCCTGGCCGCTGCCGCCGATGATGCCGCAGACATGAGTCCCATGGGAATTGTCATCATAGGGAAGCTGCCGCCCCCGGACCATATCCTTGAACCCGGCCACCTGCTCCCTCAAATCCGGGTGAAGATACACGCCGGTATCCAGGACGGCCACCCCCACGCCCTTTCCAGTCACGTCCGGCCGGTGCCCACTCTCCCAGCCAATCTGCTTTTTCACCTGGTCCATGCTGTTTCTTCCTTATTTATGAAATGCTCTTACCTTAAGATATTCGGATTTGGCTGATTTTGTCAACTCTCTCACACAAATATCATTGAATTCAACGGGCAATCGTGTTAAAGTAGTGGGTAGAGTAATGACCTTCCGGACACGGCATCTACGACCGCCCGAAGAAGCGTCTGCACAGAAAGGAGATTTCAATTATGAAAGACCAGAATTGCGCTTACTGCATGCAGGGAGAATTAGTGGCAAAGTTTGCTTACCCGGTATGTCAGATGAAAACCGGATATTTATATGTATTTAAGGAGCAGAGCAAGCGAGGCCGTGTCATCCTGGCTCACAACAAGCATGTCAGCGAACTGATTGAGCTGACCGACGAGGAGAGGAATGACTTTTTTGCCGATGTAGCTGCTGTGGCAAATGCGGTACATAAGGTATTCCATCCGGATAAGGTAAACTACGGCGCTTACGGCGACACCGGCCATCACCTTCATTTCCACATCGTTCCGAAATATAACGGCGGCGATGAGTGGGGCGGCACCTTCCAGATGAATCCTGGAAAAGTGACCCTGACGGATGAGGAATACGAGGAAATGGCGGAAGCGCTGCGCCAGGCATTATAATTATTAGAAGGGATTTATTTACATGGCTATCGATCTTACACTTGTTGTTAAAAAAATTCAGAAGCTGGACGGCTTTATTACCCTCTTCTCCCCATTGACCCGCATGCCCTATGTGGAATGCGACCCGGAGACCTTTGACGACCAGATTCACATCTTTGCGTCGGAGGAATCCAGCAAGGAATTTGCAAAAACACTGCTGGAAAAAACCATTCCGGTTACTCCATTAAAGATTGCCCAGCCGCAGATGAACGGCTTTTTCAGCAGTCTTTACGCCCTGGACGTAAACGCCGTGATTTTCCATGACGATGCCGGAATCACCCGGCTCGAAACCGAAAACCTGGTAAAGCGCCCGGATATGGAAAAACTGATGAACGAAAAGATTCCGATCATGAATCCGCCGCTCACGCTCACCACCATCTATTTCCTGCAGGAGCTCCGCCGTCCGGTGAAGCACGACATGGCCCAGCTCCATGAGCTGGAGGATGAGATGATTGCAAACCTGATGAAGGCGCGCCTGATCATGGGCATCGAGACGGTAAATGATGAGGAAAACACCGACCCGGAGAAGGTCAACATGAAGAACGTGCGGATTCCATTTGTGAAAACAAAGGAAGGCGACATCTATCAGACGATTTATTCTGATTTTTCCGAATTCCGCAAATACACCGGACCAAATGCGCCTAACCAGCGCATGTCCACGCTGACATTTCAGCAGCTTCCTCATTTCTTAATCAAGGATTCCAAGGGCTTCGTGCTGAATCCAGCCGGAGTCAACCTGGTGCTGACGGGAGAGCAGATCCGGAAGGTGCTGGAGAGTTTTCAGCCGGAATAAGAGGGGGGCGC
>JAUNPZ010000109.1 GCA_030536455.1 Lachnospiraceae bacterium | reverse complement strand
CGGGAAGGAACCTGTTTGACGACCCGAAGGACCAGAAGGGACATGGCCTGAGCAAGACGGCTTATCATTTTATGTCCGGCGTGCTGAACCATATCGAGGGCATGACGCTTTTGACCAATCCTCTGGTAAATTCCTATAAGCGTCTGATTCCGGGCTATGATGCGCCGATTTATACGGCATGGACCCCGTCCGCCAGCAAAAGCTGCGTGATGCGGATTCCGACGGCCAGGGGAAAGAATACCCGGATTGAGTTAAGGAGCCCGGACTCTGCGATGAATCCGTATCTGGCGCTGGCGGTGATTCTGGAGGCCGGTTTGGAGGGCATCGAGCATCCGTCCGAGCTTCCGCCTCCGGTTACGTCAAATCTGTATGCGATGGGCGCTTCCAGAAAGGATACGGAGGGCATCCGCCAGATTCCAAACACATTAGGTGAGGCCATCGAGGCATTCGAGGCGGACCGTTTCGTGCGCCGGGTGCTGGGAGACCATATCTACAGCAAATATCTGGAGGCGAAGAAGGAAGAGTGGCGTCTGTTCCGCGCGCAGGTGACCGGCTGGGAAATCGACCAGTATCTGTTCAAGTATTGATGAGGACTGCAGTCCTGGTATGCCAAGCCTTTCGGTTCGGTGTGCAGAGTACCTGGAGGTGATGGCTTGACCAATATCGTGGTAGCGTTCTCCAGGCTGGAGGATGCGAAAAGTATAAAAAATATTCTGATGCGGAGCGGATTTCAGGTGGTGGCGGTCTGCACCTCCGGTTCCCAGGTCCTTTCGGCCTGTGAGGATATCGGCTGCGGGGTGCTGGTCTGCGGCCATCGCTTTGCGGATATGATGCATGAGGAGCTGCGGGAATGTCTTCCGGGATCTGTGGAGATTCTTCTGCTTTCTTCCCCGAATCTCTGGACCGGACAGGCGCCGAAGGGCATCGTGCGTCTGCCTATGCCCTTGAAGGTCCAGGACCTGCTGCAGACTCTGGATGTGCTGATTCAGACGCAGGCGCGGCAGCGGCGGCGGATGCGCAGGCATCCCAGAGAAAGAAATGAGGAGGAGCAGCTTCAGATTATGAGTGCGAAGACGCTTTTAATGGAGCAGAATCATATGACCGAGTCCGAGGCGCACCGTTACCTGCAGAAATGCAGCATGAACAGCGGCACGAACATGACGGAGACGGCGCAGATGGTGATGCGTCTGATAAAGAACGAGGAGAAATGAGCATGAAATTCACAAAGATGCATGGTATCAGCAATGACTATGTGTATGTAAATTGTTTTGAAGAGACGGTGGAGAATCCCTCCTGGACCGCCCGGTATGTCAGCGAGCGGAGAACGGGAATCGGTTCGGACGGTCTGATTCTGGTTGCACCGTCCAAGGTGGCAGACTGCCGGATGATTATGTACAATGCGGACGGAACGGAAGGCGCCATGTGCGGCAACGGGGTCCGCTGCGTGGGAAAATATGCCTATGACCATGGAATCGCAGTGAAGAATCCCATGCGCATCGAAACCGGCGCCGGAATCAAGGTGCTGGAGTTTCGTCTTGCGGACGGCAAGGTGGCGGAGGCCAGAGTGGATATGGGAATCCCGGAGCGGACCTCGGAGCTTCCGGAGCCGATTCAGGTAAATGGAAAGGACTATGAGTTTGTAGGCATTTCCATGGGAAATCCACATGCGGTATATTTTATGGATGAGATTGATTCGCTGGATCTGGAGAAGATGGGCCCCGGCTTTGAGATGCATGAGCGGTTCCCGGACCGGACGAATTCGGAATTTATCCAGGTTCTGGACCGGAAGCACTTAAAGATGCGGGTGTGGGAGCGTGGCAGCGGGGAAACCTGGGCCTGCGGCACCGGAGCGACGGCCAGCGCAGTGGCGGCAATCCTGATGGGATACACAGAGAATGAGGTGGTGGTTTCCCTAAAGGGAGGCGACTTAACCATCGAATGGAACCGGGAAACGGGGCATGTCTTTATGACGGGGCCTGCGGCCGAGGTGTTTGAAGGAGAAATTACGATTCCGGAAGAAAACGGTATGACGCTTATTTGACGGCGGACTTCCAGAAAAAAATAGAGCGGGCATTTCCGAACCGACCGTAGCCGGGACGCATATCCTTACAGTAAAGATATGGATATGGATGTGCTTGATATGGAAGGAATGCGGACGGTAATGATTGACGCCGGTCATGGCGGGCAGGAGCCGGGAGCGATATTTGAAGGACGAAAGGAAAAGGAGGATACCCTGCGGCTGGCGATGGCTCTGGGGTCTGTCCTGGAACAACAGGGAATCCGGGTTCTTTATACCAGGACCTCGGATATCACCCAGACACCGGGAGAGAAGGCAGAGATGGCAAACCGCTCCGATGCAGATTTTTTCATCTCCATCCACCGGAATGCCATGCCGGTGCCGGGAACCGGTTCGGGTGCGCTGACTCTGGTTTACGAGGAGGACAGCGAGGCCGGCCGGCTGGCAGAAAACATTCAGCAGGGACTGCGTGAGACCGGATTTGCCGATTTGGGAATCCAGGAGCGGCCGGGACTGGCGGTTCTCCACCGGACCAGGATGCCTGCGGTGCTGGTGGAGGCCGGTTTTCTCGATAATCCGGCAGACAACCAGTTTTTTGATGAGAACCTGTACCGGATTGCCCAGGGAATCGCAGATGGAATCATGGCCACTTTCCGGGAGCAGGAGCGGCCGGTGTATTTTCAGGTACAGACCGGAGCTTACCGGAACCGGGGGCTGGCGGACCAGATGGAAGCGCAGCTTCAGGCCCAGGGCTTTCCGGTGTTCCTGATTTACGAGGATGGATGGTATAAGGTAAGGGTCGGCGCATTTCTGAATCTGGACAATGCGGTCCGCATGGAGCAGGAGCTGCGTCAGTATGGATATCCTACCGTCCTGATCAGAGGGTAGAAGAAGACCTGGAGGAGCGGTGCTTTTCGTAGAAGTAATTCAGCTCGGCTCCTAAGAACAGGATGCAGATACCAAAATAAAGCCACAGCATCAGAAGCACCACCGCGGTCAGGCTGCCGTACATGTAGGAATAGTTGCTGAAGTGATTAAAATAAATCGAAAACGCGTAGGAAAATCCGATCCAGCAGAGGGTAGAGAAGACGGCCCCCGGAAGCTGGTACCGGATTTTCTGCTTTTTATCCGGAACAAAGGAATAGAGGCCTGCAAATATGAGAATCAGGATAGCCAGCGCCAGCAGAGTCCGGAAGCTGATCATGTAAGCCGCAGCCGTCTCCAGGAACGGGAAGGTGCGGACAATCAGATTCTGCAGGGCGCTTCCGAATACCAGAAGCACCAGGGACAGAAGACAGGCGGCGGCAAACAGGACGGTATACATGGTGCAGACCAGGCGGGAGCGCAGATATCCCCGCTTTTCGCTGCACCGGTAGATGCGGTTGAAGCCCCGGTTCATGCTGAGCATCCCCTTGGAGGAGGACCAGACCGCAAGCACCGCCGTGACGGACAGGATTTTTCCGGGAGAACGGGTAAATAAATCGTCAATCACGGAGACGATGGTGGAGGTCAGAAGCTTTGGCATCAGGGCAACCAGCAGGGACAGCAGGTCGGACTTGGAGACCGTGGGAATCATCTGGACCGCAGTCAGCAGAACCATGATGAAGGGGAAGGCAGACAGCACGATAAAAAAGGATGCCTGAGCCGCATATACGGGAATCTCGTCCTCGGTATATTTTGTTTTCAGACGGTAAAGCTTAAGAAGCATGTCAATCATCGCATTTTCCATCCCTTCCCCGTTGTTTTTATTCCCAGTTTTCCTCCAGGAATTTAACCATATCGATGGCCTTTGGCGGGCAGCCCTTCAGGGTTTTCGCAAATCCGCAGGTGCACTGTCCGACGCCGATTTCGCCGGTCTGGCCCTTGTAGCCCTGGCCGATGCACACCGGAGGCAGTCCTTTGTGGAGAGAACCGGAATCATTTAAGCGGTCCAGCGCATAGATTAAAGAACCGTAGCAGGCGCTGCAGGCATCCTTCGGGTCGGCGTACCGCGCCAGATTCTGGACGCGCCGGGTCATCTTAAAACGGCTTTTTCCGGAGTGGTCCTCATTTAAGTATATGAAATTGGCGTGCTCGGTATCCGTGCTGCCCACTCCTAATTTCTCTGCCATGCGGATGTAAGGAATCTCATCCACGGAGTAGCCCATACAGTCGCAGACGTAGCTGTCGCAGAGCACCGGGTCCCGAAATCCCAGCACGCGGTTCATGGTAACCGGATTTCCGCCCTCCTCAAAATCCAGGTCGCCGCAGATATTATCCACCAGGATAAAGCTGTTGGGCGCGATGACATTTAAGTGGGCGATGGGCTTGTGAAGGCCCATGGTGTGGAATTTCCGTTTCTCCACATTGGGGATGATCCCCTTGTTGTTTTTGAGGGCGCAGGTGACGGTGGTCTGGCAGTGGCCCTTTAACACCGGCATGTTAATCATGTAATCCACAGCGGCGGCCTTGTCGCACAGGTTGATTTTGATGCCCTTCGCCTCATGCTCATGGTAGGTGTCCCGCTGCAGGTCGATTAACGGAACGTTGTATTTCCTGGAAATCTCCCGGTATCCGGCTGCCGTGAAGGCGGACTGGGTGTTGTCGCCGACCCAGGAGCCCTCCATGATGGAAAGCTTGGAAAAGCCGTGGTCCTGCAGGTACTCAATCACGCCGGCCAGCAGTTCGCTGTGGGTGGTGGCCCCGCCGGATGGATGGGCGGCTACCACCAGGTTCGGCTTTAAGGCCACGGATTTGCCGCGGTCCCCGATGTCCTCGGCTACGCCGGCCGCCTCCAGCACCTGAATGGCCATCTCCTTGTAATTGGTCCCATGTATGATGATGATGTCATTCCGATTCATATTCCTCGCTCCTTTTTTCGTGAAATTTCTTTTTCTTTCAGGTGAATTATATCATTTTTTGTGTTTTCGGGCAATATGCCCTGGCAGTTTGTATGGAACGGAAGCGGGCATTTATCCGGCCGTTTTACAAAAATCTTACATATATTTTTCTGTAAAATGGTATTATGCAGGGGCAAAATCTGATACGCTGTGCTCATAACTACAGGATAGTTAGGAGAATGAAATATGATGGAATCTTTTTGGAATTTATTAAAGAGAATGCCGGACTGGGTTCCCGGAGATCCGGCCAGGTGGGCTTTATATCTTCATATTGCGGCGTGGTTTCTGACCGGAGGCGGTGTCTCGGCTTTAATCGGCAGCTTTCTTTGCATCAGCGGGGAGGTGCTGGGGCTGCTGGCTTTAAATGCAGGCGGACTGGCTGCCCTGGGTCCCGGATTTTTAGGCGGCCTTTACTGGTGGCTGAATCACGACGAATAGAAGAAGGGCTTTGAAAAATCCGCCTTGTCGGAATGAATCGGAAATGCTATAATATCTCTGTTGTTTTGGCAAATAAATGATAGAGGTAAGAGAGATGAAGAGACTTTTGAGGTATTTGTCCGGCTATAAGCTGGAAAGCATCATGGGGCCGCTCTTTAAGATGCTGGAGGCCAGCTTCGAGCTGTTTGTGCCGCTGGTTGTGGCAAGCATGATTGATACCGGCATCCGGAATGGAGATACCGGCTATATCCTGCGGATGGGCGGACTGCTGATCCTGCTCGGCATAGTCGGCCTGAGCTGTTCGTTGACGGCCCAGTATTTTGCGGCCAAGGCGTCGGTCCTGACAGCAGCCTGTCTGCGGAACGATTTGTTTTCCCACATTGCCCGTCTGTCCTACACGGAGATTGACACGATTGGGACCTCAACCCTGATTACCAGGATGACCAGCGACCTTAACCAGGTTCAGACCGGTATCAATATGGTGCTCCGTCTGTTCCTGCGCTCCCCCTTCGTGGTGTTCGGAGCCATGGTGATGGCGTTTACGGTGAACCGGAAGGCGGCCATGACCTTTGTCGTGGTGATTCCGCTGCTTTCGGTTGTGGTGTTCGGAATCCTTTTAATCAGCATGCCGCTGTATAAGAAGGTGCAGAAGCAGTTAGACCAGGTAATGTTGGCCACCAGAGAGAACCTGCTGGGCGTCCGGGTAATCCGGGCCTTTAACCGGCAGAAGAGCGAGACCTCCAGGTTTGAGGAGGAGAATGGCCTGCTGGTGCAGTTTCAGGTGTTTGTGGGAAAGATTGCGGCGCTGCTGAATCCGGTCACCTATATTCTGATCAATCTGGCCACCGTGGCGGTCATCTGGATTGGCGCGGCTCAGGTAGATGGGGGAATCATCACACAGGGCCGGGTGGTGGCGCTGGTAAATTATATGTCGCAGATTCTGGTGGAGTTAATCAAGCTGGCGAATCTGATCATCATTATCTCCAAGTCGGTGGCCTGCATGAACCGGGTGGATGCCGTATTCCAGATGGAACCCAGCATCCGGGACGGCGCGGAGCCGCAGAGGGAAGGATTTGGAGCGCCGGAGGCAGGTCTTGGGCAGAAGGAAAAGGCCGGAGCGCCGGAAACCGGTTCCGGGCAGAACGGAAGCGCTGGTAACAGCTTCAAGGTGGAATTTCGCGATGTCTCCTTCCTTTATGCGGGTGCGAAGGAGGAATCCCTTTCTCACATTGATTTTTCCGTAAAAAAAGGAGAGACGGTGGGCATCATCGGAGGCACCGGCTCCGGAAAGACTACGGTGGTGAACCTGATTCCAAGGTTTTACGATACCGCGTCCGGCCATGTGCTGGTGGACGGAAAAGAGGTAAGGGAATATTCCCTGGAGCAGCTGAGAGGGAAGATTGGCGTGGTGCCGCAGAAGGCGGTTTTATTCAAGGGCACGCTGAGAGAAAATATGCAGTGGGGCAGAAAGGATGCCTCGGATGAGGAGATTTACCGGGCGCTTGACATTGCCCAGGCCAGGGAGTTCGTGGACAGCAAGAAGAAGGGCCTGAACCTGTATATTGACCAGGGCGGGAGGAATCTGTCCGGCGGCCAGAAGCAGCGCCTGACCATTGCCAGGGCGCTGGTGAGAAGGCCAGAGATATTGATCCTGGATGACAGCTCCTCGGCGCTGGATTTTGCCACCGATGCGAAGCTGCGAAGGGCGCTGAAGGAAAGCACCGATGATATGACGGTATTTCTGGTATCCCAGCGTGCGGCAGCGATTAAACATGCAGACCAGATCCTGGTGTTAGACGATGGAGAGCTGGCCGGAAGGGGGACGCACCGGGAGCTTTTAAATACCTGTCCGCTGTACCGGGAAATCTGTCTGTCGCAGCTTTCAAAGGAGGAGGTGGAGCAGGATGGCCGGTAAGAAAACCCTCGATAAGAATACTTCGATAAAAACCCTGAAGCAGGTTCTGGGTTATATTAAGCGGTACCGTCTGGCCGTTGCCGTCTCTATTCTTCTGGCAACGATTACGGTGGCGCTGACTTTGTATGTTCCGGTTCTGATTGGCCAGGCGGTTGACCACATCCTGGGACCGGGGCAGGTAGATTATGAAAGCCTGATTCGGATCCTGACCCGAATCGGAATTGTGGTGCTGCTCACAGCGGCCGCCCAGTGGCTGATGAACCATATCAACAATGTGATCACCTACCGGGTAGTCAAGGATATCCGGACCAGGGCATTTAACCATCTGGAGCAGCTTCCCTTAAGCTATCTGGACAGCCATCCCACCGGAGACCTGGTGAGCCGGATTATCGCGGATATCGACCAGTTCTCGGAAGGACTTCTCATGGGCTTTACCCAGTTGTTTACCGGAGTGATGACCATAGCGGGAACCCTGCTGTTCATGCTTTCCATCAACCCGCTGATCACGCTGGTGGTGGTGGTGATCACGCCGGTTTCCTTCCTGGTGGCCAGCTTTATCGCAAAGCGTACCTTTGCCATGTTCAAGAAGCAGTCGGAGGCAAGAGGCGAGCTGACCTCCCTGATTGACGAGAACCTGGGAAATCTGAAGGTGGTACAGGCCTTTGGCCATCAGGAGGAGGCAGAAAAGCAGCTTGCGGAGATTAACCGCCGCCTGGCGGACTGCAGTCTGCGTGCAACCTTCTTCTCCTCCATCACCAATCCGGCGACCCGCTTTGTAAATGGGCTGGTTTATGCCGGGGTGGGAACGGCCGGAGCTTACGGCGTAATCCGCGGCTTTTTAACGGTCGGGCAGCTTTCCAGCTTTTTAAATTACGCCAACCAATACACCAAGCCGTTCAATGAAATCTCCGGCGTGGTAACTGAGCTTCAGAATGCGCTGGCTTCTGCCTCACGGGTGTTCCGTCTGATGGAGGAGCCGGCGATTCCGGAGGAGGCGCCGGATGCCTGTGCGCTTCATGAGGTGGAAGGACAGGTTGCGCTGGAGCATGTGAATTTCTCCTATGTTCCGGATGTGAAGCTGATTGAGAACTTCAGCCTGAATGTGAAGCCGGGACAGCGGATTGCGCTGGTTGGCCCGACCGGGTGCGGAAAGACCACGGTAATTAATCTGCTGATGCGTTTTTATGATGTGGATTCCGGCTCCATCTCCATCGACGGACATGATATCCGGAATGTGACCCGAAAGAGTCTTCGGACCAGCTACGGTATGGTGCTGCAGGAAACCTGGCTGAAATCGGGAACCATCCGGGAGAATATCGCCTATGGCCGTCCGGAGGCCTCTCTGGAGGAAGTGGTGCAGGCGGCGAAGGAGGCCCATGCCCACAGCTTTATCAAACGTATGCCCAATGGTTACGATACCGTGATCACGGAGGACGGAGGCAATCTGTCTCAGGGGCAGAAGCAGCTTTTGTGTATCGCCAGAGTGATGCTGTGCCTGCCGCCGATGCTGATTTTAGACGAGGCGACCTCCTCCATCGATACCAGAACGGAAATCCGGATTCAGAAGGCGTTTGCCAAGATGATGGAGGGGCGCACCAGCTTTATTGTAGCGCACCGCCTGTCCACCATCCGGGAGGCCGATGTGATTCTGGTGATGAAGGACGGCCATATCATCGAGCAGGGAACCCACGAATCCCTTCTGGAAAAAGGCGGGTTCTATTCGGAGCTGTACAACAGTCAGTTTGCAGCAGGCTGATACCATTGAAAGAAAATGGAAGATTGTGTTAAAAAGCCGTTAAAAAATACACAGTCCTCCATTTTCTTTTTTGTGCATTATGATGAAATAAACACAACAATAGAAACAACTCTGTAAGAAATATTGATAAGCAGAAAAAAACGTGATATGATTAGGTGGAAAAAGTTTAACAATGTTTAGCATCAATGGGATTCGACAGAAGAAACAATGCGACTGTAAAGATATGGAACAGTTGCGAAAGAACAAAGGAAACGGGAGGATTTTTTTATGACACAGAAGCAGAAAACATATGTGGGAGCCGGCGTTATGGCAGTATTATCCGCTGGCGTGATTTTCAGCGCAGAGCCGCTGTATGAGGGAATTTCCCAGTATGTAAAAGGCAGTCAGAGCTTCACGCCGGGAACCTATGTGGGAGCAGCCGATGGATTTGGCGGTGATGTGATTGCGAAAGTAACTGTGACAGCAGATGGAATTGAAGCAGTGGAGCTGATTGGCGACGGCGAGACACCGGAGCTTGGCGGCGAGGCCCTGAAGACTCTGGCGCCGAAGTTTGTGGAGGCCGGTTCTGCGGTGGTAGACGGAGTATCCGGCTGTACCATCACCAGCAGTGCGGCGATGAAGGCGGTGCAGCAGGCACTGGACCAGGCATCTGGAAAAATCGAAGTGATAGACCCGAACACGATTCTGACCGAGAAGGCGCCGGAGGAAACCCAGAAGGCGGAGGAAACGAAAAAACCAGAGGAAGCGGCGGGTGCAGAAGCCGTATATAACGGCGGCCTGCGTACCGGTATGGCAACCGTTCATTCCCTGAAGAAGTCCAAGGACGCAGGAGAGAAGGACGGAAACGCACAGGTGGATTCCGTAGTTGCGGCTGTTGTGATCGACCAGAAGGGCCGTGTGGTGGCATGTAAGCTGGATACCGCACA
>JAUNPZ010000108.1 GCA_030536455.1 Lachnospiraceae bacterium | reverse complement strand
CTCCTTCTCCACCGTCTGAGGCAGGGAGACATTGGACAGATATCCGGTGACCGCGTTCATCTTTCCGGTAAACATCAGAACGCCCATGAAAATCATTAACAGACCGCCGATTTTCACCGTATACTGCACAAGCTTCATATTCTTCTTGAAAAATTCCAGCAGGGAAGTGGTAAATACGCCGACCACCAGGAAGGGCAGCACAAACCCCAGCGTGTACACGCCAATCAGGCCCATTCCGGCAGCCCGGGTTCCGGCCGATGCCGCCATCAAAAGCACGCTGGTGAGCGCCGGTCCTACGCACGGAGTCCAGGCAAAGCTGAAGGTAAAGCCCATCAGCAGCGCCGCAAAAGGCGACATGGCAAGCTTGTCAATCCGGAACGGCAGACGCCGCTCTCTTCCCAGCACCGACGAGGTTCCAAACACGCCCATCTGATACAATCCGAACAGCACCACCAGAATCCCGCCAATCCGGGCAAACATGGCCTGATTGGATTTAAAAAAGGTTCCTACGGCAGAAACGCCAAGGCCCAGCACCACGAAAGCAAAGCTGATGCCGATGACAAAGAACAGGGTATGAAGCATCACCTTGCCCTGCTCATAATGAATCCTTCCGTCCTCGCCCCGGCTTCCGGTCCCGCCGGACAGATAGCCGATGTAAAGAGGCAGCAGCGGGAGCACACAGGGCGAGAAAAAGCTTAAGAGTCCCTGACAAAATACCGTAAGCACCGGTACGCTGACATCTACTGAAAATCCCATATAATTAAAATTCTCCTTTTTTACATATAAATTCTGCGGCCGGGCATCCTCCCGCTACACCGCATAAAACGTCTTCCATTTCCCGCTCCGGTAACGTATCGCAAAGAAGCAGGTCCTGGCAATCCAGTCCACCACCATGGCCGCCCACACGCCGATGGCGCCCCAGCCAAGTCCGACGCCGATCACAAAGCTTAATCCCAGGCGGCATACAATCATAGAAAGAATGGAAACCACCATCGGGAATCTTACATCATTGGCCGCGCGGAGCACATTCGTCAGGGTGAAGGACGCCGGCCATAACAGAATCGCACAGCCATCATGAATCAGCACCAGAACGGCCGCCAGCCGCAGCGTTTCCGCAGACAGGCCATACAGCCTCATGGTAAGCGGCATGGTCAGTATCACCGCCGCGCAGCATAAGCCGTTGATGAGATAAGTAAATTTCATCAATTTCTTCGTATAGTATTCCGCCTGCTCATAATCCCCAGCGCCCACGCACTGGCCGATTACGGTAATGACAGCCAGATTCATGGCCTGCCCCGGAAGAACGCCCATTCCATCCAGGTTATTGGCCACTGCATTGGCCGCAATCTGAACGGTGCCGAAGGTGGCAATCATGCTGACCACCAGCACGCGTCCAAGCTGGAAAATACTGCTCTCTACACCGCCGGGCAGGCCAATGTGCAGAATATTTCGAATCATCGCTCCATTCCACCGGATTCCGGTTCCGGTTTCGGTATGTATCTCCAGAGCCGGATTCCGGAGCCGCAGCATCAGAATCACACAGGCCGTCATACGCGCAAGCAGCGAGGCCGCGGCGGCCCCTGCCACACCCCAGTGGAACAGGAAGAGAAAGCAGGCATTCCCAATGATGTTTATGATATTCATCAGGATGGAAACCTGCATGGAAACCCTGGAATTCCCCATGGAACGGAACAATGCCGCGCAGGAATTATAAACCGCCAGAAATGGATAGGACAATGCGGAAATCAGCAGATACACCTGGGCATTCTGCATGACGTCCTGCGGGGTTCCATAATAAATCACATTCAAAAGCCCTTTTCGGAACAGGATAGAGACCGCCATCACCGCCGCCGCAATCAGCCCGGTAATCAAAAGAAGCTGATTGGCCGACTCGCAGGCCTTTTTCCGGTCGCGTTTTCCCAGATATTGAGAAGCAACCACCGCACCGCCGGTGGAAACCGCGGCAAATACACTAATCAGCAGGTTATTGATCATATCCACCAGCGAAACCCCGGAGGTGGCAGCCTCTCCCACACTGGACACCATCATGGTATCCGCCATTCCTACCGACACCGCCAGTATCTGTTCGATAATCAGCGGCACAATCAGCCGCTTTAAATCCTGATTGGAAAAAAGATAGGTTCTTTGTTCCTCTTTTTCACTGTACATTTTCACACTGTACGCCTTCATCTCAAGCTCTCTGCCTGTCCTTTGTCTTTTCTGTTTGTAATGATTCCGTAACGCTATCGTCACAGATCACATTCTGCCCTCTTTTATTCCGCCACGCCAATCTTTCCGCAGATATCATTCAGGCAGCACCGGCTGCAGTAAGGCTTTGTCCTTGCCGTGCAGACCTCCCGGCCGTGATAGACCAGCCGGTGGCAGAAATCGCTTCCTTCCTCCGGCGGTATGATTTTCCAAAGGGCCATCTCCACCTTTTTCGGCTCCTTGCAGCCGTCCACCAGGCCCATCCGGTTGGTCAGGCGGATGCAGTGGGTATCGGTGACGATGGCCGGTTTTCCATATACGTCTCCCATAATCAGATTCGCGCTTTTCCTTCCCACACCGGGAAGCTTCATAAGCTGGTCGAACTGGTCCGGAACCCTTCCGCCAAACTCGTCCCACAGCATCCTCATGCAGGCGCTGATATCCCTGGCCTTGCTCCTCCCCAGTCCGCAGGGTCTTACAATCTGCTCGATCTCATCCACATCTGCGGCAGCCAGCGCTTTCACACTGGGATATTTTTCAAATAAGCCCTCCACCACCACATTCACGCGGGCATCCGTACACTGAGCCGCCAGGCGGACACTGACTAACAGCTTCCAGGCTTCGTTATAATCCAGGGTGCAGCCCGCATCCGGATATTCCTTTTTTAAACGGTCTATGATTTCAAGAGCCAGTTCTTCTTTTGTCATGGATTTGCTCATTCCTTTTCTTTCCCCATCCCTTCGCAATGTTTTCGTGCCTTCCCCGGCCGCGCCACTTTTTTCGTCACTTTTTTTCTGCCACCTGCCGGGCCACAGCCGCCGCCTCACGCGCAATCTCCAGCTCCTCATTGGTCTTAATCACCAGCACGTTTACTCTGGAGGTTCCGTCCGAAATCTTCACGGCTTCCGCCTGCTCCCGGTTCTTCACCTCATCAATATTGATTCCCAGGAAACCTAAGTACTCGCAGATTTCCTCCCGGATATCGGAGTCATTTTCCCCGACCCCGGCCGTAAATACGATGTTGTCCACACCGTTCATGGCTGCCGCGTAACTGCCCACATATTTCGCCACCTTGTAGGCGAAAATCTCTCTGGCCAGCGCCGCATGGTCATTATACTTGATTTCCGCATCCTTCAGCTCTCGGAAATCGCTGGAAAGGTTGTTGGAAATTCCCAGCACACCGGACTCCTGGTTTAAAATCGTCATAATCTGCTGGAAATCCAGATTCTCCTTCTTTGCCAGAAATTCCAGTGCTCCGGGGTCCACATCGCCGCACCGGGTTCCCATCACCAGCCCCTCTAACGGAGTAAATCCCATGGAATTGTCAATGACCTTTCCATATTTTACTGCGCTGATGCTGGCGCCATTTCCCAGGTGACAGACGATGGTCTTCACCCGCTTCGGATTCTGCCCCATAAACTCCGCCGCCCGCTGGGATACATACTTATGGCTGATTCCATGGAAGCCATAGCGGCGGATTTTGTGCTTCTCATAATACTGGTACGGAAGGCCGTACAAGAATGCCTTCGGCTCCATGGTCTGGTTAAATGCCGTGTCAAACACGCCTACCATCAGCGTGTCCGGCATCAGCTCCCGGCAGGCATCCACGCCCACCAGATTGGCCGGGTTATGTAACGGCGCCAGGTCGTTGCACTCCGTCATGGCCTGGATGACCTCGTCGGTAATGACCACGGAGCCGGTAAACTTCTCCCCGCCATGCACCAGGCGGTGGCCAATCACATCAATCTCTGCAAAATCCTTCACCACACCCTTTTCCGGATCTGCCAGCGTGGTCAGAATGGTGTTCACCGCGTCCTTGTGATTCTTCATCGCCACCGGTTCCTTTACCGAAACCCCGGTGTTGGTTTTATAAGTAAATCTTCCGTCGATGCCGATCCGCTCGCAGACTCCCTTCGCCAGAACCTGCTCGCTTTCCGAGTCGATTACCTGGAATTTTAATGAAGAGCTGCCGCTGTTGATGACTAATATTTTCATTTTATCGTTTTCTCCCCTGCTTGATATTCAATTTTTTCCCATCTGTCACTGCTTCCCAATCAAAATCTGCTTTCCGCAAAAAGCAAAGCCATATCTTCGGATCTGTCTTTCCGGGAATCCTTCCGCCCTTAACGCCGCCGCATAATTCCGTTCTGCAATCTGCGCCAGTGCCGCCTGCACCGTATCCTCCAGAGCCTTTTCTTTCTCTGCATCCTGCACCTTAAACTCCATGATGATGGCATCTGCGCCTTTTTCCTTCGGCTTCAGCATCACATCATATCTTCCGTATCCACTTTCCCGATTGGATGTAATCACATACTGATTCTGCAGCTCTGCCGTCAGTCCCAGCACAAATCCATGATAAAATTTTTCCGGCTCATTTCCTTCCCCCGGTCCCTTTCCTGTATCAAAAAAGCTGAAGGTTGCCGCTGCTGTCTGATTCATGTACCGGTTCATTCCCTTTAAATCATCCCGCAGCAAAGCCGTAATAAATTCATTATATCCGCTGCCGCTCCGGTCAAACCAGCCCCGGATCATACCGCGGAACAGGATGAAAACCTCCTTGTTGGTCAGCTTCAGATAATAATCCATTTCCCCGGTATCCTCATCAAATGCCAGCTTTTCAATTCTCAGATAACCGCCGGCCAGAAGCAGACTCCAGATTGCACTTTCCCGATTGGCTAACTGGCTGTATACAATCTGCTCGTCCATCTGGGTTTGGATCCATTCTCCCCGCATCAAAAGTTCAAAATCCTGCTTCACCCACTGGCTTCCCTCCTGTATCAGCTTTCCGGCCAGACTGTTGGAACTGGTATTGGCCCAGTAAGCCCCAAGCTTTTTCTTATCCAGAAAGTTTAAAATTGACCAGGGATTGTACATATCCGTCCGTCTTCCGAAGGTAAATCCATCATACCAGTCCTTTACCTCCTGCTCCCGCTCCTCCAGGCCGTACTCCTTCAACGCCTGAAAAACCTCTTCCTCGGTAAAGCCGAAGCTGTCCTCATACTTTTCAGATGTGGTTGTAATGACCTCCAGATTGTTCAAATCTGAAAAAATGGATTCCTTGCTTACCCTGGTAATCCCCGTCATAATCCCCCGTTCCAGATAAGGATTTCCCTTGAAGGTACTGTTAAGAAGACTTCTGGTAAAGGCCGCCAGCTCCTCCCAGTACCCATCTACAAAGGATTCCTGTATCGGCGTATCATACTCATCCAGAAGAATAATCACCTTTTTTCCATAATATCGGAACAGATAACCGGACAGACGTTTTAACGCAATCGTTGCCGCATAATCTTCCATATCGGATGAAATCGAAGAAAAAAAAGCTTTCTCCTTTTCATTTAAAAAGTTTCCCTCTGTCAAAAAACAAAACTGATTATACAAATCTACAAGAATTTCACAGATTTTTTTCCGAGCCTGCTCATAAGAGGTTTCCTTAATATCCGAAAAGCTGAGCGCAATCACCGGATAAGTTCCCTGCAGAACCCGGTATGCCTCCTCCTTCCAGATATCCAGCCCCTCAAACAAATCACTGCGGCCGGCATAATTGACTGAGAAAAATTTTTCTGTCATGTTCATGGTCAGCGTCTTTCCAAAACGCCTGGGACGGGTAATCAGCGTCACATCGTCCAAATTTTCCCACCATTCTTTTATAAAACGGGTTTTATCAATATAAAACGCCTGCTTCTTCCTCACCGTTTCGAAATCCTGGAAACCGATTCCCACTGCTCTTGCCATAAAGTCACCGTCCTCCCGTTCTTTACACTAAATTCCGCCATACTTTCACGGCCCGGCACGCACGGCCTGCCGGGCGCATGAAGGTTTGGTAATATTATATGGATTATTCCGGAAGAAATCAAGAGGAGACCGTTTCTGCCTTCAAATTTCCAACGCAGATAACGAAAGAAAAGGCAGGAACACATCTCCTCTGATATGCTCCTGCCCTCTGCTTTTCCAGAATCACTTACCCCAGATATTTCTTCAGCGCCCCTCTCACCGCTCCAACGCCTGCAATCTCTTCCACAAACATCTCTTCAATCCGCTCACCGATTCCGGCCGCATACAAATCGATGCCGAAAATGTTCGCATTGGACAGAATCTCCTTCAGCTGCCCCTTGTAGGTCTCCGGCTTTCCAACCTGGATGCCGGAAAGCTTCTCCGTAAGCTCCGAAGCCATCGGGTCGGCGGACAGCTCGAATGGCTTTCCATTATCATCCACTGCCAGCAGATAACGGCACCATCCGGCAATCGCCAGCGGGATCGCCGTCAGCTTCTTCGCATCGCCGTATTTTTCCACATAGGATTTGATGGTTTCGCCATAGCGGATGCCCACCTTCTGTGAGGTATCCGTTGCGATTCGCTGCGGCGTATCCGGCATAAACGGATTCGGGATCCGCACCGTGATGACCTCATTTACAAAGGCCTCCGGAGACAGGATGCCCGGGTCCGTCACAACCGGCATGCCCTCCACCGGGCCAATCTGATGCACCAGCTTATTTAACTGCTCGTCCTTCATCTCATCCGCAATTAAATCATAGCCCAGCACGCAGCCGTAAACCGCCAGCGCCGTGTGAAGAGGATTTAAGCAGGTGGTTACCTTCATCCGCTCTACCTGATTAACCGTATCCCGGTCGGTCAGGTACACGCCGGCCTTCTCCAGCGCCGGTCTTCCGTTCGGGAACTTATCTTCGATTACCAGATACTGCGGTCCCTCTGCATTGACAAACGGCGCAATATAGGTTCTCTTTGAGGTGATTACCGGCGCCATCTCCTCCACTCCGGCCTTTTCCAGCTCTGCACAGACGGAATCCGCCGGACGGGGCGTGATTTTATCAATCATCGACCAGGGGAAGGATACCTGATTTTCATCCGACAGATACTCCATAAAACCATCCTCCACAAATCCCTTCCGGTTCCATTCTTCCGCCATCGTGATAATGGAATTCTGCAGCTTTTCCCCATTATGAGAACAATTATCCATCGAAACCACTGCCAGGGGAGCCTTGTTTTCCTTATATCTTTCATGCAGCAGCGCACAGACAACCGCCATCGCGGAGGCCGGCTTCTCCGGTCCATGGTCGATATCGGCCTGGATAAATGGGAAATAGCTTCCATCTGCTCCCTTTAATGCATATCCCTTCTCCGTAATGGTAAAGGAAATCATCTGCAGGCCCGGATTTACAAAAATTTCTTTCAGACGGTTCCATTCCGCAGCCACATCCGACTGCGCTTTTATGGCCTCTGTCAGGGAACCAATCACCCGCTTGTCTGTGGAGCCATCCGCCTTCAGCGTTACCGCCAGCACCAGATTGTCATAAGGCTTGTAAATCTTGTCCACCACATCAAAATCGAAGGTCTCCACACAGGTAATGCCCTTCTCTGCTTCTCCATTTGCAAGCAGAGTATCCGCAATGCCGCCGATAAAGATGCGGAAAATATTGCCTGCGCCAAAATGCACCCATACCGGAGCCGCCTTCGTATCAGCTGCCACCTTTTCTATATTATAAGAAGGAAGTCCGATTCCCGCCTCTTCCCAGGCCTTTTGTTCCTTTAATCCCTCTAACGTTAATTTCATTGAAATCACCCTTTCTGTCCTGCTGTTATCCAGCATAAAAGCCCTTATGCTCTTGCATTTTTCTCGATTGCTTCCCAGAGTCCTTCCAGATAATAAGCGCCCAGCGCCCGGTCATACAGACCGTAACCTGGCATCGCCACCTCGCCCCACATCATTCTTCCGTGGTCCGGACGGATTACGCCGTCAAATCCGGTCTCGTACAGCGTCTTCATAATCTGGTACATATCCATGGAGCCGTCTGCAGACAGATGCGCTGCTTCCTCAAAATCACGCTCGCTGTTGTACTTTAAGTTTCTCACATGGGCGAATGGGATTCTGCCCTTTGCCGCGCGGATAATCTCGCAGATATCATTCTGCGGGTTGGAGCCCAGAGAGCCGGTGCACAGGGTAATGCCGTTGTACGGCTTGTCCACGGCCTTTAACAGACGCTCGATGGTCTCCTTATTTCTCACGATTCTCGGCAGTCCGAAGATGGGCCATGCCGGGTCGTCCGGGTGGATGCCCATGCGGATATCGTATTTCTCACAAACCTCACCGATTGCTTCCAGGAAATAGACCAGATTGCCAAACAGCTTCTCAGAATCCACATCCTTGTACGCCTCAAATAAGGACTTTAACTTTTCCAGACGCTCCGGCTCCCATCCCGGCATCACGAAGCCGTTGGACATCTTCTCCACAGACTCTCTCATGTGCTCCGGGTCAATCTGGTCAATCACATCCTGATTGTATGCAAGTACGGTGGAGCCGTCTGCGCGCTCTCTCGCCAGGTCGGAACGGGTCCAGTCAAATACCGGCATAAAGTTGTAGCATACCATATGGATGCCGGCCTTGCCCAGATTCTCCAGCGTGGTAATGTAATTGGCGATGTGCTCGTCTCTCTTTTCGGTTCCAATCTTGATATCATCGGAAATGTTCACCGATTCGATTCCCATGATTTCCAGTCCGGCATCCTCCACCGTCTTCTTTAAATCTGCAATTTCCTCCTCGGTCCACACTTCTCCCGGCATCTTGCCCATCAAGGTGGTAATCACACCCTTCACCCCCGGAATCTGGCGAATCTGCTCCAGTGTCACACTGTCATAACCCGGTCCATACCAGCGTAATGTCATATTCATGATAACATACCTCCATTTTTTCATTGGTTCTGCTTTCACGCTTCCGTTTCATCCCCATCTGGCCGGAACTGGAAGCTTTCCGCTTCATACTTGTATGGTAGTTGATTCGCCGCAAATATTCAATATGTAAATCTGCATAATATTATTCCAATATTTTTATGCAGTATCTACACATTTTATTCTTCAGTCCGCCAGTTATTGACTTTTCACGAAAAACCCCTTATCATGCTTGTATGGCAGTTACGTTTTTTATGCGGAATTATCTGCAAAGCAGAGACGAGAAAAAGCAGGGAGGAGAATATGAAACGATTAGACCGTGAACCTTCTGAAAACGCCCGGACCTATGCCGTCCGAGTTCTTTTATTTAACATCATCAATCTGGAGCTCCCCCCCGGAACTGCAGTCAGTGAAAATGAGCTTTCTGCTGCGCTGACGCTTTCCCGCACTCCGGTCCGTGAGGCGCTGATTGAATTAAGCAAGCTTGGTCTGGTAAACATCCTTCCCCAGCGCGGAAGCTATGTCACCCGAATTGATTATGAATTGATTGAAGAAGCCCGCTTTATGCGTCTTGTTTTGGAAAATGCGGTATTAAAGCTGGCCTGTGAGCAGGGCATTTCCGAAGAATACCGAGAAAAACTGAAACAAAATCTGGAGATGGAAAAGCAGTATCTGGAAAGCGGTGATTCCGCCCTGCTTCTGGAACTGGATAATACATTCCACAGGCTGCTCTTTGAATCGGTCAATAAGGCCCGGACCTACCGCATCGTCCACGCCCAGATGATTCACTTTGACCGGCTGCGGGTTCTTTCTTTAAAATCGCTCAAAAGCAGCCGCACCCTGCAGGATCACGAGAATATTCTGTATGCGCTGGAACGCAGGGACGGGGAACTGGCCGAGATGATCATGACCCGGCACCTGACACGATATCAGGTGAAGAAGGAGAAACTGCTGCAGGAGTACCCGGATTATTTTCTTTAATATTCTGTTTTATTGGAAAACGGCTGCAATATGATTCGAAAAAAGGCATCCAGATTTCTCCAGATGCCTTTTCCTTCTTCTCTCAATTTTCATTAAAACGACTGCGCCGTTTTGTCAAATCCCTTATTTTTCTTAT
>JAUNPZ010000107.1 GCA_030536455.1 Lachnospiraceae bacterium | reverse complement strand
CAGATGTATAAATACCAGATTTTTGGAAAGGACGGCAGGATGCAGGAGCACTGCGACCCGTATGGATTCGGCATGGAGGTAAGACCCGCCTGGTGTTCGATTATCCGAGATTTGGATGCATACCAGTTCCGAGATGGGGAATGGATGGCGAAGCGTTCCGTGTGCCGGGATGAGGCTGTGAATATTTATGAGATGCATGCCGGATCCTGGAGAAAGCCGGAGCCGGCAGGGGCCGCAGTCGAAACCAAAAGCAGAGGCGCAGAGGCGTCTGGGAAAACAGAGGCAGCCGGAACGGAGAAGGCTGGAACGGAAGCGGTTTTGGATGCCGGAGCGTCCCAATGGTATACTTACGAGGAGCTTGCAAAAATCCTGGTTCCCTATCTGAAGGAGAATCATTACACCCATGTGGAATTCCTGCCGCTGGCGGAGTATCCGTTTGATGGCTCCTGGGGATATCAGCAGACCGGGTATTTTGCGCCGACTTCCCGGTACGGCACGGCGGCCGGTTTTCAGAAGCTGGTGGATGAACTGCACCGGGCTGGTATCGGGGTGATCCTGGATTTTGTCCCGGTACATTTTGCGGTGGACGGATATGGCCTGAAGGAATTTGACGGCACCTGCCTGTATGAATATCCGAATGACGCAGTTGGCTCCAGCGAGTGGGGGAGCTGCAATTTTATTCATTCCAGGAAGGAAACCTGGTGCTTCTTACAGTCAGCGGCGAATTACTGGCTGGAGAAATATCATGTGGACGGCCTGCGCTACGATGCGGTGAGCCGGCTGATTTACTGGCAGGGAAGTGAGCAGAGGGGTGTAAACAATACCACGCTGGAATTTTTAAAGCATATGAACGAGGGGCTGAAGCAGCGCCATCCGTCGGCCATGCTGATTGCGGAGGATTCCTCCAGCTATCCGGGCGTGACGCGTCCGGTCTGGGAGGGCGGCCTGGGATTCGATTACAAATGGGATTTGGGATGGATGCATGATACGTTGGAGTATTTCCAGACGCCTCCGTCTCTGCGGACCAGAGATTATCATAAGCTGACATTTTCCATGATGTATTATTATAATGAAGCGTATCTGCTGGAATTTTCCCACGATGAGGTGGTGCATGGAAAGGCGACGATCCTCCAGAAGATGTACGGGGATTACGAGATGAAATTCCCCCAGGGCCGCGCGCTGTATCTGTATATGATGATGCATCCAGGTAAGAAGCTGAATTTTATGGGCAGCGAGCTGGGGCAGCTGAGAGAGTGGGATGAGAGCCGGGAGCAGGACTGGATGCTGCTTTCCTATCCGCTGCATGATGGTTTCTTCCATTATATGAGAGAACTGAACCGGATTTACAGGAAGCTGGATGGGCTTTACCGGGATTATGAGCCGGATAATTTCGAATGGCTGGACTGCCATCAGGAGGAGCGGTGCATCTACGCGCTGATGCGGAGAGGCAGCCGGAAGTCGGCGGTGGCGGTATTCCACTTCGGAGACCGGGAGCAGAAGGATTATCAGGTGTGGATTCCGGGGGTGAAGAAGGTGAAGCTTCTTCTGAACAGCGACTGGGATGTGTTCGGCGGAGCGGCCCGGAAGGATACAAAGATATGGAAGCTTTTGAAGGAAAAAAATACAGGATCGGAAAAGGAGCCGGACGGCGTTATGCTTCAGGTATCCCTTCCGCCGTTTACCGGTCTGTTGTTTGAGGTAGAGTAGAATGTTACTGAGTCTGGCTTTGATTTTTTTAATTGGTATGACGATGGGATGGCTGTGCAGGAGGCTGCGGCTTCCCAGCCTTCTTGGCATGATTTTGACCGGAGTTCTGCTGGGGCCGTATGCGCTGAATCAGATTGATGGCTCCATTCTCGGGATTTCGGCGGAACTGCGGCGGATTGCCCTGATCATCATCCTGACCAGGGCGGGACTTTCCCTGGAAATCAATGATTTGAAGAAGGTGGGACGGCCTGCAGTGCTGATGTGCTTTCTTCCGGCTTGCCTGGAGATGTTGGGGATGCTTGTGCTTGCTCCAAGGCTTCTTGGCATCTCCTGGCTGGATGCGGCAATCATGGGAGCAGTAGTGGGAGCGGTATCCCCGGCTGTGATTGTGCCGAAGATGTTAAAGCTGATGGAGGAAGGATATGGGACGAAGCAGAGTATCCCTCAGATGATTCTGGCAGCGGCCTCGGTGGATGATGTATTTGTGATCGTGGTATTTTCCGTCTTTACCGGGCTGGCCCAGTCGGGAGTGATGGCGGCGGCGTCCTTCGGGACGATTCCGGTTTCCATCTTGACCGGAATCCTTACCGGACTGGGGCTTGGTATCCTTCTGGCCAAATATTTTGAGTTGGTACATGTGCGGGATACGGTGAAGGTGCTGGTGCTGCTCAGCGTGTCGTTCATTCTGATGACGCTGGAGGATACGGCGGGAGATAAAATCCCATTTTCCGCTTTGATTGCCATTATGTGCATTGGCATTGCCTGGCAGAAGAAGCGCCAGGTGGTGGCAAAGCGCCTGTCCGTAAAGTTTAATAAGCTGTGGGTGGCTGCGGAGATTATGCTGTTTGTGCTGGTAGGAGCGACGGTGGATTTGAAATATGCCTCCTCTGCGGGAATGGCAGCGGTCCTTCTGATATTCGGCGTTCTGGTATTTCGGATGCTGGGCGTGTTCCTCTGCCTTCTGGGAACCTCTTTAAATGGCGGAGAGCGGCTGTTCTGCATGATTGCCTACATGCCCAAGGCCACGGTCCAGGCGGCAATCGGCGGGATGCCTCTGGCGATGGGGCTGTCCTGCGGCAATATCGTTCTGACGGTGGCGGTGCTGGCGATTCTGATTACAGCGCCTCTTGGGGCATTTTTGATTGACTTGACGTACCGCTGTCTTCTGAAGAGAGAAAGAGGAGCGGACGAATAAATTGGAATAGAAAAGTGCAGTAAAAATCGAGGTGGATAACCCGCAGCTGGAGGAAAAAACCAAAGGCTGCGGGCTTTCTTTTTGCCGGAATCCGTGCTATACTGAATACATGAAATAAAATTACACGGAGATGAGGACGGAAGAAATGGGTGATAGTCAAAGCGTATTAGGATCCATATGTGTTTCTTATGATACTTTTTTTGAGGCGGAGAAGAAGATTGCGGACTGCATTATGGAGCGGAAGGCGGAGGTCGTGGAGATGACGGTAGCGGAGCTGGCTGCGGCCAGCGGCACCAGCGACGCTACGGTTTCCCGTTTCTGCAGAAGATGCGGGTTCAAAGGCTTCCAGAATCTGAAGATGGCTCTGGCGAAAGAGGTGATGGAGGAGCAGCAGAATGCAGTTCAGGTGTCCAATGACATTGACCGGAAGGATAAGAACCAGGCGCTTCAGAACATTCTGGCCAATAAGGTGGCGGAGCTGACGGAGACGGTGATGCGGCTGGATACGGAGACGCTGGAGCAGGTGTTAAAACGGCTGGAGCAGGCGGATACGGTTCAGGTGGCGGCCGTGGGCAATACAATCCCGGTGGCCATGGACTGCGCGTTTAAGCTGAATCAGCTGGGCATCCGCGCGGTATCGGCAAGCGTGTGGGAGACGGAGGCGGCGTATGCCTTCAACCTGACGAAGCGGGATGTGCTGCTGGTCATTTCCAATTCCGGAACCTCCAGACGGCTGCGTGCCCTGATTGAGGGAGCAAAAAAGAACGGAGTTCCGGTAATTATCATTACGAACAATGACAGCTCTCCTCTGGCTGAATTAAGTGATTATAAATTAATCACGGCCACCAGAGAAAAACTTCTGACCGGTGAGTTCTGGTTCTCCCGGATTACGGCGATGATGGTGGTGGAGATTCTGTACCTGTTCCTGTTTACCAGCAAGCAGGATGCTGCGGAGCATATCCGGAGACATGAGGCGGCGCTCCGGCCGGATAAAAAGTAAAAAAGACCGGGCATGAGTGCTGCCGGAGAAAAAGCGCAAATGCGCCCCCAGAGACGGAAATATCTCGGAGGGCGCTTTCCTTTTGCCTGCATATGTACGTTATAGACAAAAATCATCTCTTCAGATCACAGAATCCGCTTATTTATCCGGCATTTTGATGAAAATCAATAAGAAATAATATTTCTCGTAAATAACTATTGACGAAAATGAAATATCGTATTATGATATAGCTATCAGATGAAATGAAATTTCACAAAGAAAAGGAGAAATGAAATATGATTTACACAGTAACGTTTAATCCGGCCTTGGACTATGTAGTAAGGGTAAATCATTTCACTCCTGGTATGGTGAACCGGACCGTGAAGGAAGACATCTATTATGGGGGAAAAGGCATCAACGTTTCGGCTGTTCTGGCAAATCTGGGTTATGAGAGCACGGCTCTGGGATTTGTGGCAGGATTTACCGGGGAGGAAATTGAGCGGGGAGTGAAGAACCTGGGATTTACTTCCGATTTTATCCGGGTGGCGAAGGGCATGTCCCGCATTAATGTAAAGCTGAAGTCCGACGAGGAAAGCGAGATTAACGGTATGGGACCGGAAATCGCGCCGGAGGATGTAGAAGCGCTGTTTGGAAAGCTGGAAGGCTTAAAGGAAGGCGATGTGCTGATTCTTTCCGGAAGCATTCCGTCCTCTATCGCGGATGATATCTACGAGCAGATCATGGCGAAGCTGGATGGAAGAGGAATCCGGATCGTGGTGGATGCAGAGAAAAACCTGCTTCTGAATGTGCTGCAGTACCATCCGTTCTTAATTAAACCCAATAATTTTGAATTAGGAGACATGTTCGGGGTAACCCTTCAGAATGATGATGAAATTATTTTTTATGCAAGGAAGCTGCAGGAGCGCGGCGCGGCGAATGTGCTGATTTCCATGGCCGGCGACGGAGCAATTCTGGTGTCGGAATCCGGTTCGGTTCATAAGCTTGGCGTTGCAAAGGGAACGGTCCGCAATTCCGTAGGCGCCGGAGATTCCATGGTGGCCGGCTTTGTGGCCGGTTTCCTGGAAAATGGAGATTTCGGTCACGCGCTGAAGCTGGGAACGGCAGCAGGCGGAGCGACTGCATTTTCAGACGGGCTGGGAACACGGGAACGGATTATGGAGCTGTACGAAACCCTGTAAAGGAAAAGGATAGAAAGGACTGGAGGAGCGGATATGAGAATCACAGAGCTTTTGAAGCTGGAGAGCATTGAATTAGGCGTGAAGCTTGGCTCAAAGGAAGAGGCGATTGACAAATTAGCAGGTCTGATGGATGCAGGCGGGCGTCTGAAGGACAAGGCAGGATATAAAGAAGGAATCCTTGCAAGGGAGGCCCTGGGAAGCACGGCGGTGGGGGATGGAATTGCCATTCCTCATGCCAAGGTAGATGCGGTAAAGGAGCCTGGCCTGGCGGCGGTGACGGTGCCGGAGGGCGTGGATTATGAGGCATTTGACGGTTCCCTGGCAAACCTGATCTTTATGATTGCGGCGCCGGCAGACGGAGCCGATGTGCATCTGGAGGCACTGGCAAACCTGTCCACACTGCTGATGAATCCGGGGTTCAAGGAAGGTCTTCTGGCGGCAGAGACGAAGGAGGAATTCCTGGCAATCATTGATGAGGCGGAGAAGGAGCGGTTTGGCGGGAAGGAGTCCGGGGATGACGCCGGAAAGAATGCCGGAAACGGTCAGAATGGGAAGACTGGCAGGGAAACCGGGCGCAGCGCCAAGGAGAGTGCCGGGGAGGCGGAAGGAGCTGCTTCTGCAAAGACCGGCTATCGTGTTCTGTGCGTAACCGCCTGTCCTACCGGCATCGCCCACACCTACATGGCAGCGGAGAATCTGGAGAATGTAGGAAAGAAGCTTGGCATTCCGGTTAAGGCGGAAACCAATGGCTCCGGCGGTGCGGCGAATGTGCTGACCGCAGCGGAGATTCAGGCGGCAGACGCCATCATCATTGCGGCGGATAAGAACGTGGAGATGGCCCGTTTTGACGGAAAGCCGGTGATTATGACCTCCGTTTCGGACGGCATCCACAAGGGCGAGGAGCTGGTGAAGAAGGCAGTCAGCGGAACGGTTCCGGTCTATCACCATGCAGGCGGCAGCGCAGACGGGGCCGTGAGCAGCGGAGAGGGCGGCGACAGCATCGGACGCACCATCTACAAGCATCTGATGAACGGCGTTTCTCATATGCTTCCCTTCGTAATCGGCGGCGGCATCCTGATCGCGCTGGCATTCCTTTTCGATGATTATGCCATCGACCCGGCAAACTTCGGCAAGAATACCCCGCTGGCGGCTTACTTAAAGACCATCGGCGAGCAGGCCTTCGGCATGATGCTTCCGGTGCTGGCTGGCTTTATCGCCATGAGCATCGCGGACCGTCCCGGTCTGGCAGTTGGCTTTGTGGGCGGCATGATTGCCAAGATGGGCTCCACCTTTGCGAATCCGGCAGGCGGCGCGGTGAACGCAGGCTTCCTTGGCGCATTATTTGCCGGCTTTGCAGGCGGCTATCTGGTAGTGGGATTAAAGAAGCTTTGTTCCCATCTGCCGAAATCCTTAGAGGGAATCAAGCCGGTTCTGATCTATCCGGTGGCCGGTATCTTTTTGGCAGCCGTGGCAACCACCTTCATCAATCCATTTATGGGTATGATTAACGACGGCTTAAATCACTTTTTAAATGGCATGGGCGGAAGCAGCAAGGTTCTTCTTGGAGCCGTGCTTGGCGGTATGATGTCCATCGATATGGGCGGCCCATTTAACAAGGCAGCGTATGTATTCGGCACCGCGCAGTTAGCAGAAGGCAATTTTGATATGATGGCGGCCGTTATGGCCGGCGGCATGGTTCCGCCTCTGGCAATCGCGCTCTGCACCACATTCTTTAAAAATAAATTCACCGAGAAGGAGAGACAGTCCGGTTTGGTAAACTACATCATGGGTCTGTCCTTCATCTCCGAGGGCGCGATTCCATTCGCTGCCCAGGACCCGCTTCGTGTGATTCCATCCTGTATCGCCGGCTCTGCCGTGGCAGGCGGACTGTCCATGCTGTTCGGGTGTACCTTAAGAGCGCCTCACGGCGGAATCTTCGTCCTTCCAACCATTGGGAATCCGGCGATGTACCTGCTCTCCGTAGCAGCCGGCTCCGCAGTGGGCTGTGTGATTCTGGCAGCGCTTAAGAAGAAGCAGAACAGCTGACCGGAAGGGATTTTCAAACACGCACCGGCGTGGCTGCTGCCTGCTTGACGCGCCAATGCGATTGCAGGCGGCCCGATTATAAGCATCGGGACTGCAGGAACAAGGCAGCAAAAAATCAGAGAAAGATACTGGGGAGTATTTTTCAAAATAGATGAAGAAAAAATATACAGAAAATCATCCGGAGATACAAAAATCTGGGTGATTTTTTGGTTTCGGAGAGGCCGGTATACAGCCGGAAAAACGGAAAACCATGCCTCTTCCTTGCCACCGAAAAATTTCTGTGCTATACTAAAAACCAAAGTTTTCGGGAAAGACAGGTACAGAGGATGAATGGGGTTTCGCTATATTTACAGGAAAATAAGGAAAGAATAAGGGCAGCGGTGAAGATGGCATGGCCGTCGGTGCTGGAATCCTTCTTTGTGGCGCTTGCCGGTTTAATCGACTCGCTGATGGTAAGCTCCCTGGGGGCATACGCAGTGGCGGCGGTGGGCCTGACCACGCAGCCCAAGTTCCTGGGAATGGCGCTGTTTATCGCATTGAATGTATCGGTATCTGCCATTGTGGCCCGGAGGCGGGGGGAACAGGATAAGAGAGGAGCGAACCAGACGCTTTTGATTGCCATTTTCTTTACGCTGGCGGCGGGAATCGGAGTCAGTCTTCTCTGCGTGGCGCTTGCGGAGCCGATTATCCGCCTCTGCGGCTCCAGCCCGGATACCCATGAAAGCGCCGTGGTGTATTTCCGGATTATCATGGGCGGCATGCTTTTTAATATCGTTTCCCTGGTAATCAATGCGGCTCAGCGGGGAGCGGGAAATACCAAGATTGCCATGAAAACCAATGTTACCTCGAATGTGGTAAATATGATTGGAAATTATCTGCTGATTAATGGTAATTTCGGATTTCCGGCGCTGGGAATCCGGGGAGCGGCCATCGCGACGGTGTTCGGTACGGTGGTTGCCTGTGTGATGAGCTTCCGTTCTTTATTTAAGGACGGGTTTGTCAGCATTCCGTATATGCTCCGGGAGCGTCTGCGGCCGTCGATGGAGCCGATTCGGAGTATGGTAAAAATCAGCTCCAGCGTATTTACGGAGCAGGTGCTGATGCGGATTGGATTTATGTCCACGGCGGTGATGGCGGCAAATCTGGGAACGGCAGCCATGGCGGCGCATCAGGTGGGTATGAACATAATGAGCGTGTCCTTTTCCTTTGGCGACGGTATGCAGGCGGCAGCGGTGGCCCTGATTGGAAGAAGCCTGGGAGAAAAAAGGCCGGAGGAAGCGGTACGTTACGGAAATATCTGCCAGCGGATTGGAAATCTGATTTCTCTGGTTCTGTCCATGGTGTATCTTCTGGGCGGAAAGCTGCTGTACCAGATGTTCTTCCAGGATGGGGAAATCGTACAGATTGGAATTTTGATTATGCGGCTGATGGTGGTCATCGCCGTGCTGCAGATTGCCCAGGTAATTTATATGGGCTGCTTAAGAGGCGCCGGGGATGTGCTGTTTACCATGGCGGCCTCCACCTTCAGCGTTACCCTGATTCGTACCTCCGTGTCCTATCTGATGGGGTATGTGCTGGGATTTGGACTGATTGGCGTGTGGATGGGGATTGTGGGAGACCAGCTCAGCCGGTTTCTCCTGACCACCTGGCGGTTTAAGTCGGGAAAATGGACCAAGGTTAAGTTATAGATCTGGAAAGGAAAGAATGAAAATAAGAAACAGGATAAGAAAGAAGACAGGGAACAAAATAAAAAGCAACGGAAAAGGCAGTCGAAAAGGCCGTTTTATCCAGACGGCCTGCTGTGTGATTGCGGCCGGAATTCTTCTGTGCGGCTGCACTCTCCGGGGAGACGGAGGCGGGGCGGAGAATCCGTCCGGAGAGCCGAAGGAATATATGACGGTATCCACCACCTTATTTCCCTACTATGACTTTGTCCGCCAGATTGCGGGGGACCGGGTGAAGCTGAATCTGGTGGTCCCGGCGGGGATGGACAGCCATTCCTTCGAACCGACCCCGGCGGATATGATAGAGATTCAGAATTCGGATATCTTCCTATATAATGGAGGGGAGATGGAGCAGTGGGTGGAGGAAGCCCTGGAATCCATCGGAAATCCGGACATCCACGCCGTCAGCATGATGGAGTATGTGGATGTGGTAGAGGAAGAGCTGGTGGAAGGAATGGAGCATGAGGAACATGAGCAGGAAGGCCATACACATGAGGAGCATGAGCCGGGCCAGCTTCACGAGATTGAGTATGATGAGCATATCTGGACTTCTCCGGTGAATGCCATGAAGATTGTGGAGGTAATCAGCCAGATCCTGTCAGAGGAGGACCCGGCGCATCAGGCGGTTTATGAGGAGAATACCAGGCGTTATCTGGAGGAATTGAAAGCAGTGGATGCCGGATTCCGTCAGGTGATGGAAAACCGGAAGCGGGACATGGTGGTGGTCGGAGACCGGTTCCCGTTCCGCTATCTGGCGGATACCTATGGATTCCAGTACCGGGCGGCCTTTTCCGGCTGTGCCGGGGATACGGAGCCGAGCGCTAGAACCATCGCCTACCTGATTGACCAGGTGAGGGAGCAGCAGCTTCCGGCCGTGTATTATCTGGAACTTTCCAGCCACCGGGTAGCGGAAATCATCAGCGAGGAGACGGGGGCCAGGCCCTTGCTTCTGCATTCCTGCCATAATGTGAGCCGGCGGGAGTTTGACGAGGGCGTGACCTATCTGCAGCTCATGGAGCAGAACGTGGTGAATCTGCGGATTGGCCTGGATGCAGAGTAATGGAGCTGCAGGAAGGGATGCATCAGGCCGGAAACGCCGAAACATCTGAAACGAGGAAGCACTGGAAATGCCGGAAAGCCGGAAACGAGGAAGTGCCGGAAGTGCCGA
>JAUNPZ010000010.1:8000-47241 GCA_030536455.1 Lachnospiraceae bacterium | reverse complement strand
AGAGAAGAGAAAGATACCACACAGGAGGGCAATGCTATGAGGAAAACGAATTTCATCCGTCATTTTTTACAAACTCATTTTACATCGAACCCGTTATCCTACTTAGGCTGGCTGGGGCTTCTTGGCTTGTTCGGGGTGGCAGCTCCGGCGCTGCTGCCGTTTCTGCTCTGCTTTACCTTCTTCTCCTATGGCAGTATGGTGCCGGATGAATTGTTCTGGAAGAATGTGAACCGGGCGAGTGCCAGAGCCTTCTGGTCGGTATTTGCGCTGGATGCTGCGGTAATCGTGCTGATGTTTGTCCGGGGAATTGCGATTGTCAACACCGGAGAATGGGTGAAGACCACGATTCAGGGAAATCTGGTATCCATGGGTATTTCTGCCTATGGACAGTATTCGCTGGCGGTTCTGACACTTTATGGAAATATTGTATTGATGATTCTGGTGTTTACCATCAGCATGATGCGGTTCCGGAAGCAGGAAAAGAACATGCTGGAAATGGAGGGATAGCGTGGAACTTCACACACGGATGAGAGAGTATCGTGCCAGATACCATATGAGTCAGAGCGACCTTGCGGAGCTGGTTCATGTAAGGCGGGAGACGATTGGCAATCTGGAAAATGGAAAGTACAATCCGTCATTAAAATTAGCGATGGATATCGCAAAAGTATTTGAGACAGCCGTAGAGGAAATATTCTGGTTTACGGAGGAGTAAGTGGTATGATTGCGTTATGTTTATCTCCAATCTACATTCTGTTTTGTCTGTATCTGCTGAGATGGCTTCTGGGCTGGATGGGGGCCTGCAGTCTCTTGTTTTATCGAAAATGGGTAAAGATTTTCGTGACAGTTCTGTATGCGTTTGTGTCTTCCAGCCTTCTCACCTCTTTCCTGGTGCCGCCGTCCATGCTTCGGAGAATCTTAAAACTGATCAGCAACTACTGGCTGGGGACGCTTCTTTATATTCTGCTTACCGTATTTACTGCAGATGCGGTCCGCAGGGTGCTGAAGCAGGCGGCTTTTTGGAAGAAGGAGCTGCTGTTTTCCAGAACCGGATTTGTGGTGTCCGGCGCGGTCTGCCTGGCGGTGATTTTGACGCTCAGTGCGGCAGGCATCATCGGAGCGGGAAGGATACGGACGACGGACTATCATGTGACCATCGAAAAGGATGGGGGAAGTCTGAAATCGCTGCGCATGGTTCTGGTGGCGGACCTGCATCTGGGCTACAGCATCGGAAGCTGGCATATGGAGCAGATGGTGGCCCGGATTAATGAGCAGAAGCCGGATGTGGTCGTGATTGCGGGAGATATTTTTGACAATGAGTATGAAGCGCTGGATAATCCGGAGAGGCTGGAGCGGATTCTGTCCGGCATTCAGAGCCGGTATGGTGTCTACGCCTGTTATGGGAACCATGATATTCAGGAAAAAATCCTGGCTGGATTTACCTTTTCCGGGAAGGGAAAGAAGATGAGCAGCCCGGAGATGGATGATTTTCTGAAGGCGGCGAATATCCGTCTGCTGCGGGATGAAGCGGTGCTGCTTGCGGATTCCGTATATCTGTACGGACGGCCGGACTATGAGCGGCCCGGCAGAGGGATTGAGAAACGCCGTTCTCCTGCGGAGCTGATGGCGGGTCTGGAGGAATCGAAGCCGGTGATCGTGCTGGACCACGAGCCGAGGGAGCTGGAGGAGCTGGCAGAGGCCGGGGTGGACTTAGACCTCTGCGGTCATACCCATGATGGCCAGATGTTTCCGGCCAATCTGGTGACCCGGCTGTTCTGGGAAAATTCCTATGGGTATCTGAAAAAGGGAAATATGCAGAACATTGTCACCTCCGGCATCGGCGTGTTCGGACCGGGCATGCGGGTCGGCACGAAAAGTGAGATATGCCGGATTGACGTGGAGTTTACTTCGGACTGATGGGTTATGATTCGATGTATTGGCAGGTCCGCGAACAGACTGCGTAAACTGCGGGAAAAGGGCGGAGCAGACCACGGAAAAAAGGAATCATCTGCATGCCCCACAAGAAAAAGGATTGTAGGAACCTCTCTTTTGGTGTATGATGAATGGAAAGTGGTTAAAACGGAATGATAATCAGAGAAACCGCTACAACCGGGATGTGAGGAGGAAGGATATGAACTGTCAGGAAGCAGAGCGTCTGGTTATGCCGTATATATGCGATGAGCTGTCCAATGAAGAACTGGAAGAATTTCTGGAGCATGTGGCATCCTGTCCCAATTGTCAGGAGGAGCTGGAAATTTACTTTATGGTGGCGCTGGGCTTAAAACAATTGGATTCCGGTTCCGGAAATTATAACATCAAGGGAGAACTGGAAGCGGCGCTGGAAAGTTCCTATCAGAGGGTTCATTTTGACCATTTTATGAAGGTGGCTCATTATGCCATGAGCACGCTGGCGGCGGTGGGGCTTTTGACTACATTTCTGCTGCAGATGCGGATCTGGTTCATCGGTTAAGGGCTGACGGAAAGGAACACAGAACAGAATACAGGAACAGAGAGGATATATATGGGAAAGCTGGTATTGATTGACGGACACAGTATCTTAAACCGCGCTTTTTATGGAGTGCCGGATCTGACGAATTCGGAGGGACTTCATACGAACGCGGTTTATGGTTTTTTGAATATCATGTTTAAAATTCTGGATGAGGAGAAGGCGGACCATCTGGCGGTGGCTTTTGACCGGAAGGAGCCGACCTTCCGCCATAAGATGTATGCGGAGTATAAGGGAACCAGGAAGCCGATGCCGGAGGAGCTGCGGGAGCAGGTTCCGCTGATGAAGGAGGTCCTTTCCTCCATGGGCATTCCGATTCTGACTCTGGCGGGCTTTGAGGCGGATGATATTCTGGGCACGGTGGCGAAGCGGAATCAGGCCAACGGGGTGGAGGTGTCGGTCATTTCCGGCGACCGGGACCTTCTGCAGCTTGCGGATGAGAAAATCAAAATCCGCATTCCAAAGACCAGCCGGGGAACTACGGAAATCCATGACTATTACCCGGAGGATGTGAAGCGGGAGTATCAGGTGACGCCGCTTGAGTTTATCGATGTGAAGGCGCTGATGGGGGATGCTTCGGATAATATTCCGGGAGTTCCGTCCATCGGGGAGAAGACGGCTACCGCTCTGATCGTGGCTTATGGAAGCATCGAGAATGCGTATGCCCATCTGGATGAGGTGAAGCCTCCAAGGGCGAGAAAGGCGCTGGAGGAGCATTATGATATGGCGCAGATGAGTAAGGAGCTGGCGGCCATCTGCATCGACTGCCCGATTGCATTTTCTTACGAGGAGGCGGAGATTGGAAACCTGTATACCCAGGAAGCATACCAGTATATGAAGCGGCTGGAGTTTAAATCCATGGTGGCCCGGTTTGATGCGGATGCGATGGGAGATGCGAAGCTGGAGGATGGTTTTATCCGCATAACCGGGAAAAAGGATGCGGAAAAATGGCTGAAGCAGGTCAGAGAGGCGGTTTCCGGCAGCGCAGGCAAACGGGCAGGGCTTCAAATCTTTACCGGGGACAAGGTGGAAAAAGAGGAGCAGCTTTCCTTCTTTTTCGGCGCTGACGGCCAGGTCAGCCAGGGCGGTCCTTTTGGAGCGCATCATTCCGGCCAGGGCGCAGAGCCGGAATATACAGAGGTTTCCGGCATCTCCCTTTCCCTTGGGGAGACGGGGACGGTATGCATCCTGGCGGGAGAGGAGATTTCCGGCAAATGGCTGATTTCCCAGGCGAGGGAGCTGATTTTACAGGCCGGATTCGGCCGGGTCTGGGTCCCGGATTTGAAGAAGCTTCTTCCCCTTCTTGGTCTGGATTACGGTTCGCCGGCGCTGGACGGCGGCGTGGCGGCGTATCTGCTGAACCCGCTGAAGGACACCTATGAATATGATGACCTGGCCAGAGATTATCTGGGCCTGACCCTGCCCTCGGAGAAGGACCTTTTAGGGAAAATTCCGGTTGGGAAAGCCCTTCAGAGTGGGGAGGAGAAGGCCGCGGCCTGTGCCTGCTATATGGCATTTGCGGTGCAGAAGGCGGGAAGCGTGCTGGAGGAAAGCTTAAAGAAGACCGGTATGTGGGAGCTGTTTCTGGATATCGAGATGCCGCTGATTTACAGCCTGTTCCATATGGAGCAGACCGGAGTGAAGGTGCAGCGGGAGGCGCTGAAGGAGTACGGGGACAAGCTGAAGGTGCGGATTGCCGAGCTGGAAAAGCAGATTTACGAGGACTGCGGCGAAACCTTTAATATCAATTCCCCCAAGCAGCTTGGAGAAATCCTGTTTGACAAGATGCAGCTAAAGGGCGGCAAGAAGACGAAAACCGGATATTCCACAGCGGCGGATGTGCTGGAGAAGCTGGCGCCGGAGGTCCCGGTGGTGCAGAAGATACTGGATTACCGCCAGATTACCAAGTTAAATTCCACCTATGCAGAGGGCCTGGCCGGATACATCGGGACGGATGAGCGAATCCACGGAACCTTTAATCAGACCATTACCGCTACGGGCAGAATCAGCAGCACAGAGCCGAACCTGCAGAATATCCCGGTTCGGATGGAGCTGGGACGGGAGATTCGGAAGGTATTCGTGCCGGAGGAAGGATATGTGTTTGTGGATGCAGATTATTCCCAGATTGAGCTGCGGATTCTGGCCTCCATGTCGGCAGATGAACGGCTGATTGATGCTTACAATTCCGCCCAGGACATCCACGCAATCACAGCCTCCCAGGTGTTCCACATTCCGCTGGATGAGGTAACGCCGCTGCAGCGCCGGAATGCCAAGGCGGTGAACTTCGGCATTGTGTACGGAATCAGCGCCTTTGGCCTTGGGGAAGGTTTGAGTGTTTCCAGAAAGGAAGCCCAGGAATATATCAACCAGTATTTTGAAACCTATCCGGGCGTGAAGGAGTATCTGGACCGTCTGGTGAAGGAGGGAAAAGAGCAGGGGTATGTGACTACTCTTTACGGCAGAAGGAGACCGATTCCGGAGCTGAAGTCGGCTAATTTTATGCAGCGTTCCTTTGGGGAGCGGGTGGCCATGAATTCTCCGATTCAGGGAACAGCGGCAGATATCATGAAGATTGCCATGATAGGCGTGGACCAGGAGCTTCGCAGCCGGAAGATGAAATCCAGAATCGTGCTGCAGGTTCACGATGAGCTTCTGATTGAAACCTGGGAAGAGGAAAAGGAGCTGGTGAAGGCGATTCTGGAGGACAAGATGAAACACGCGTCCCGGTTAAAGGTTTCCCTGGAGGTAGAGGCCAATGAAGGGGCAAACTGGTTCGATGCCCATTAATCGGCCCTGTCGGAAAACAAACTGCATACAAACAGAAAGAGGTTGAGACGAGATGCTGGAGCGAAAGGGATTTATGCCGGTGAATTATCTGAAGAAGGAAACCTACACCGGCAGCTATCATGGGATGCGTTTTAAGATGGCAAAGACCCAGACCGGCGAGGGGGATGAGGAAAAAACGGTGCTCCGTGTGACGCATTGGCCGGAACCCTATGGGTATGACGCCACCAAGGAGGAACTGAAAACCTCTATGGACACTTCCTTTGATGAGGAAGGGATTCAGAAGGGAATCGACTGGCTGAATCAGGCGTATCGGGAGCGGTATCAGAGTTTATAGCGGAACGGAGTTTTGTGCAATAAGCAGAAAGCTTGCATCATCCCATTCTGCCGGAAGGAGGAAACATGGTGTATTTGACGGAAGAATTTTATCACAGGGATTGCCTGGAGGTGGCGCCGGAGCTGGTGGGAAAGCTTTTGGTGCGGACGCTTCCGGACGGAAGCCAGATCCGTCTGCGGATTTCCGAGACGGAGGCTTACCGGGGCGAGGAGGATACCGCCTGCCATGCCCATAAAGGAAGGACCAGGCGGACAGAGGTGCTTTACCAGGAAGCCGGCCGTATCTATGTGTACCTCTGCTACGGAATCCACTGGCTTCTCAATATCGTAACCGGAGAGCCGGATGAGCCGCAGGCGGTGCTGATCCGCGCCTGCCTGGAGGCAGACGGACCGGGAAAGCTGACAAAGGCGCTGCAGATAAACGGCCGTTTTAATAATGTCCCTATTCTGGGACAGGACGAGCTGCAGATTGAGGATGACGGAAAGCGGTTTGAAATCCGGACCGATACCAGAGTCGGCATCGGCTACGCCAGTGCAGAGGACCAGGCCCGGCTGTGGCGGTACCGTATGGGCCGGGAATTGGAGGAGATGGCATGATTCGGATTGGAATGACCGGAGGCGTGGGCGCCGGAAAGAGCCAGGTCCTGGACTGGCTGGAAGAGAGATGGAAGGCCCGGATCATCCGCACAGATGATGTGGCGAAGGGGCTGATGGAGCCGGGACAGGAAGGATACCGTCAGGTAACGGCGGCTCTGGGAACCTCCTTCCTCAAAGAGGACGGGCAGATTGACCGTCCGGCACTGGCGAAACTGATTTTTCAGAGCCGGGAGACCAGGGAGCTGGTAGACGGCATTACCCATCCACTGGTCTGGAGGGAAGTACAGCGGGAGCTTAAGCAGGCAGAGCAGGAAGGCTGTCCGGCTGCAGTGGTGGAATCTGCCGTTTTTGACGGAAATTCCATGGAGCTTCTGGATGAGCTGTGGTATGTGCATGCCTCGGAGGAGGTGCGCGCGCAGCGCCTGATGACAGCCAGAGGCTACAGCCGTGAACGCTGCCGTTCGATGATGGAAAGTCAGCTTTCCGAGGAAGAATTTCGCAGCATCAGCAGCCGGGTGATTGAGAACGGCGGAAGCTGGGAGGACACGAAAAACCAGTTGGACCGTGAATTTACGGAATTAAATATGCAGTTAATACAAAAATAAAAGTATTGATATCGGAGAATATTCTGAATATTAAAAAGTAGACAGAAATATTCACAAAAACCATTGACAAACACAGATAAATATGGTATCTTTAAATCACAATAAAACTCACTAAGACATGAGGATAAAAAAAGTCTTAAACTCGATGATAAGAGTATAAAGTATCTGAAAAAACTCAAAAACAAGAGTATAAAATGTTTGAAACAAACACAATGAAAAGTGTATAAAACAAAAAACACATAGAAAGTGTATAAAACAAAAACTCAACGATAAGAGGTAAAAAAATCGAACTCAAATGGCTAGAGTATAAAAAGCCCCAACTCAAGGACAAGAGGTAAAAAAGTCCAGAAACAAACTCAAAGGTAAGAGGATAAAAAACCTAAGAATTGGTCAGTGAGCTGGACCAAGTAAAAATAAAGGAAAGCTCAAAAAAGAGATAGCTTCTGGAAACAGAGGCTATCTTTTTTCTGGAATTTTCTGTACCTTTTTTGGAAGACTTTGCGTTTTTCCGCCATCTTTTCTGCCTGTTTTTTTATTTTGCTATTGAATCCTTTCCCGTTTTATATTACAATCTATCCGTGACTGCCCGCAAAAACAGGGCCTTTCGCGAATGCCTGAGGAAGAACGGCGCATTTCGCAGGATGGCCGGGCCGGCAGATCGGATAGAGAAAAAAGGATGTAACGGAACAGTTACAAAAGGATGAGAAACCGGGATGAGATTAGTTAGCATTGCAAGCGGGAGCAGCGGAAACTGCATCTATGTAGGAACGGAGAATACCCATATCCTGATTGATGCAGGAATCAGCAATAAGCGGATTGAGCAGGGGCTGAACGAGATTGGGCTGAAAGGCAGTGAGCTGAGCGGGGTTCTGATTACCCATGAGCATTCGGACCATATAAAGGGACTTGGCGTTCTGGCCAGGAAGCATCAGCTTCCGATATACGGGACCCAGGAAACCCTGGAGGAAATCGCGGGGAAGGCATCTCTGGGAGCCTATCCGAAGGAGCTGTTTCGTCCCATCCGGCCGGATGTGGATTTCCAGATTGGGGATTTGAGCGCGAAGCCATTCCGAATCGACCATGATGCGGCAAATCCGGTGGCGTACCGGATTCAGAGCGGCAGAAAGTCGGTGGCGGTGGCAACGGATATGGGACATTTTGACCAGTACATCATCGACCATCTTCAGGGATTGGATGCTCTGCTTCTGGAGTCCAACCATGATGTGCGGATGCTGGAGACCGGACCCTATCCTTATTATCTGAAACGGAGAATTCTGGGGGACCACGGCCATCTTTCCAATGAAACCTGCGGCCGGCTTTTGAATTACATTCTTCACGATAATTTAAAGAAGATTCTTCTGGGACATCTGAGCAAGGAGAATAATTACGAGGACCTGGCGTATGAGACGGTCCGCCTGGAGATTTCCCAGGGGGAGACGCCTTATCAGGCCGGAGACTTTTCCATCGCGGTGGCCGGAAGGGACCGCATGTCCGAGATTGTGACGGTATAAGGAAAAAATACATAGAAGAGGAGAAATGATATGAATAAGGTAATCATTACGGTAGTAGGAAAAGACACAGTAGGAATTATTGCGAAGGTATGTACTTATCTTGCAGAGAATCAGGTGAATATCCTGGATATTACCCAGACCATCGTTCAGGAATATTTCAGTATGATGATGATTGCAGATGCAGAGCATGCAGCAAAGCCCTTTGAGGAGCTGGCTACAGACCTGGAGCAGGTAGGAGAGGAAATCGGGGTAAAGGTAAAGTGTCAGCGGGAAGAAATCTTTACCAAGATGCACCGGATCTGATGTTCCAACCACTAGCAGAATGAGAGAAAAGGCAGGGCTAACCATGATAAATATATATGAAGTAAATGAAACCAACAATATGATTGAGCATGAAAATCTGGATGTGCGTACCATTACTTTAGGAATCAGCCTTCTGGACTGCGCGGATGAGAATCTGGATGTGGTGAATGAAAAGATTTACAACAAGATTACCACCGTTGCGAAGGACCTGGTAGCGACCGGCAAGGCGATTGAGAAGGATTTCGGCATTCCGATTGTAAATAAGCGGATTTCCGTGACTCCGATCGCGCTGGTAGGCGGTGCGGCCTGCAGATGTCCGGAGGATTTCGTGACCATCGCAAGGACCCTGGACCGCGCGGCAAAGGAGGTCGGCGTAAACTTTATCGGCGGCTATTCCGCACTGGTAAGCAAGGGCATGACCACCGCAGATGAGAATCTGATCCGTTCCATTCCCCAGGCGCTGGCGGTAACGGAGCGGGTGTGCAGCTCCATTAACGTAGGCTCCACCAAGACCGGCCTGAATATGGATGCGGTGAATATGATGGGCCAGGTGGTGCTTCAGACGGCTGAGGCGACAAAGGAGAACGATTCTCTGGGCTGTGCCAAGCTGGTGGTGTTCTGCAACGCGCCGGATGATAACCCATTTATGGCAGGCGCATTCCACGGCGTAACCGAGGCGGATGCAATCATCAACGTAGGCGTCAGCGGTCCGGGCGTTGTAAAGGTAGCGCTGGAGAAGGTGCGGGGCGAGAACTTTGAGGTGCTCTGCGAGACGATTAAGAAGACGGCATTTAAGATTACCCGTGTGGGACAGCTGGTGGCGCAGGAGGCTTCCAAGCGTCTGGGCATCCCGTTCGGCATCATTGATCTGTCTCTGGCTCCGACTCCGGCAGTCGGTGACAGTGTGGCGGAGATTCTGCAGGAGATTGGTCTGGAGCGGGTCGGCGCACCGGGAACCACGGCGGCACTCGCCATGTTAAATGACCAGGTGAAGAAGGGCGGCGTGATGGCCTCCTCCTATGTGGGCGGATTAAGCGGCGCGTTTATTCCGGTCAGCGAGGACCAGGGCATGATTGATGCGGTAAATGAAGGCGCTCTGACCATTGAAAAGCTGGAGGCCATGACCTGTGTCTGCTCCGTCGGTCTGGACATGATTGCCATTCCGGGAGATACCCCGGCGACCACCATCGCAGGCATCATTGCAGACGAGGCGGCGATTGGCATGATTAACCAGAAGACCACGGCAGTTCGTGTGATTCCGGTGATCGGAAAGGGTCTGGGCGAGACGGTGGAGTTCGGCGGCCTCTTAGGCTATGCGCCGGTTATGCCGGTGAACCAGTTCTCCTGTGAGAAGTTCGTTACCAGAGGCGGACGGATTCCGGCGCCGATTCACAGTTTTAAAAACTAAGCTTATACGGGAAGATGGAAGACGGGGCGGCAGGGATGAGATGCTGCTCCGTTTTTTTCATTTCACAGCCCTTACGAAAGGAATGGAAAGATGAAAATATATTTAATCCGTCATGGACGGCAGAACAGCAAGCTGTGCAATGTAGATGTGGATTTATGTGAGGAAGGCTTCCGCCAGGCGGCGCTATTAGGGGAGCGTCTGGCAAAGGAGGGCATCCAGGTGGTTTATTCCAGCGGTTTAAAGCGGGCGGTCCAGACGGCTCAGGCGGCGAATCTGTACTGGAATGTGGAGCATTACATGTATCCGGAGCTTCGGGAAATCTCCTTTGGCAAGATGGAGGGCTTAAGCGATGAGGAGATTGCGGTGCGTTTTGCCGCATTCCAGGCGGAGCAGAAGAAGATGGAATACGATATCCCTTATCCGGGCGGGGAGAGCGCCGGGGATGTGGTGCGCCGTGTGATTCCGGTGTTCCGCCAGATTGCGGAGAGCGGTTACGAGAAGGTGGCGGTTGTGACCCACGGCGGCGTCATCCGCAGTATGGTGACCCATTACCTGGGAATGGATATGGCGAAATGGAGGACACTGGGAACCAGTCTGGAGAACTGCAGCATTACGGAGCTGGAGTATCATCCCGGACTTGGCCGGTTTACTTTGGAGCGGTTTAATGATTATGCCCATCTGCAGTCCCATCCGGAGCTGTTAAGAAGCGCGTGGGTGGATGCGGAGAATTAAAGGAAAGGAAACGGGAATATATGGAGGCACAGGACAGAGAGAAGCTGGAGGAGCTGTTCCAGGAATTTTTAAGCGAAGCGCTTTTACAGATATTCTTCAGCAATTCATCGGATAAGGAGAAGATGCTGAAGGCAAAGGCCAGGCCGCTTCTCATCGGAGGAAAGCTGGTGTTCCAGCTGGAGGAATTTGTGGGAAAGCAGGCCTTCCATAAGAATCTGGGAAAGCAGGAGGCAGTCCATGCGTTTACCGGTCTTCTGGAGAACCAGTTCCGCCAGTGCGAGCTTCAGTCGGAGCAGGGCTGGGCGCAGGTACTGGTGAGCAAAAAGGGGAAGGTTACGGTAAAGAAGAGTGCGCGGACCGTCAAAATGGGCGCAGCCGGGGAGGCCAGCACCCGCAGACTGGTGCACAACCGCCAGAAATCCTATGTGCTGGAGGAGGGAACCCCGGTTCCCTTCCTGGTGGACCTGGGCGTTATGACGAAGGAAGGGAAGGTGGTCCGGGCCAAATACGACAAGTTCCGGCAGATTAACCGGTTCCTGGAGTTTATCGAGGATATCCTGCCTCAGCTTTCCAGGGAGCGGGAGAACACCATCATTGATTTCGGATGCGGAAAATCCTATCTCACCTTTGCCATGTACCATTATCTGAAGGTGGTGAAGGGCTATGCCATCCGGGTCATCGGGCTGGATTTAAAGCAGGACGTGATCGACCACTGCAACCAGCTGAGCCGGAAGTATCATTTTGATACCCTGCGGTTTTACCACGGAGATATCGCGTCCTACGAAGGGGTGGACCATGTCGATATGGTGGTGACGCTCCACGCCTGCGATACCGCTACGGATTATGCCCTGGCAAAGGCCGTGAACTGGGGGGCGCAGGTGATTCTTTCTGTGCCATGCTGCCAGCATGAATGGAACCGGCAGATGCAGAATGAGCAGATGAAGCTCATCCTCCAGTACGGTCTTTTAAAGGAGCGGCTTGCGGCGCTTTATACCGATGGCCTGCGGGCGGAGCTGCTGGAGCATGAGGGCTACCGGACCCAGATTCTGGAGTTTATCGACATGGAGCATACGCCGAAGAATATCCTGATCCGCGCGGTGAAGCAGGGAAAGAAGAAGGAGAATGAAAAGGAAATCCGGGAGCTGATGGCGTTCTGGCAGGTGGAGCCGACGCTGGCAAAGCTGCTTCTGCGGCCGGAAAGCTGACGCGGATGAGGCTGCTCCTGCGGCCGAAAAGTTGATGCGGATGAAGCGGCTCCTGCAGACGGACAGCCGTCCGCTGGTCATAAGAGAACCAGCGGGCGGCTGTATTCATTTGCAGGGGAAGTCCCGTATTTCTGCTGCTGGAGGATATGATACAGATGGGAGCAGAAGATGTCCTGGTTCCAAAGGGCCGGACAGTCAGCACCGGAGCTTTCCGGGTGCTCCTCCTGCCACCGGGAGAGGACTGCCGGAGCATCCGCCGCCTTAGTGATAAGGGGGAGGGTGCTTTTTTCCTTGATTTCACGCAGGAGAGGGGCGGCTGTCTTCCGGAAGCCAAGGACTCTTGCGTAGGAGACGTATCCGGTCCGGCGGCAGCGCTCCAGGCTGCTCTGACGGATATCCAGAAGCAGATGGGTGAGGCTGCGGCTGACTCTGGTGTAGGTATACTGGCGGGTTTTTAAGGCAGCCGCACGGTCCGAGAAGGACCGGAACGGGTAAGCCTGGTTTTCCAGGCGGCCGGCCAGCTCCGGGGAAAAGTCAGCGTACTCCTGAAACGGGATTCCCTCGGCCAGGCAGGAGAGGATTTTATAGTTTAAAAGGGCGGAACTGTCATCCGGGCAGATGGGCAGCAGTTCGCCGGAGCGGTAGAGGGGAAGAAGCTCCGGCGGAAGCTGGGCCGCAAGTTCCGGGGGTAAATCGGTCAGACGGACATCTGCAAACGCCTTCCGAAGAGCGGAGGCGGAGGCGAACCGGGCCGGGGAAAGGGCGGTGTCATGGTAGCCGCAACCTTCCCGGAGTACCGTGACCGGCTGAATCCGGCTCCCCAGCCGTTCCAGTGCCTTTAGGTATTCCATGCCCAGCAGATTGTTCGGGGCATCGGCCGCCTCCAGGGCGTCCTTTGATAGGCCGCAGGCTTCCAGGGCCGCCCGCCTGGCAGCCGGAAAAGCGGCGCCCTGGCGGAGGCGGTTTTTTAGTTCCTCCCGAAACGGCTCCGGCTCCCGGATCAGACAGCGGGCGGCCTCTTTGAGAAGGTCCAGATTCCCGCACTCGCTTCCAAAGGAAAGGAAGGAGACCGCTCCCAGACCGTCTAACAGGGAGACGGCAGCGGAAGCGAAATCTTCCGCGCTTCCGGCAGCAAAGGGAGCCGGAAGCTCCAGCACCAGGTCGGCGCCGCCAAGAAGGGCCATCCGCGCCCGCTGGAATTTTTCGAAAACGGCAGGCTCGCCCCGCTGGACGAAATTGCCGCTCATTACGACTACGATATAGTCGGCCTTTGTGAGCTGCCGGGTCCTTTCGATCTGATACTGATGCCCCAGATGGAAGGGGTTATATTCGGCGATGATGCCCGCTGCTTTTCCCATAAAATCGTCTCCTTGCCTGTGTTTTTCTTCTGCTTTGCGGTCCGTCTGTGCCGGCGGACCGCTCATTTTGCTTTCTCATTATTATAATTGGAAAAATGGGACTCGTAAAGGCCGGTTTTTCAGAAACAACGGTTTATGTTTTGTAAAAAATGCAAATTTCTTGAAGGACAAGACTTGAAAAAATATGAGAAAACACCTAAAATAGAGAATAGATTCCAACTGATGTTGGGGATACTTCATTTACAAGATAGGAGAGAATAAGAATTATGAAATTTTTAGTTGAAACTTCTGCACGTCACGTACATGTAACTCAGGAAGATTTAGAGACTTTATTTGGCAAGGGCTATGAGCTGACCAAGAAGAAGGACCTTTCCCAGCCAGGACAGTATGCCTGCGAGGAGAGAGTAACCGTAGTTGGACCAAAGAAGGAATTAAAGGGCGTTTCCATCTTAGGACCGGTTCGTAAGGCAACCCAGGTTGAGTTATCCTTAACCGATGCCCGTTCCATCGGCGTAGCGGCTCCGGTTCGTGAGTCCGGCGATGTAGCTGGCAGCGCACCATGCAAGCTGGTAGGACCTGCAGGTGAGGTGGAATTAACCGAGGGCGTTATCGCTGCAAAGCGTCACATCCACGCAACTGTTGCAGACGCGAAGGAATTAGGCGTAGAGAACGGCGAGATTGTATCCGTAAAGATGGATACCAACGGCAGAAGCCTGGTATTCGGTGATGTGGTTGTCCGCGTAAGCGACAGCTATGCACTGGCTATGCACATCGACACCGATGAGTCCAATGCAGCAGGCTGCGGCAGAACCGAGTACGGCGAAATCGTGAAATAAGCAAACGCATAATCCCTGAAGGAGAAAGAATATATTATGAAGATTTTAGTTATCAACTGCGGAAGCTCTTCCCTGAAGTATCAGTTAATTGACATGACCGATGAGTCTGTAATCGCAAAGGGTCTCTGCGAGAGAATCGGTATCGAAGGCTCCAAGCTGACCCACAGCCCATCCGGCAAGGATAAAGTGGTAATCGAGAAGGATATGCCGACCCATAAGACTGCGATTCAGATGGTTATGGATGCTTTACAGGATCCGGAGCACGGCGTAATCAAGAGCACCGACGAGATTTCCGCAATCGGACACCGCGTCCTTCACGGCGGCATCAAGTTCTATAAGTCCATCGTGGTTACCGAGGAAGTAAAGAACGTAATCCGTGAGTGTTTCGACTTAGGACCTCTGCACAACCCGGCAAACCTGATGGGTATCGAGGCCTGCGAGGCAGCGATGCCAGGCAAGCCAAACGTAGCTGTATTCGATACCGCTTTCGGTATGTCTATGCCGGAGAAGGCGTATAAGTACGCGATTCCTGCAGAATACTATGACAAGTACAGCATCCGCCGCTACGGCTTCCACGGAACCAGCCATATGTTCGTATCCGGCGAAGCAATCAAGTTCGGCAATCTGGACCCGGAGAACGCAAAGGTTATCGTATGCCACTTAGGAAACGGCGCCAGCATCTCTGCTTCCATCGGCGGCAAGTGCGTGGATACCTCCATGGGCTTAACTCCTCTGGAAGGCCTGATCATGGGTACCAGAAGCGGCGACGTTGACCCGGCTGTCCTGCAGTTCATTATGAACAAGGAAGGCAAGGACATCAACGAGATGTTAAATATCTTAAATAAGAAATCCGGTGTTCTGGGCATGTCCGGCGGCGTATCCAGCGACTTCCGTGATATCGAGGCGGCTGCCAAGGAAGGAAATCATCTGGCAGAGGTTGCATTAGACGCATTTATCTACCGGGTAGTGAAGTACATCGGCGCATACACCGCAGCAATGAACGGCGTAGATGCAATCGCATTTACCGCAGGCGTAGGCGAGAATGATAAGAACACCCGCAAGCGCGTATGCGAGAGCCTGTCTTACTTAGGCGTTAAGATTGATGACGAGGCAAATGATATCAGAGGCGAGAGAAGAATCATTTCCGCTGCTGATTCCAAGGTTAAGGTTATGCTGCTGCCAACCAACGAAGAGCTGGCAATCGCAAGAGACACCAAGGCTTTGGTATAGGATTGTAAGAGAAAAAGACCGCCGCATGTCCGTATGCGGCGGTTTTTTCGGGAAAACCGGACAGAGCGGAGAATCCGGAAGTTTTTGGGCGGTTCTGGATTTTGACACAATTTTTAGAAATTTCACGAAAATTTTGTTGACAAAGCAGGCACCTGTATGTATAATATTGAAGGTGCGTATTAGGAGTATATAATATGCTGATTAACTTATCAGAGTTGTTTTCCTGCCAAGGAAAAGTGAAGACCTATACCCTGAATCTTGAGATGGAGCAGTTTCATGGACCCAGCGGGGACTATGAGCTTGCGGAGAAGGAGCCGGTGACGCTGACCATCACACATTGCGGTGATAAGAAGATGACGGTGACGGGAGAAGCAAAGCTTGCTTTGATGATTCCCTGCGACCGCTGCCTGGAGCTGGTGAAGGTTCCCTTCGAACTGTCGATAGAGGAAGAGCTGGATATGAACCAGAGCGATGAGGAACGGGTAGAAGCGTTGGATGAACAACCCTATATAAGCGGTTATTATCTGGATGTGGATCAGCTGGTTGGGAATGAGCTGATGCTTAATCTGCCGATGAAGGTTCTCTGCAGGGAAGACTGCAAGGGAATCTGTAATCAGTGCGGTCAAAATCTCAATCATGGAACCTGCAGCTGCGACAGCAGCGTACCTGACCCCAGAATGTCAGTGATCCAGGATATTTTCAAACAGTTTAAGGAGGTGTAAACCATGTCTATCTGTCCAAAGAATAAATCCTCTAAGGCTAGAAGAGATAGCCGCAGAGCAAACTGGAAGATGAGCGCTCCAAACCTTGTAAAGTGCTCTAAGTGCGGCGCTTTAATGATGCCTCACAGAGTATGCAAGGCTTGCGGCAGCTACAACAAGAGAGAAATCGTTAACGTAGAGGCTTAATTGATTTTTCAGATGGTTTGAAGCAGGATAAGGTTTCTGAGATTTTCTCGGAAGCCTTATTTTTTTTAAAACAAGGAGGAACGGATTTGGCAACGATTAAAGAGATTGCAAACCTGGCCGGGGTCAGCACCACCACGGTATCGAATGTTATACACGGGAAAACCGGAAAGGTATCGCCGGCGAATATAGAGAAAATTAATCAGTTGATTAAAGAAACCGGGTATGTACAGAAACTTGGGCTTCGGGTTTTGAATAAAGAGTGTTCCCAGTTGATTGCGGTAGTCATTAATTATCATAAAGATTTTAAAGATTCCATACTGGCAGACCCTTTCTACGCCAGAACGCTTGGACGGATTCAGGAACAGGTGCAGAGTCTGGGATATTATCTGATGGTTTATACAGAGAAAGAGGTAGAGAAGATTTTTCAGATGGTGGCCGGATGGGACATCGACGGGGTAATCGCGATTTCCTTCAGCAAGAGAAACTGCGAGAAGATATTTCGCCTGACCGGAAAACCGGTGGTGGCCATTGATGCCTATGGAGATCTGGAGGAGGGACAGGAACAGCAGGTTATGAATGTTTCGCTGGATGAAGAAAGCGGCGGCTACATGATGACCCGGTATCTGCTGGAGTGCGGCTACGAAACGATTAAAATCTGCGCCGGGAGGGATAACGGAGTTGACCATCTGCGCCTGGTGGGCGGCAGGAAGGCGATGGCGGAGCATGGGTCAGGACGGCAGAGACTGCAGTTTGAAGCGCTGGGCATGAATGCAGAAAAGCGCACAGAAAGCTATCGCTGGCTGCTTCAAAGAAATACGCCAAGGACGGCGCTGTTTTTTCTGTCCGATTTATATGCATTGGAGGCAATCCGTTTCTTTCACGAGGAGGGAGTTCTGGTTCCTCAGCAGATTGGCGTAGCCGGTTATGATAATATCAGTTATTCCGGACTGTCGGTTCCCAGCCTGACCACGGTCAGTCAGGATGTGGATAAAAAGGCGCAGATAGCGGTTGCGCTTTTAATGGAACAGATCAAAGGCGGTCAGGAATACGAAAAACCGAAGGAGAGAGAGATTCTTCTCCCGGTAACCTTAATTGTTCGAAAATCCGCCAGAAATTGGACGGAAGAGGCTTGATATTCAGTAAAGAATCGCCTTCATTCATGGAGTATCGAAGGGAAACACCATGAATGAAGGCGATTTTTTGTATGCATAAATAAAAAAAATATACAAAATACACAAAAACATAATGCAACAGTATGTGCGATTGACGGTTATCTACATAACCTATTTACATCCAGAAGGAAACATGTTAAAGTTAGAGCGTAAAGAGGTTATGTAGATAACCCAACAAACTCAGCGATAAAACAGGATGAAATCAGGAGAGGGGTAGAGTGATGAAGCAGATTTTAATTGCTGCGCATGGAAAAATGGCGTCTGGAATCCGTTATACATTGGAACTGGTTGCGGGCAGGATGGAGAATGTTACGACGATGGACGCATATGTAACACCAGATGACGATGTAGAAGCACAATTCCGGGAATATTTTGAAGCACATAAGGAGGACCGGATTTATGCATTTACGGATTTACAGGGCGGAAGTGTCAATCAGAAGCTGGTTCCCTATGCGGCGCTTCCCAACGTGACATTGATAACCGGAATGAATTTCCCGGTTCTTCTTCAGGTTGCGCTGGCGGGGGAAGAGATTTCGGAGGAAGAGCTTCAGATGTATATCACCGGAGCGAAGGAGGAATTGAAGTTGGTTTCCGTGGAAAGACCGGATCCAGCAGTACCGGAGAGGAAGCAGGCGGACGGAAAAGCACCGGACGCTGAGAAAGAACTGACCGTGTCTTCCTGTTCTTTCCCGGATTCCAACGCCAGAATCACGGCCCTTCGGGTGGATGACCGTCTGATTCATGGCCAGGTGGCGATGACCTGGACGAAGCAGCTTCGGGTACAGGGAATCATGGTGGCGAATGATGATGCCGCCTCAGACCCGACTCAGAAGATGGCTCTGCAGATGGCAGTTCCCAACGGAATCCGCGTGCTGATTAAGCCGGTGGATGAGATTATCCGGATGCTGAACTACCCGAAAGCCTCCGATATGCGGATACTGGTACTTACCAGAACGGTGAAGGATGCGTTAAAAATCCGGGAGAATGTGGGGAAAATTGAATTTCTCAATATTGGAAATGCAGGCCGGTTCGACGGAATCGATGCATCAGAAAAGAGCATTGTGACACCGACGATTATGCTGACGGAGAACGAGCTTCAGTGCCTGAAGCGGTTAATCGAGCTGGAACCGGAAACCTGTATGCAGCAGGTGCCGAATGATGAGCGGAAGCTGGCGAAGGATGTACTTGGAAAGTACGGAACAAAGTGAAAAAATAGGAGGGAAACGTTGTGTTGGAAGCATTATTTGTTGCATTGGCAGTATTTGTGTGTGTAGGCGGCGCGGAATTGGCAGGATTTACTATGCTGAACAGGCCGATTGTAATCGGACCGCTGGTAGGCCTGCTGCTGGGTGATTTGCATACCGGCGTTATCGTAGGCGCGGCTCTGGAGGCTGTATTCATGGGTGTGGTGAATATCGGAGGTGCGGCCGCAGCAGAGCCTGGCATCGCGACTGCGGTCGGAACCGCATTTGCAATCATGCTTGGGAAAGGCACAGAGGTCGCTTTAACCCTGGCTCTCCCGATTGGCATTCTGGGACTTCAGATTAAGACGGTCTTATATATTTTCCTGGTAGGCATGTTCGCCAGACATTTTGACCAGCTGGCAGCGGAGGGAAAACAGAAGCAGATAGTAATCCTTCATTACGGTCTCTGGGCAGTGAACTGGCTGCTGTATTCGATGGTAGCATTTTTAGGCATCCTGTTTGGCTCAGATGCGGTAAGCGCACTTTTGGATGCGATTCCGGCGGTTGTGATGAACGGGCTTTCCATCTGCGGCGGACTGCTTCCGGCAGTCGGTATGGCGATGCTGATGAAGATGCTTTGGGAGAAAAAAATCTGCATGTATTATTTCCTGGGCTTTGTCCTGGCTGCGTATCTGAATCTGCCGCTGATTGCGCTGGCGGTAATCGGCACCATTCTGGCAGTCGGCATCGGCATGAATGATTATCGGTTTAACCAGATGCAGTCCATGCGGGTTTTGGCTTCCGGGCAGACCGTGACTGGGGCAGATTCCTATGATTTCGATGAAGAAGAGGAGGCATTTTTCCATGAGTAAATTAACCCAGTCCATTCCGGCAGAAGAAAGAAAGCTGTTAAGAAAAGCATTTTGGCGCTCGTTTACCTTATACGCCGCCGTAAGCCCGGCAAAGCAGGGAGCATCCGGCTTCTGTTATTCCATGATGCCGTTTCTCAACCATTTTTACCGGAATGATGAAAAAGCGAAAAAAGAAGCGTTAAGCCGGAGCATGTCCTATTTTAACACGACAATCACCTTCTCCACCTTCATCATGGGCCTGGTGGCTTCTATGGAGAAAAAGAACAGCGAGCAGGCGGATTTTGATGCGTCCTCAATCAACGCGGTAAAATCCAGTCTGATGGGACCTCTGGCGGGCATTGGCGATTCCATCTTCTGGGGCGTGTTAAGAGTAATTGCCGCCGGAATCGCAGTTGGCCTTGGCGCATCGGGAAATGTGCTGGCTCCGATCGTATTCCTGCTCCTGTTTAACGTTCCTTCCCTTCTGGTGAAATACTATGGAACCTTTTTGGGATATAAGCTGGGTTCGGAATACATCCAGAAAGTATATGCCAGCGGTCTGATGAATATTCTGACCAAAGCGGCCAGCATTGTAGGCTTGATCATGGTAGGCGGTATGACGGCTTCCATGGTAAAATTCCAGTCAACCTTTGAACTTAATATGAAGGGGGAGTCGGTACTGAATCTGCAGTCCATGCTGGATTCCATCTTTGTGGGGCTGGTTCCTCTGGGCCTGACGCTGCTGTGCTACTATCTGCTGAAAAAGAAAAATATCAGCATCACTGCGCTGATCATCGGCGTGATTGTTTTAAGTATTTTCCTGTCCTTCCTTGGCATTGCATAGATACGGAAAGACTTGCGGAAGGGCGGAGAGCCGGGAAAAAAGAAATGAGGGTGAGGTTTTAATATGAAAGATTGGTGGAAAAAATCAGTTGTATATCAGATATATCCGAGAAGCTTTAAGGATTCGAATGGAGACGGCTTCGGGGATCTTCCGGGAGTGATTGAGAAGCTGGACTATCTGAAGGATTTGGGAATCGATGTAATCTGGCTCAGCCCGGTGTTTGATTCTCCGCAGGATGATAATGGCTATGATATCCGTGATTACCGGAAAATCTATGACCGCTTTGGAACCAATGCGGATATGGAGAAACTGTTTGCGGAGGCGCATAAGCGTGGTATTAAGGTGGTGCTGGATCTGGTAGTCAATCACACCTCGGATGAGCATGCCTGGTTTATCGAGAGCCGGAAATCAAAGGACAATGCGTACCGTGACTATTATATCTGGAAGGATGCGAAGCCGGACGGAAGCGAACCGAACAACTGGGGCTCCAGCTTCTGCGGAAGCGCCTGGGAGTACTGTCCGGAGCGGGATCAATATTATCTGCATTTTTACAGCAGAAAGCAGCCGGATTTAAACTGGGAAAATGAAAGCGTGCGGCAGGCAATTTATGATTTGATGCGGTTCTGGATGGATAAAGGAGCAGACGGATGGCGGATGGATGTGATCGCATCCATATCCAAGGACCAGAGCTATCCGGATTATCCAAAAGAGCCGGGGCGGAAGTATTATACCGGCAAATATCACAGCAACGGACCAAGGCTTCACGAATTTATCCAGGAAATGAATCAGGAGGTTCTTTCCAGATATGACTGCATGACGGTTGGCGAGGCGCCAGGTTCCACGCCGGAAGTGGCCCGGCTTTTCACGGACCCGGAACGCAGGGAATTAAACATGATTTTTACCTTTGAACATATGAATATTGACCGGATTCCGGGGTCGGTGAACCGGAAATGGGCATTGAAGCCATTTTCTCTGGTGGAATTAAAACGTGTGATGACAGACTGGCAGAAGAAGCTGAATGGAAAGGGATGGAATGCCCTGTATTTTGAAAACCATGACCAGCCCCGTGTCATCTCCAGATGGGGAAATGACCGGGAGTACCGGAAGGAGTGCGCCAAGGCTTTTGCGACGGTGCTTCACGGAATGCAGGGAACGCCGTATGTATATCAGGGCGAGGAAATCGGCATGACCAATGTGCACTTTGCACTGGAGGAGTATGAGGACATCGAAGTGCGGAATGCTTATCAGGAGCTGGTGGTAAAGGCGAAAAGCATCTCCGAGGAGGATTTCCGGAAGGCAGTCTGGAATAAAAGCCGGGATAATGCCAGAACTCCGATGCAGTGGGATGATTCAGAAAACGGAGGCTTTACATCAGGAACCCCATGGTTTAAAATAAACAGCAGGTTTAAGGAAATCAATGTAAAAGAGGCGCTTGCCGATACCGATTCCTGTTATTATTATTATAAAAAGCTGATCGAGCTGCGCCATCAGGAGCCGCTGCTGACAGAGGGTGACTATCGGCTGCTCCTGGAGGAGGACGAGAAGATATTTGCTTATCTGAGAAGCACGGAGCAGGAAACGTGGCTGGTGGCAGCAAATCTGTCGGAAGAAGAGGCATCGTCCGAACCGCTCCGGAAGGCGGCTGCGGAAGTGAAAGAGAACATGGCTGACCGGGCGGAAGACGGATTGGAATTCTTAATCGGCAATTATGACCGGCAGGATTTGAAAAAGCCGCTGCGGCCTTATGAAGCATTTATGGTCCGGATCTAACAGAAGTTTTTTACTGGCATAGGAGGCAGAAGATGAAGCTCAGACTGATTGCAGTAGATATGGATGGCACCCTGCTGAACGGGAAAAATGAGATTGCATCAAACACCATCGAAGTTTTGCAGAGAATGATAGACCGCGGGGTTTATGTAATCCCGTCTACCGGCCGGTGTCCCGGCGTTCTTCCGAAGGATTTATTCCGGCTGAAAGGACTTTCCTATGCCGTCGCGGAAAATGGGGCCCTGGTCTGGAATCTGAAGGAGCAGAAAGCAGTCTGGCGGATTGGTCTGCCGGCGACGGTGGTGAAGGAGGCCATAGAGATGACCGACCGGTGCCGGTCCTGCTCCGAGGTTTTTGCAGATGGGCTGGCCTATTCGGACAGCCGGGTGCGGGAGTGGGCCGGGAGGCCGTGGCATGATGAAAACTTTATTCGGTATTTCCAGGAAAATCATCAGTGGGTGGACCATCTGTCGGAGCAGACGGAGCTTTTAAGCCGGGCGGAAAAGGTAAATCTGTATTTTGAGCGGGGGGAAGACGGAAGAGAGGCAAAGGCTTATTTTGGCCGGAACCCCTCGCTCTCGGCCCTGACCTCGGTGGGACAGAATGTGGAGATTACCATGGCACATGCGGATAAAGGAAGCAGTCTTGCCCGGCTGATGGAACATCTGGGAATCCGGCGGGAGGAGGCTGTGGCGTTCGGCGACCAGGAAAATGATCTGGGTATGCTGAAAACAGCCGGTATCGGCGTTGCGATGGGAAATGCGGTGGATGCGGTAAAACTGGCGGCGGATGCGGTCACGCTGACAAACGATGAGCAGGGGGTTGCCTGTTTCCTGAAAAAGATAGAAAAATGGTTCTGAGTTACGCAATGGCTGCGTATCATCCAGGGCCATTTTTGTATTATGCATACAGATAATTGGAAGGATGAACCATAATTACCCAATTGACAGGAAAACTTAAAAATAGATATTGATTTATAATCTGATATTTAGTATATTAAATCTTGAGATTAGCCGAAAGGAGAATCAACTATGATCAGAGTAGCAGTAGATGCTATGGGCGGCGATTACGCGCCGGCCGAGATGGTGGCCGGAGCTGTGGCAGCAGTGAATGAAAAACCGGGAATCCAGGTGCTTCTGGTAGGACAGGAAGAGAAGGTAACTTCCGAGCTTTCCAGGCATACCTATGAGAAAGAGAGGATTCAGGTGGTAAATGCCACGGAAGTCATCGCTACAGAGGAACCGCCGGTGAATGCCATACGAAAGAAGAAGGATTCTTCCATTGTAGTCGGCATGAATCTGGTAAAGAAGAACGAGGCGGATGCGTTTGTGTCAGCCGGAAGCTCCGGAGCTATATTAGTGGGCGGACAGGTCATCGTAGGAAGAATCAAAGGTGTGGAGCGCCCGCCGCTGGCACCGCTTATCCCTACGGAAAAGGGCGTGTCTCTTCTGATTGACTGCGGGGCGAATGTAGATGCCAGACCTTCCCACCTGGTACAGTTTGCGAGGATGGGCTCTATCTATATGGAACACGTTATGAAGGTGAAGAAGCCCAGAGTTGCCATCGTAAATATCGGTGCCGAGGAGGAGAAGGGGAATGCGCTGGTGAAGGAGACCTTCCCGCTGTTAAAGGCGTGTGAAGACATCAACTTTATCGGAAGCATCGAAGCCCGTGAGATTCCTCACGGAGGAGCAGACGTGATCGTCTGCGAAGCATTTGTGGGAAATGTTATCCTGAAGCTCTACGAGGGCGTTGGCGCCACCTTGATCTCCAAGGTAAAGAGCGGCATGATGACCAGCCTGCGAAGCAAGATCGGCGCGCTTTTAGTGAAGCCTGCGCTGAAGGCCACTTTAAAATCTTTTGATGCAAGCCAGTACGGCGGAGCGCCGCTGCTGGGACTGAATGGATTGGTGGTGAAGACCCATGGAAACTCAAAGGCAAACGAGGTAAAGAATTCGATTATTCAGTGCGTTGTCTTTAAAGAGCAGGACATCAATGGGAAAATCAAAGAAAGCCTGACTGCGGTCAGTGAAGAAAAAGCCATGGAAAAGGCCAGCGAAAAAAATTAGGAGGATTCAGTTATGGAGTTTGAAAAATTACAGGGAATTATCGCAGAGGTATTAAACATGGAGGCAGATGAAGTAACTATGGCAGCTACATTCGTGGATGACTTAGGTGCGGATTCTCTGGATGTTTTCCAGATTATCATGGGTATCGAGGAAGAGTTTGATATCGAGATTCCAAGCGAAGAGGCAGAAAAGATTGTTACGGTCGGCGACGCTGTGGAAGCTATCAAGAACGCATTAAACTAAGAAATGCCGGGGGCAGTCGCAGTTGTCTGGACCGCCCCTTTTTTCTGTTTTTACAAGGAGGAAGACAAGTGAACCGTGAAATCAGGGAACTGGAAACGATTATCGGATATCATTTTCAGAATAATAGACTGTTAAGCCATGCCATGACCCACAGCTCCTATGCCAACGAGCACCGCTGGGAGAAGGCCAGATGCAATGAGCGTCTGGAGTTTCTGGGAGATGCGGTGCTGGAGGTGGTGAGCAGCGAATTTTTGTTTGGGGCATATCCTAAGATGCCGGAGGGGGACCTGACGAAGACCAGGGCCAGCCTGGTGTGCGAGCCGACCCTTGCCTACTGCGCGGAGGAAATCCATCTGGGAGAGTTCCTGCTTTTAGGAAAGGGCGAGGAGGCCACGGGAGGACGGTTCCGCCATTCCGTAGTGTCCGATGCGATGGAAGCTCTGATTGGGGCCATCTATCTGGACGGTGGTTTTGCTAATGCAAAAGAGTTTATCCATCGTTTTATATTAAATGATATGGAACATAAGAAGCTCTTTTATGATAGCAAGACTATCTTACAGGAGCTGGTGCAGAGCCGGTTTGCGGAGCCGCTTTCCTATGAGCTGTTAAAGGAAGAGGGGCCGGACCACAACAAGTCCTTTGAGGTGCGGGCCATGATTGGAGAACAGGAGGTCGGCCGGGGAACCGGACGGACGAAGAAGGCGGCGGAGCAGGTGGCCGCATACAACGGAATTTTAAAGATTGAGGAAAATTAGCAGAATATGTATTTAAAAAGTATAGAGATTCAGGGATTTAAGTCCTTTGCCAATAAAATCGTCTTCGAATTCCATAACGGCATCACCGGAATCGTGGGGCCGAACGGAAGCGGCAAGAGCAACGTTGCCGATGCGGTCCGCTGGGTCCTTGGAGAGCAGCGGGTGAAGCAGCTCCGGGGCGGCAGCATGCAGGATGTTATCTTTGCGGGAACCGAGATGAGAAAGCCTCAGGGCTTTGCCTATGTGGCCATCACCCTGGATAACGCCGACCATCAGCTTGCCATCGATTATGACCAGGTAACGGTGTCCAGGAGGCTTTACCGCTCCGGAGAGAGCGAGTATATGATTAACGGCAGCGCCTGCCGCTTAAAGGATGTCAATGAGTTGTTTTATGATACCGGTATCGGCAAGGAGGGCTACTCCATCATCGGCCAGGGCCAGATTGACAAGATACTAAGCGGAAAGCCGGAGGAACGGCGGGAGCTCTTTGATGAGGCCGCCGGTATCGTGAAGTTCAAGCGCCGGAAGAACATCGCGCAGAAGAAGCTGGAGGATGAGAAGCAGAACCTGGTCCGCGTGACCGATATCCTGTCGGAGCTGGAGAAGCAGGTGGGGCCCTTAGGCCGCCAGGCCGAGGCCGCGAAGCGGTATCTGCAGTTGAAGGAAGAGCTAAAGTCCTATGATGCCAATGCGTTCCTGATGGAAAGCGCGGCCATCGGTTCCCAGTTAAAGGAACTGGAAGGCCGGGAAAATATCGTTTCCGGGGATCTGGAGAATGCCAGGGCCGAATCAGAGAAGATAAAGGCCGATTATGACCGTCTGGATGAGGCAATCCGGGCGCTGGAGGAAAAGCTGACGGAAAGCCGTGCGCTGCTTGGCCGGACCAACATGGAGAAGGGCCATCTGGAGGGACAGATCAACGTCCTCAACGAGCAGATCAATACAGAAAAGATGAATGCCGAGCATCTGAAGAACCGTATGGATGCCATCCAGGGTGAAATCGGGGAGAAAGAGCAGCAGATCCAGACCTACCAGGGGGAGCGGAAGGAGCTTTCCGGCAAGGTGGATGCGGTGCTGGACCGGCAGAAGGATGCGGAGATCACCCTGATGGATGCCGATGTGTCCATCCAGGAGCTGGAGCAGCAGATCGAGGAGGCCAAGGGCACGATCATTGACACGCTGAATGAGCGGGCAGCCGTGACGGCAAAGCAGCAGCGCTACGAGGCGATGCTGGAGCAGGTGAACGTGCGCCGCAGCGAGGTCAGCCAGAAGCTTCTGAAAATCAAGAGCGATGAATCGGTGCAGGAGGAGCAGTTAAAGAGTGAGGAGGCGAAGCTTTCCGAACTGGAGGATGCTCTCCGGGAGCAGCTCATCCGCCAGGAAGAGCTGGAGGAGGCCGGGCTGCATGCGGACAGCGAGGTGCGCCGGTTAAGCCGGAATCTGAATGAAAAGCAGCGGGAATACCAGACCAGCTATACCAGGCTGGATTCCCTGAAGAATATTGCGGAGCGGTATGAGGGCTACGGCAGCAGCATCCGCCGGGTCATGGACGTCAAGGACCGGGTTCACGGCATCCATGGCGTGGTGGCGGACCTGATTACCACGGAGAAGCGGTATGAGACGGCCATCGAGACGGCGCTGGGCGGAAGCATCCAGAATATCGTGACGGACTCGGAGCAGACCGCCAAGCAATTAATCGAGTACCTGAAAAAGAATAAATTCGGCCGGGCCACCTTCCTTCCGCTGACCAGTGTGGGGAACAAAGGAGGCTTTGCCCAGGAAAAGGCCCTTCACGAGCCGGGCGTGCTGGGTTTGGCCAGCCAGCTGATTCACACCCAGCCCCAGTATGAAGGGCTGATGAAGTACCTGCTGGGGCGGGTGGTGGTGGCGGACCATATCGACCATGCCATCGCACTGGCTAGAAAGTACCAGTACAGCCTGCGGATCGTGACGCTGGACGGCGAGCTTTTGAGCGCCGGAGGTTCGATGACCGGCGGCGCCTTTAAAAACAGCAGCAATCTTCTGGGAAGAAAGCGGGAGATCGAGGAGCTGGAGAACGCCTGCGAGAAGACCATGAAGGCGGCGGAGAGCATCCAGCAGGAGCTGAAGGAGGCCGAGCAGGCGCTGTCGGCGGCCAGGGAAGAGCTGGAGCAGGTGAAGACGGAGAAGCAGGCCCTGTACCTGAAGCAGAACACCATCCAGGTCAACATCAGCCAGCTGGAAAACCGGAAATCGGAAATCCAGGAGTCCTCCGTGGACCTGGTGCGGGAGCACGGGCAGCTTGAGGCGCAGATAAAGGAAATCCGCAGCAGCCGGGACGGGCTGAGCAGCGATGTGAAGGCGCTGGAGGGCCGGAACCAGCAGGTGAGCCGGGATATTGAAGATATGCAGAGCCGGCTGGAAGAGAGAAAGCGCAGCCGGGAGGCCTTTTCACAGAATTTATCGGCCATCCAGCTTGAAACGGCAAATTACCAGCAGAAATTTGATTTTATCCAGGAAAATATCCGCCGTGTCCATGAGGAGATCCGAAAGCTCCGGGAGGAATTAACCGGACTGGAGCAGGGAAGCGGAAGCTCCGGACAAGTCATTCAGGGAAAATTAGAGGAAATCCGGCAGATGCAGGAGGCAATCCGCCAGGCGGAGGCGCGGATGCAGGAGCTGTCCGGGCAGATTGAGACGGAAAGCGGCCGGAAGGAAGAGATGAGCCGGGAGCAGAAGTCCTCCTTCACCCGGAGAGAAGAGGTGGCGGAGCGGATCAGCGCGCTGGACAAGGACATGTTCCGTCTTCAGAACCAGAAGGAAAAGCTGGACGAAAAGCTGGAGCATCAGGTAAACTATATGTGGAGTGAGTATGAACTCACCTACAGCAGCGCGGAGAAGTTTAGAAATCCGGAGCTTAACTCCCTTCCGGAGATGAAAAAGCAGATTGACAGCCTGAAGGCCCAGATAAAAGGGCTGGGCAATGTGAATGTGAACGCCATCGAGGATTACAAGGAAGTGTCGGAGCGCTATGAATTTTTAAAGAGCCAGCATGAGGACCTGGTGCAGGCGGAGGCCGTCCTGCTCCAGATCATCGAGGAGCTGGATACCGGCATGCGCCGCCAGTTTACGGAGCAGTTTGCCCGTATCCGGGTGGAATTTGACAAGGTGTTTAAGGAGCTGTTCGGAGGCGGACGGGGAACGCTGGAGCTTCTGGAGGATGCGGATATCCTGGAGGCGGGAATCCAGATCATCTCTCAGCCGCCCGGAAAGAAGCTGCAGAACATGATGCAGCTTTCCGGCGGTGAGAAGGCCCTGACGGCCATCGCTTTGCTGTTTGCAATCCAGAACCTAAAGCCGTCCCCCTTCTGTCTGCTGGACGAGATCGAGGCGGCGCTGGATGACTCCAACGTAGACCGGTTTGCCGGGTATCTGCACAAGCTGACCCGGAGTACCCAGTTTATCGTCATCACCCACCGACGGGGAACCATGGTGGCTTCCGACCGCCTGTACGGCATCACCATGCAGGAGAAGGGCGTATCCGCTTTGGTATCGGTGAACCTGATCGAAGCGGATTTGGATGATTAGACGGGCGGAAGCAGCCGGGAGCATTCAGAGAGGCCGTGGAAGGCGCGGAAGCGCTGCGAAAGACAGATAAAGGAGCAGAATTTATGAGTGAAAAGAAAAAAGGCTTTTTCAGCCGTCTGGTGGAGGGGCTGACGAAGACCAGAGATAATATCGTTTCCGGAATTGATTCGATTTTTAATGGATTTTCCGCCATTGACGATGATTTCTATGAGGAAATCGAGGAAACCCTGATTATGGGAGACTTAGGAATCCAGACCACCATGGCAATCGTGGAGGACTTAAGAAAGAAGGTAAAGGAGCAGCACATCAAGGAGCCGGCCCAGTGCAAGGAAATCCTGATTGAGAGCATCAAGGAGCAGATGAATCTGGGCGAGAATGCCTACGAGTTCGAGAACCGGACCTCGGTGGTCCTGGTCATCGGCGTCAATGGGGTAGGAAAGACCACCTCCGTAGGAAAGCTGGCCGGACAGTTAAAGGACCAGGGAAAGAAGGTTATCCTGGCGGCAGCCGATACCTTCCGGGCGGCTGCCATCGAGCAGCTGACCGAGTGGTCCAACCGGGCCGGTGTGGAAATCATCGCCCAGCAGGAGGGCTCGGACCCGGCCGCCGTCATCTACGACGCGGTTGCGGCAGCCAAGTCCCGCCACGCTGATGTGTTAATCTGCGATACCGCCGGACGGCTGCATAACAAGAAGAATCTGATGGAAGAGCTGAAGAAGATCAACCGGATCATCGACAAGGAGTACCCGGATGCCTACCGGGAGACGCTGGTGGTGTTAGACGGAACCACCGGGCAGAACGCCATGGCGCAGGCCCGTCAGTTTATGGAGGTGGCGGACATCACCGGAATCGTGCTGACAAAGTTAGACGGTACGGCAAAGGGCGGAATCGCGGTTGCCATCCAGTCCGAGCTGGGCATTCCGGTAAAATATGTGGGAATCGGAGAAAAGATTGACGACCTGCAGAAATTTGATGCCAATGATTTCGTAAACGCGCTGTTCCAGGTAAAAAAGGAAGATTAGCACGAGGTTTCGGAGGGCAATGCCAAAGGACAAAAGAACGGCCGGTTGGGATAACAGCCGTCCGCAAGGAGGAGACTTATGATGGAAGAATTAACACTGGAGAAATTTGAAGAGGCTACAGAGATTGTCAGCCGTGTGACCTCGGAAACCAAGCTGGTATACAGCGAGTATTATTCGGCGCAGACCGGCAACAAGGTTTATTTTAAGCCGGAGAACATGCAGTACACCGGCGCCTACAAGGTAAGAGGAGCTTACTATAAGATCAGCACCTTATCGGCGGAGGAGAAGGAGAGAGGACTGATCACCGCCTCCGCAGGAAATCATGCCCAGGGCGTGGCCTACGCGGCAAAGCTGGCCGGAGTGAAGGCTACGGTTGTGATGCCGACCACCACCCCGTTGATCAAGGTAAACCGCACCAAGGGCTACGGCGCCGATGTGGTGCTGGAGGGCGATGTATTTGACGAGGCATGTGCTTACGCCTATAAGCTGGCGGAGGAGAAGGGCTATACCTTCATCCATCCGTTTGATGACCTGGCTGTGGCAACCGGACAGGGAACCATCGCCATGGAGATCATCAAAGAGCTTCCTACGGTGGATTACATTCTGGTTCCGGTGGGCGGCGGCGGCCTCTGCACCGGCGTATCCACCCTGGCCAAGCTGTTAAACCCGAAGATTAAGGTCATCGGTGTGGAGCCGGCGGGAGCGGCCTGCATGAAGGCCTCCTTAAAGAGCGGCGAGGTGATTACGCTTCCGGATGTAAGCACCATTGCGGATGGTACTGCGGTAAAGCGTCCGGGTGAGAAGCTGTTCCCGTACATCCAGGAAAATGTGGATGATATCATCACCGTAGAGGATTCCGAGCTGATTGTGGCCTTCCTGGATATGGTGGAGAACCATAAGATGATCGTAGAAAACTCCGGTCTGCTGACGGTGGCGGCGTTAAAGCATATGAACGTGGAGAAAAAGAAAATCGTATCCATCTTAAGCGGCGGAAATATGGATGTGATCACCATGGCCTCGGTCATCCAGCACGGCCTGATTCAGAGAGACCGTATCTTTACCGTCTCCGTGCTGCTGCCGGATAAGCCGGGCGAGCTGGCTGCCGTATCCACTCTTCTGGCGGAGGAGCAGGCGAATGTCATCAAGCTGGAGCACAACCAGTTCATCAGCATCAACCGGAATGCGGCGGTGGAGCTTCGGATTACCATGGAGGCATTCGGAACCGAGCATAAGAACAATATCGTGGCAGCGTTAAATGATGCCGGATACCGTCCGAAGCTGGTGAAGTCCAAAGGTATTTACAGCGAGTAGGTGAGGATATGACGCTTTATGAGGTGAGAAAGCCATTTATACAGAATACCCGGTATTTTTTGAAATGGACGGCAATCTCCTGCATCGTAGGCGGTGCGGGAGGCGTGGCCGGCGCCTGCTTCGCAAAATGCGTGGCCTGGGCGACGTCGTTCCGCCAGGGACATGACTGGACCCTGTATCTGATGCCTCTGGCCGGCCTTCTGATTGTATTCTTATACCGGGTTTCCCATGAGGAAAAAAACCGGGGAACGAATATGGTGATTGATTCCATCTCCTCCAATGAGGAGGTGACGCTGGCTACCGGACCGCTGATTTTTGTGTCCACGGTGCTGACCCATCTGGTGGGCGGCTCCTCCGGACGGGAGGGGGCGGCCCTGCAGCTTGGCGGAAGCATCGGAAACCTGGCGGGCAATCTGATCCGTCTGGACGAGAAGGATAAGAAAATCGCGGTGATGTGCGGCATGAGCGCTGTCTTTGCCGCCTTATTCGGCACACCGGCGGCGGCCGGCATCTTCTCTCTGGAGGTGGTCAGCATCGGCGTCCTTTACTATGCGGCGCTGGTGCCCTGTCTGTTTGCCGCGTTTCTGGGAGCCAGCATTTCCAGGAGGATGGGGGTCCCGGCCGAAAGCTACCGGATACTGGACCTGCCCTCCTTCCATCTGGGGAGCGTGGCCTATGTGGTGTTCCTTGGCGTGCTGTGCGCCATCGTCAGCATCGGCCTCTGCATGATGCTCCACAAGGCGGAGCATCTGTACAAGAAAAAATTTGAAAATCCATATATCCGGATTCTTGCAGCCAGCGTCCTTTTCATCGCGCTGACCATGCTCTGCGGGACCAGGGAATACCTTGGCGGGAGCATGCAGCTCATCGAGCATGCCGTGGAGGGACAGGTGCGGTACGAGGACTTCCTTCTGAAGGCTCTGTTCACGGCCGTGGCGCTGGGAGCGGGTTTCCGGGGCGGCGAGATTGTGCCGACCTTATGTGTGGGAGCAACCTTTGGATGCACGGTGGGCACACTTCTTGGCATTGCGCCCTCTTTCTCCGCGGCCTGCGGCATGGCGGCCCTGTTTGTGGGCGTGACCAACTGCCCGATCAGCACGCTGGTAATCGCGCTGGAGCTGTTCGGCGGGGAGGGATTGTGGTTCTTTGCCATCATCATCGCCGTGTCCTTTACCCTGTCGGGATACTACGGACTGTACAGCAGCCAGAAATTCGTGTATTCCAAGACGAGAACGGAGTATATCAACCGGAAGCCGAATTCGTGATAACGAATGCCGGCCCATGTGTTACGGAAATTAGAAGGGGGAAAACAAGATGGCATTGTACGATTACAGCCGCGCGATGAAAGCGGGAAGAAAGCAGTATCAGGCATCTCTGGGCAGAGGGGAACACCCCTATCTGCCGGTGCTGGACGACATTCTTTCTTATACCAACATTGTTTCAGAAGTAAATTTAGGCCTGGTGGACATTCCGCTGGACCGGATTGTGGGAACGAAGACCAGAGGGCGGACCAGCGCCTTTGCCAGCAATTTTATGCCGCTTCTGGCGGAGAAGACGGAATTCGGCGCAAAATGGGCGGCCCTCTATGACCACCAGATGGAGGAAGGCATCCATGACCCGATTGTTGCATTTGAATTTATGAACAAATACTATGTGCAGGAGGGTAATAAGCGGGTCAGTGTTCTGAAATATGTGAATGCCTTCAGTGTGCCTGGAATCGTAACCCGTCTGATCCCGAAGCGGAGCGATGAGAAGGAGAACAAGCTTTATTACGAGTTCCTGGACTTTTACCAGGTGTCCTTTAACAGTGATGTGTGGTTCAGCCAGGAGGGCAGCTATCAGCAGCTCCTGGAGGTGATGGGAAAGAAGCCGGAGGAGGTCTGGAGCGATGACGACCGCTCTTATTTTAAGGCGGTTTACGACCGGTTTTCCAAGGTGTTTGCGGAACGCGGCGGCCATGCCATCGGTCTGACCTGCTCGGATGCCTTCCTGATGTATGCCCAGATTTTTGGCTATGAGGAGATTAAGGAGCGGACGGAAGGGCAGATTCAGAAGGACCTGACCAGCATCTGGAATGAACTGGAATTAAAGGGACAGGGCGGAAAGGTGGCCCTGATGGAGCAGCCGGAGGAGGTGCCTCAGCCGTCCAAGGGACTGAGAAGCTGGCTCCTTCCGGCCGGCACGGAGTCCGAACGTCTGAAGATTGCCTTTATCTACGAGAAGACACCGGAAACCTCAAGCTGGACCTACGGCCATGAGCTGGGACGGCTCTATCTGGAGCAGGCCTTTGAAGGGGAGGTCCAGACCACCTTTGTCAGTGAGGCGGATAACGATGCCCTGGTGGCCAATGCCATCGAGATGTCCATCGCGGCCGGCTGCCAGGTGATTTTTACCACAACGCCCCGGATGGTCCAGGCCAGTGTGAAGGCGGCGGTCCAGCATCCAAAGGTGAAGATTTTGAACTGCAATGTGAACACCTCCTATTCCTCCGTGCGGACCTACTACGGAAGGATGTACGAGGCAAAATTCCTGATGGGCGCCATCGCGGCCGCCATGTGCCGGACCGATGAGCTGGGATACATTGCAGATTATCCAATCTACGGTTCTCTGGCCAATGTCAATGCATTTGCCATCGGCGCCAGAATGATCAACCCCAATGTGCAGATTCATCTGAAGTGGAAGTCCATCAGGGACCGGAATGCGCTGGAGGAGCTGCAGGCAGACGGCATCACCTACATTTCCGCAGACGATATGATCACGCCAAAGTCCTTGTCCAGGGAATTCGGCCTGTTCTGCAAGGGAGCGGACGGCGCGCTGACGACGCTGGCCACCCCGATCTGGCACTGGGGCAAGTTCTATGAGAGAATCATCCGCCTGATCCGTCAGGGCGGCTGGGGAAGCCTGGATATGAAGGGACGGGAGGCGGTCAATTACTGGTGGGGAATGTCTGCCGATGTCATCGACGTGATCTGTTCCCAGAACCTGCCGACCGGAACCAACCGGCTCATTACCTTCTTAAAGAATTCCATCCGGGCCGGAAGCTTCCAGCCCTTTGACTGTGACGTATATGCACAGGACGGAAAACTCCGGTGCGGCGGCCAGGTGAAGCTGACGCCGAAGGAAATCGTCACCATGGACTGGCTGGCGGACAGCATCATCGGTTCTGTTCCGGAGCTGGAGGAGCTGACGGAGGAGGGTCAGGACCTGGTGCGTCTTCAGGGCATCAAGCTGGAGGAAAATACGGAGGCAGAGGCAGAGAAACAATGAAGATTCTGGTATTAGCGGATGAGGAATCCAAGGTACTTTATGATTATTATAAACCGGGTATGCTGGATGATATTGATTTGATTCTGGCCTGCGGAGACTTGAAGGCAGGATATCTGTCCTTCCTGCTTACCATGTCCCACGCGCCGGTGGTCTATGTAAGCGGAAACCATGACCATTATAACAACAGTTCCATGCAGGGCTGTATCTGCGTGGAGGATGACATTTTTGTATACAAGGGGGTCCGTATCCTGGGACTGGGCGGTTCCATGCGGTACCATCCTGACAGTGAGAACCAGTACACGGAGCGGGAGATGCGGGCCAGAATCCGGAGGCTGCGCTGGAAGCTGTTCCGGCACCGGGGCTTTGATATCCTGATGACCCATGCGCCGGCCTACCAGCTCAATGATATGGAGGACCTTCCCCACCAGGGCTTTCAGTGCTTTTTAAAGCTGATTGAACGGTATAACCCGAAATATTTCGTCCACGGGCATGTCCATGCCAATTACGGAAGCCGGTTTAAACGGCTGGACCACTATAAGGATACCACGGTGGTGAACGCATATGAGAAGTATATCATCGAATATCCGGATTAAATCGATAAAAATGAGGATTTAAACGGTGATATCGGTTGCCTCCTTCCTCTGCTTTCGGTTATAATAAAAATAACTGAAAACGGGGAAGGAGGCTTTTTATGGAGAACCGAACTTTTAAGAAGATTTCTGTAACGAATGTACCGATCAAGGTGACGCCGGGACATTTTGCCACCAATCACTCCCACATTAATTATTATGTGGACACCACCACATTAAAGGCCAGACAGAGCGAAGCCCAGGCGGCGGCCAGGGCGCTGGTGGGCATGTATGTGTACGGCACGGTGATTGACACCATCCTGTGTGTGGACGGAACCCAGGTGATCGGCGCGTATCTGGCGGAGGAGCTGACCCAGGCCGGATTCCTGTCGATGAACGCCCACAAGACTCTCTATGTGGTGACGCCGGAGTACAACAGCAACAGCCAGCTGATCTTCCGGGACAACATCCGGCCGATGATTTCCGGCAAGAACGTCCTGATCCTGCTGGCGGACGTGACCAGCGGAAAGTCTCTGGCAAAATGCGTGGAGGCCGTGGAATATTACGGCGGCATCGTACAGGGGGTATCGGCGCTGTTCAGCGCGGTGGATGAGGCGCATGGAATGCCCATTAACGCAGTCTTTACCAGACGGGACCTGCCGGACTACGAGGCCCATGATTTCCGGGACTGCCCGTTCTGCAGGAGAGGCGTGAAGCTGGATGCCCTGGTGAACAGCTTCGGGTATTCGAAGCTGTAAGAAAAAAGTGTACGAAATAGAAAAAAGATGCGGGTGTCAAGAAAAAACACTTGACACCTGCATTTTCTTCGTGTATGATAACACAGGTGATTGAAATGGAGAAAATCGTTCAGCAGGGACTGCTGTATGACTTTTATGGAGAACTGCTGACGGAGCATCAGCGCCATGTATATGAGGATGTGGTGCTGAACGACCTTTCCTTAAGCGAGATTGCAGAGGAGCAGGGGATCAGCCGGCAGGGCGTCCACGATTTGATTAAGCGCTGTGATAAGCTTCTGGACGGCTATGAGAAAAAGCTTCATCTGGTTGAAAAATTCGAGGCCACGAAGCGGCTGGCCGGTGAGATACAGAAGGCGCTGGAGGATTATGAGGCGAAGCCGGAGGAGGCCCTTTTAAGCCGGGCAAAAAAAGCGGCGGAGCAGATTGCGCAGATTTAATCACAGATTTGATTGGGACAGTTATCACATTTCAGATAGGAGGTCTGCTTCATGGCGTTTGAAAGCTTAGCGGATAAACTTCAGAACGTATTTAAGAACTTAAGAGGCAAGGGCCGTCTGTCGGAGGCCGATGTAAAGGCTGCCTTAAAAGAAGTAAAGATGGCGCTTCTGGAAGCGGATGTAAGTTTTAAGGTTGTAAAGCAGTTTGTAAGCTCTGTGCAGAGCCGGGCAGTAGGCGAGGATGTGCTGGGAAGCCTGACTCCGGGCCAGATGGTGGTCAAGATTGTGAATGAAGAGCTGGTGAAGCTGATGGGTTCCGAAACCACGGAGATCCAGTTAAAGCCGGCCAGCGAGATTACCGTGATCATGATGGCAGGTCTGCAGGGCGCCGGTAAGACCACAACCACGGCAAAGATAGCCGGAAAGCTGAAGGCAAAGGGAAGAAAACCTCTTCTTGCCGCCTGCGACGTGTATCGTCCGGCTGCGATCAAGCAGCTTGAGATTAACGGAGAGAAGCAGGGCGTGCCGGTGTTCTCTATGGGCGATAAGATCAAGCCGGTGAACATCGCGAAGGCTGCGGTGGAGCATGCCGCGAAGAACGGCATGAACGTAGTCATCCTGGATACGGCCGGACGTCTTCATGTGGATGAAGACATGATGAACGAGCTGGTCGAGATAAAGAGTGCGGTGGAGGTCCACCAGACCATCCTGACAGTCGATGCCATGACCGGACAGGATGCGGTGAACGTAGCCAGCATGTTCCAGGAAAAGATAGGTATTGACGGTGTCATCCTGACGAAGCTGGATGGCGATACAAGGGGCGGCGCAGCGTTATCCATCCGTGCCGTAACCGGAAAACCGATTTTATACATTGGTATGGGAGAGAAGCTTTCCGATCTGGAACAGTTCTACCCGGACCGTATGGCGTCCCGTATTCTGGGAATGGGCGATATCCTTTCCCTGATTGAGAAGGCGGAGGCCGAGGTGGACCAGGAGAAAGCGAAGGAGTTAAGCCAGAAGCTCAGAAAAGCGGAGTTTGACTATAACGATTTCCTGGACCAGATGCGTCAGATTAAGAAGATGGGCGGCATGGCCAGCATCATGAGCATGATGCCGGGTATGGGCCAGCTCGGAAACATCGACATGGACGAGAATGAGAAGAACATGGGCCGGATTGAGGCCATCATCCTTTCCATGACTCCGGAGGAGCGGGCGAATCCATCTCTTATGAACCTTTCCAGAAAGCAGCGTATCGCAAAGGGCTGCGGCGTGGATATCAGCGAGGTAAACCGGCTGGTAAAGCAGTTCGACCAGATGAAGAAGATGATGAAGCAGCTTCCCGGCATGATGGGCGGAAAGAAGCGGGGCGGATTCGGAGGCGGTCTCGGCGGACTGATGGGCGGCAAGTTCAAGATGCCGTTTTAAAAACGATAGTCATACGGGATTCCGTATTGCTAGATAGATGATAAAATCAGAAAATATTTTAAAGAACATTCAGGAGGTAATGTAACATGGTAAAGATGAGATTAAGAAGAATGGGTCAGAAGAAGGCTCCTTTCTATAGAATCGTGGTATCCGATTCTCGTTCCCCAAGAGATGGCAGATTCATCGCTGAGATTGGTACCTATGATCCAAACGTAGAGCCAAGCGCAATCAAGTTTGACGAGGAAGTTACCAAGCAGTGGTTAGCAAATGGCGCACAGCCAACCGAAACCGTTGCAAAGCTGTTAAAGGCTGCAGGTATCCAGTAATCAGTCATTCTTGAGGTGATGCTATGAAGGAATTAGTTGAAGTTATCGCAAGAGCGCTTGTCGATAATCCAGACGAAGTTGTCGTTACCGAAAGCCTGAAGGGTGATGATACCCTGATTGAACTGAAGGTTGCTGCTTCTGACATGGGAAAGGTAATCGGAAAGCAGGGAAGGATTGCAAAGGCGATCCGCTCTGTTGTGAAGGCGGCCGCTTCCAAGGAAGATAAAAAAGTAATCGTAGAAATCCAGTAACGAACCCCTTGGGCTGCTGCAGATGCAACAGCCCGTTTTTGTTTCATAAAATAAAAAAGCAGCGGTTCGGCAGGCCTCGCGTGGCAAGGGCACGGAACCGTTTCGGAAGGAGATTGCATGGAAGATATGCTTCGCGTAGGCGTGATCAGCTCGACTCATGGAGTACGGGGGGAGGTCAAGGTATTTCCGACCACCGATGACCCGGCCCGTTTTAATGATTTGAAAGAGGTAACGCTGGAAAACGGAAAAGAAAAGCTGGTATTAAAAATCCAGAACGTAAAGTTCTTTAAAAATATGGTAATCCTGAAGTTTGAAGGACTTGATAATATAAATGATATCGAAAAGTATAAGGGAAAGGACCTTTGGATCCGCAGGGACCAGGCGGTGAAGCTGGAAGAGGGCGAGTATTTTATCGCAGACCTGATCGGCCTTAACGTCATTACGGATGAAGGAGAAACCCTCGGAGTCTTAAAGGATGTCCTTCAGACCGGAGCCAATGACGTATATATCGTTCAGATGGCCTCCGGCAGGGAGGTGCTGATTCCGGTTATTAAGCAGTGTATTCTGGAGGTAAATCTGGAGGAAGGCAGGGTGAAGGTTCATCTGCTGCCGGGACTGCTGGATTTATAAAAAGGAGACTAAAGGAGATTCGGCTATGAATTTTCATATTTTGACGTTGTTTCCGGAGATGGTGCTGGGCGGGCTTGGCACCAGCATCACGGGACGCGCCATGGAAAAGGGAACAATTTCCGTGGAAGCGGTGAATATCCGGGATTATTCGAAGGACAAGCATAAGCATGTGGATGACGCTCCTTACGGCGGCGGCGCCGGTATGGTGATGCAGCCGGAGCCCATCTGTGATGCCTACGAGGCTCTGTGCGAAAAGCTGGGAAAGCGGCCGAGGGTAATCTACATGACGCCCCAGGGGCGGGTGTTTAACCAGAAGATTGCGGAGGAGCTGGCGAAGGAGGAGGACCTGGTGTTTCTCTGCGGCCATTACGAGGGCATCGATGAGCGGGCGCTGGAACTGGTGTGCACCGATTATCTGTCCATCGGGGATTATGTGCTGACCGGCGGCGAGCTTCCGGCCATGGTGATGATTGACTG
>JAUNPZ010000010.1:0-7900 GCA_030536455.1 Lachnospiraceae bacterium | reverse complement strand
CGGATGGAAATTTTGATGAGCCTTCTTCTGGGGCTTTTGGGAATCGGCCTTGGCCGGGCGGTATTCCAGTACACGAAGGAATTTCTGTTTGATGTCTCCGCATCCGGCATCGGAAGCCGGCTGAGGAAGGATTTATTTGACCATATCCAGACCTTGTCCGTCCGCTATTTTGACAGCCATAATACCGGTGAACTGATGGCTAGGGTAAAGGATGACGTAGACCGTATCTGGAACGCGTTCGGATTCGTGGGAATGCTGGTCATCGAATGTACCATCCATGTGTGCATCGTGATTTTCTGCATGTTCCGCATCAGCCCCCTGCTGACTTTGATTCCGCTGATGGTGATGCCGGTGATTGCATGGATTGCCCTGCGGATGGAGCATGGCCTGGGACAGGTTTATGACCGGATCAGTGAGGAGACGGCGGAGTTAAATACGGTGGCCCAGGAGAATCTGGCGGGGGTGCGGACGGTGAAGGCCTTTGCCAGGGAAGCCTTTGAAATCCGGAAATTCAAAGGTCATAACAAACGGTTCTATGAACTGAATATGGAGCAGGCGAAGATGATTGCCCGGTATCAGCCGGGAATCTCCTTCCTGTCCAAGGTCCTTCTGATGACGGTGATCGTGGCGGGCGGCATCCTGGTAATCCGGGGAAGCATCTCCATCGGTGAGCTTGGCGCATTTTCCGAATATGCCAACAATATCATCTGGCCGATGGAGATGGTGGGCTGGCTCAGCAATGATTTTGCCGCGGCGCTGGCCTCCAACCGGAAAATCCAGGACATCTTCCAGGTGGAGCCGGAGATTCGAGAATCGGAACAGAAGGAACCATTTATCATGGAGGGGGATATCTGCTTTGACCAGGTATCCTTCACCCTGCATGAGCATGAAATCTTAAAGGACATCAGCTTCCATCTCCCGAAGGGAAAGACACTGGGCATCATGGGCATGACCGGCTCCGGCAAGACCTCGATTGTGAATCTGATACAGCGCTTCTACGATGTGACGTCGGGAGAAATCCGTATCGACGGGGTCAATATCAGGACGCTTCCGCTGGCGGACCTGCGCGGACAGATTTCCGTGGTGATGCAGGATGTCTTCCTGTTTTCGGACAGCATTACCGACAATATCAAGACCGGTAAGAAGGAGGACGCTCCCTGGGAAAGCGTCGAGCAGGCGGCAGTCTGCTCCCAGGCCCATGATTTTATTATGAAGCTGGGACAGCAGTATGACACGGTAATCGGCGAGCGGGGCGTGGGACTTTCCGGCGGGCAGAAGCAGCGGATCAGCATTGCCAGGGCCATCGCCAAGGAGAACCCGGTGCTGATTCTGGACGACTCCACCTCGGCTCTGGATACGGAGACGGAGAAGGAGATTGAGAAACGGCTGAACCAGATGAAGGGCAGTACGAAAATCATCATCGGCCACCGGATTTCGGCGGTGCGGAACGCAGATGAGATTCTGGTCCTGGAGGACGGGCGGATTCTGGAGCGGGGAAGCCATGAGGAGCTGATGAAGAAAAAAGGACAGTACTACCAGACCTATCAGGTCCAGTATGGAAAGGAAGGGGAGCCATGGCAGTAAATGGAAGCAGGACCGATGAAGAATTAAGCCAGGTTTCGAAAAAAGATACCTTGATTCGGCTGTTTCGCTATCTCCTGGATTATAAAAAGAAGCTGTGTCTGGTTCTGGCGATTATGGCCGGAACCATCGGCATCAGCATGGTGACGCCTCTTATGATTGAGCTGGCGGTTAATGTTTATGTAGCGGAAGGCAATATAGAAGCCCTTCTGAAGCTGGGAGCCGGTGCGATGTGCCTGTTCCTTCTGTTCTGGCTGGGAACCAGAGCGCGGATGAATCTGATGGCGGAGGTGTCGAACCAGGTGCTGGTAACCATCCGGGAACAGCTTTATACCCATATCCAGACCCTGAGCTTTCAGTTTTTCGACAGCCGTCCCACAGGAAAAATCCTGGCCAGGGTAATCGGTGATGTCAATTCCCTAAAGGATGTGCTTTCGGACAGCGTTACCAAGCTGATTCCGGATATGGTGACGGTCATCTGCGTGGCGGTTATCATGCTGGTGAAGAATTACCGCCTGGCAATGGCGGCGCTGATTACCGTGCCGATTCTGGCGGCCGGGATGTTTATAATTGAAACAACGGCCCACCGGAGATGGCAGATTTACCGGAAGAAGACCTCGAACCTGAATGCGTATGTCCATGAGGATTTATCGGGAATCCGGGTTATCCAGGGCTTTGCGGCGGAGCAGGAGACGAGAAAGGTCTTCTACGACCTGACCAATCAGCACCGGAAGGCCTTTGTCGATGCGGTGGTGGTGGCGGACGGATTCGGCCCGGTGGTGGAGACCACCTGGGGACTGGGCGGATTTCTGCTGTATTTTATCGGAATCCGAATTGTGGGCGTGGAGAAGGTGGGAATCGGAACCTTCCTTGCGTTTTCCACCTATATCTCCATGTTCTGGGGACCTATCCGAAATCTGGCAAACTTTTACAATAAACTGACCACCAACATCTCGGCGGCAGAACGGATTTTTGATATTATGGATACCCGGCCTCAGATTTATGACGCGGATGGGGCCGAAGAACTTCCGACGCTGACGGGAGCGGTGGAATTCTCCCACGTTTCCTTTGCCTACAGCGATGAACCGGACCGGATGATTTTAAAGGATGTAAGTTTTCAGGTGCGTCCGGGTGAAACCATCGCCCTGGTGGGCCCCACCGGAGCCGGAAAAACCACGATTGTGAATCTGATCAGCCGGTTTTACGAGGCGGGAGAGGGAGCGGTGCTTCTGGATGGACATGATGTGAAGGACGTAACGCTGAACAGCCTTCGAAGCCAGCTTGGCATCATGACCCAGGACAACTTCCTGTTCTCCGGAACCATCCGGGACAATATCCGCTACGGGCGTCTGGACGCCACGGATGAGGAAATCATCCAGGCCGCCAAGGCGGTGAATGCCCACGATTTTATCTGCAGGCTGGAGAAGGGCTATGACACGGAAATCAGCGAGCGCGGAGCCAGACTGTCCATCGGACAGCGGCAGCTTCTGGCCTTTGCCAGGACCATGGTTTCCAGACCGGGAATCCTGATTCTGGATGAGGCCACCTCCAGCATTGACACCCACACGGAGCTGCTGGTGCAGAAGGGAATCGACGCGCTGTTAAAGGGCCGGACCTCCTTTGTGATCGCCCACCGTCTTTCCACGATCCGCAAGGCAGACCGCATCTTCGTCATCGACCAGGGAAAAATCCTGGAGGCCGGAAATCACCAGGAGCTGATGGAGCGGCAGGGCGCCTACTATCAGCTGTACCAGAGCCAGTTCTTATAGAGTGGGGAATCCATCATTTCATACCTCGGACCGGTACGCAGCGAGCCAGGCTGGCCGGGCTTTCAGCTCCTGGCCGCTTCGTTGGCAGCTGGTAAGTGTTCCACATGCCTGCTGCGAAATTCGTTCTACGTCGCCTGAAAACCCAGCCAGCCTGGCTCGCTGCTGGTTTCTGGCAGGAAGTATTTAATAATGTTTTTGCCAATCCAAATGCAGTGGAAACTCGTTTGAAGATTTCTGATTGCTTTTTATGGTTATCTTTCGCAGTTACTAGCAGAGACTGTAAATTCAGCATTTTCTGCATGAAAATGCCAGTACACAGCCGAGAAGCAGACGGACCGAAGCAAGGAACGACTTGTGAGCGAATCGAGAAGCTGGTTTGCGTTCAGACTGCCGGAGAAACTGTGAAAATTCCGTTTCCCAAACGGAATTTTCAGCGGATTTTGTTTGAGAAAATGTGCATCAAGCACATTTTCGAGTTATCCGCGGCAGTTTCGCAGGCAGAATGAACACTTACCAGCTTCCGGTGAGCGAACCGGAGTGACGGCTTCGGCCCGTCTGCTTTTCGGCGTATGGATTGCGGAGTTTGGAAAAACATGAAAAAAACGCTTGCATTCCTGGATGGGATATGATATCATTTAAGAGTTGTGACGATAAAAGAGATGGTCCTCTGATACGATAAGGTATTTAAGAACATCAAATAGAACAAGGAGGTTCACAAAAATGAACGATATTATTAAGAACATTGAAGCAGCTCAGTTAAAGGAGTCCGTACCGGAATTCCATGTTGGTGATACAGTAAGAGTACACAACAAGATTAAAGAGGGTAACCGCGAGAGAATCCAGATTTTCGAAGGCACCGTAATCAAGAGACAGAACGGCGGCGCTAGAGAGACCTTTACCGTAAGAAAGAATTCCAACGGTATCGGCGTTGAGAAGACCTGGCCAGTTCATTCTCCATTCGTAGCTGACATCGAGGTTATCAGAAGAGGTAAGGTAAGACGTGCGAAGCTGAACTACTTAAGAGACCGTGTAGGTAAGGCTGCTAAGGTTAAAGAATTAGTAAAATAATTCAAGGTGAAACAAGGCGAAAGGGACTATGCAAATAGTCCCTTTTTCTGAATAAGAGACAGGGTGTGATAGCGTGGAATTTTTCATGGAAGAGGAAGAGGGCTTGCTCCGCCGTGCCGTAAACTGGGTGACAGATATTATCGTGGTCATAGCACTTGCGTGCTTTACTGTATATGCCTTCGGCAGTCAGGTGACCGTGACCGGTAATTCCATGTCGCCTCTTTTAAACTCCGGGGATGTGGTGCTGATGAACCAGATTGCGTACCATCTGGGGGTCCCGGACCGGTTTGACGTGGTGGTGTTTGAGCGGGAGGACAAGAAAACCAATATTAAGCGTGTCATCGGTCTTCCGGGGGAGACGGTTCAGATTCAAAACGGCCAGGTGCTGATTGACGGAGCGCCGCTTTCGGGGATGGAAGAGGAACAGAAGGTTTCTCTGGCCGGTCTGGCGGAAAATCCGGTCTTTCTGGAGGAGGATGAGTATTTCCTTCTTGGGGACAACCGGGATTCCAGCGAGGACAGCCGTTTTTCAAATGTAGGAAATGTAAAATCCGGGCAGATAACCGGAAAGGTTTGGTTTCGGATTCAGCCGGCTCTGGAATTGGGCCGGATACAGTAAGCAAAGGAATGAGAAGCATATGAATATTCAATGGTATCCTGGGCACATGACGAAAGCAAAGCGTGCCATGAAGGAAGACATGAAACTGATAGACCTGATTATCGAGCTGGTGGATGCCAGAGTGCCTTTATCCAGCCGGAATCCGGACATCGACGAGCTGGGAAAGGGCAAGGCCAGACTGATTTTATTAAACAAGTCCGACCTGGCGGATGAGCGGGCCAACGAGCAGTGGGCCGCCTATTTCAGCGGTCTGGGCTATCAGGTAGTGAAGATGAACTGCCGCTCCGGCGCCGGCTTAAAGCAGATTAACGGAGCGGTGCAGGAGGCCTGCAGGGAAAAGATTGAGCGGGACCGCAGAAGAGGTATCTTAAACCGTCCGGTCCGTGCTATGGTGGTGGGAATCCCGAATGTGGGAAAATCCACCTTTATCAATGCCTTTGCCGGAAAGGCCTGTGCCAAGACGGGAAACAAGCCTGGCGTGACAAAGGGGAATCAGTGGATTCGGCTAAACAAGACGTTGGAGCTTTTGGATACGCCCGGAATCCTCTGGCCCAAGTTTGAGGACCAGCAGGTAGGACTGAAGCTGGCGTACATCGGCTCCGTGAATGACGAGATTTTGAACAAAGAGGAGCTGGCGCTGGAACTGATTTCCTTCCTCCAGAAGGCATATCCGGCGGCCTTAACGGGACGTTACCAGATAGAAAGTGTGGAAGGGCAGAAGCCGCTTTCGGTGCTGGAGCAGATTGCGAAGGTGCGGGCCTGTCTGGTAAAGGGCGGCGAATACGATTTCGGAAAGGCGGCAAATCTGTTCTTTGATGATTACCGGAGCGGAAAGCTGGGACGGATTACACTGGAGCTGCCGCCGGTGCAGGAAAACAGAGAATAAGCTCCGGCATCCGAGGCAGGACCGGATGCGGCTGCCTGCCGGAGATTTTTTCGGGAAGGAAGTACAGACAGATGGCAAGAGCATTAACAGGAGAACGATTGGAAAAAGAACTTTTACGGCTGGAGGGGATGCTGGAGTATGAGCGGCAGTACGCTTCTGCCTCCTGGATCTGCGGGATTGACGAGGCTGGCAGGGGACCGTTAGCCGGTCCGGTGGTGGCCGGAGCCGTGATTCTTCCCAGAGACTGTAAGATTCTTTACTTAAATGATTCCAAGAAGCTTTCGGAAAAGCGGAGAGAGGAGCTTTTTCTGGAAATCCAGGAAAAGGCGGAGGCCTGGAGCGTGGGCATCGTGGGGCCGGAGCGGATTGATGAAATCAATATTCTGCAGGCAACCTACGAGGCTATGCGGCAGGCGGTGGGAAAGCTTCCGATGGAGCCGCAGGTTCTGTTAAACGATGCGGTCCTCATTCCGGGACTTTCCATGGAGCAGGTGAAGATTATCCACGGGGATGCGAAAAGCCTGTCCATCGCGGCGGCCAGCGTAATGGCAAAGGTCACCAGGGACCATATGATGCAGGAATATGATGTCATGTTCCCGGAGTACGGCTTTGCGAAAAACAAGGGCTACGGAACGGCGGTGCATATCCAGGCATTGAAGGATTTCGGTCCCTGTCCCATCCACCGGAGAAGCTTTATCGGGCATTTTGTGGAGGAAAAGCAGGATTGATGAATAAGCATGAAGCAGGCAGCAGAGGGGAAAACCTTGCTGCCTCTTATTTAACCGGCCGGGGATACCGGATTCTGGAGCAGAATTTCCGGTGCCGCCAGGGAGAAATCGATTTGATTGCCATGGACGGCGCGTATCTGGTATTTATCGAGGTCAAGTACCGCCGCAGCCTGCAGAACGGGGAACCGGCGGAGGCGGTAGGATATCAGAAGCAGCAGCGTATCATCCACACGGCCAGATATTATCTTTATACCCATGGGTATGGGGAGGATGTGCCGTGCCGGTTTGATGTGGTCAGCATTGCAGGCAGCCGGATTCAGGTGATTAGAGATGCGTTTGGCACATAAGACGCATTACGAATGGAGGGAATTGTGATGAGTGAGATTCAGATGAATGAAATTCGGTGGAAATATGCGGATAACCGGGATGTGTTCCGGACGGTTATGGATACCGGCGTTCCGTACTTGTCTTTTAAAGCCTTAGAGGATACCGGGATGGTGGTGAATGGCTTTTCGACCCGGATGGGTGGAGCAAGCACAGGAAAGTTTGCTACTATGAATTTTTCCTACAGACGGCAGGATGACCCGGCACATGTGCTGGAGAATTTTACGCGGATGGCAAAGGCCCTCGATGTCCGGCGGGACCGGATGGTGGTATCCTGGCAGACCCATACCACGAATGTGCGCCTGGTGACGGAGGAGGATGCCGGAAAGGGCGTTATCCGGGAGCGGGATTACCGGGATGTGGACGGACTGATCTGCGGGATTCCGGGCATCACCCTGGTAACATTTTATGCCGACTGCGTGCCGCTGTACTTTGTGGATACGAAAAACCGTGCCATCGGCCTAAGCCACTCCGGCTGGCGCGGCACCGTAAACCGGATGGGACAGGTCACGTTAAATGCCATGAAGGAAGCCTTCGGAACCCGCTCCGAGGATGTCACCGCCTGCATCGGCCCCAGCATCTGCCGGGACTGCTTTGAAGTAGGAGAAGAGGTGGCAGAAGCTTTTCAAGAAGCTTTTGCCAGCAAATACTGGGACAATCTGTATCAGCCGAATGGAAAGCCGGGAAAATACCAACTGGATTTATGGGAAGCCAACCGGATCATCCTAAAGGAAGCCGGAATCCCATCCCGCCAGATTACGACAACCAACCTCTGCACAAAATGCAACAGCCAATACTTATTCTCGCATCGGGTATGCGGGGAGGAACGGGGCAATCTGGCCGCATTTCTGGGATTACGCTGAAT
>JAUNPZ010000106.1 GCA_030536455.1 Lachnospiraceae bacterium | reverse complement strand
TATGATTACCATAGCGTTATTTATAAAAAAAAATAACGGTTGGAGGACGGAAAAATGAAGTTAATTCGTACAGTGGATGCAGAGGGAACGGTGCTCTGCCATGATATCACACAGATTATTAAGGGCGTGACCAAGGACGCGGTGTTCCGCAAGGGCCATGTGGTGACGAAGGAGGATATCCCGGTGCTGTTGAGCGTAGGCAAGGACCAGCTTTACGTCTGGGAAAAGGAAGAGGGGATGCTGCATGAGAACGATGCGGCGGAGATTCTCTGTGAGATGTGCAAAGGGGAGCATATGGAGCGCTCCCAGGCGAAGGAGGGAAAGATTGAGCTGACGGCGGCCTGCGACGGTCTGCTGAAGGTGAACAATCCGGCGATGAAGGCGGTGAACGGCTTCGGGCAGATGATGATTGCCTCCCGTCATGGCAATTTTGCCGTGAAGAAGGGAGATAAGCTGGCGGGAACACGGATTATCCCTCTGGTCATCGAGGAAGAGAAGATGAAGGCTGCAAGAGCGGAAGCCATGGAGGTGACCGGCGGAAAGCCGATTCTGGAATTAAAACCGTTTGTACATAAGAAGGTGGGAATCGTAACCACCGGAAATGAGGTATTTTACGGACGAATCCAGGACACCTTTACCCCGGTTATCGAGGAAAAGCTGGCCGGGTTTGACACGGAGGTTATGGACCATGTGACCTGGAATGATGATGACAAGAAGGTTACGGCCTCGATTTTAGATATGATTGAAAAGGGAGCGGATGTGGTAATCTGCACCGGCGGCATGAGCGTGGACCCGGATGACAAGACTCCGCTGGCTATTAAAAATACCGGTGCCAGGATTGTGTCCTACGGGGCTCCGGTGCTTCCGGGCGCTATGTTTTTGCTGGCTTATTATGAGGTGGCGGCGGAGCGCTGCAAAGAAGGAACAAAACCGAGAACGGTGGCTGTGATGGGGCTTCCGGGCTGCGTGATGTATGCGAAACGGACCATATTTGACCTGGTGCTTCCGAGAGTGATGGCGGATGATGTGGTGACGGCAGAGGAGCTGGCGGCATTGGGCCAGGGCGGATTGTGCTTAAACTGCCCGGTTTGTACCTTCCCTAACTGCGGGTTTGGAAAGGGGTGCTAGGATGGGATTTACACATTTCGACGAGCAGGGAAATGCCTGGATGGTGGATGTTGGAGAGAAGGCGGATACGGTCCGGGAAGCGACGGCGAAGGGAAGCATCTTTATGAGCCGGGAGTGCCTGGAGATGGTGATGGCCGGGACCATGAAGAAGGGCGATGTGCTTGGCGTGGCCAGGGTTGCCGGAATCATGGGCGCGAAGCGGACCTCGGAGCTGATTCCATTGTGCCATATTTTAAATCTGACAAAGCTGACCATTGATTTTACCGTGCGGGAAGAGACGAATGAGATTGAGGCGGCCTGTACGGCGAAGCTGACCGGGAAAACCGGGGTGGAGATGGAGGCGCTGACCGGAGTTTCCGTGGCCCTCCTGACGATTTATGATATGTGCAAGGCGGTGGATAAGAGCATGGAGATTGGAAAAATCCACCTGGAGCATAAATCCGGCGGAAAGAGCGGGGAGTTTATAAATGAAAGATTCTTACGGGAGAACCATTGATTACATGCGGATTTCCATTACGGACCGGTGCAATCTGCGGTGTAAATATTGTATGCCTTACGGCGTGGACTGTGTAGAGCCAAGGAATATCCTGACCTTTGAGGAGATTTGGGCCATTGCCATCTGCGGCGCCGGGCTTGGCATCCGCCATGTGAAGGTGACCGGAGGGGAGCCGCTGGTGCGGAAGGACTGCTGCCAGCTCATCCAGATGTTAAAATCCATTCCGGGCATCGAGAAGGTGACGCTGACCACCAACGGGGTGCTGCTGGAGCGTTATCTGGAGCCCCTTTTAAAGGCCGGAGTGGATGGAATCAATATCAGTCTGGATACCAGAAATCGAAACATGTACGAGGAGATAACCGGGAGCGATTGTCTGGAGGCGGTGCTTCGCGGAATCCGGCTGGCATCGGAATCCGGAATCCCGGTGAAGGTGAATGCGGTCTCCATTGATTTCGAAGAGGGTCCGGGCTGTTCCTGGAAATCCGTGGCCGAGCTTGCCAGGGAGTATCCGGTGGATGTGCGTTTTATCGAGATGATGCCCATCGGATACGGAAGGAATTTTAAGACCATCAACCATCAGGTGCTTTTGGAGGAGATGGAAAAGGAATATCCGGGACTGTGCAGGGATGACCGGCCCCATGGCTTTGGTCCGGCGGTTTATTATCAGATTCCCGGATTTCAGGGCAGCATCGGCCTGATCAGCGCGATTCACGGAAAATTCTGCGAGAACTGCAATCGAGTGCGGCTGACATCCCAGGGCTATCTAAAGACCTGCCTTTGCTTCGAGGACGGGGTAAACCTGCGGGAAGTGCTGCGGGAGGGACAGGCAGAGTCTGAGACGGGAAGCGGACACTGGAAGTGGAGATACCAAAGCTGTCCGGGTGAGACCATGCTTCAGGAACGGCTGGCAGAGGCCATGAGCCAGGCGATTCTTCGAAAGCCTGCGGCGCACTGCTTCGAGACGCCGGGGCGGATTACGGAAATGCGCAATATGGTGGATATCGGAGGCTGAGACCGGGGAGAAGGCCGGAACCGGAAAGTAGAACGGAACCGGGAAGAGGACCGGAATCGGAAAGCGAAGAAAACGTTATATAAAAAACAGGAGAATTGGATATGAATGCAGGAAATCTGGAGGAAAAGAAAAGCAACGCAGGAGAAGAAAAGAAAGAACAGAGCGGAGTGGTGAAGGCAGTCTGTGTCAGCGATATCCGCGGCATTGAAAAACATTCCGTGCCGGAAGGACATTTTCTGGTGGACTTCGGTATCGAGGGGGATGCCCACGCCGGACACTGGCACCGTCAGGTGAGCCTTCTTTCCTATGATAAGGTAAAAGCGTTTAATGAAAGAGGAGCCAATGTGGAGGATGGCGCATTTGGCGAGAATCTGGTGGTGGAGGGGATTGATTTCCGGGCTCTTCCGGTGGGAACCAGATTGTACTGCGGCGATGTGGAGCTGGAGATGACCCAGATTGGAAAGGAATGTCACAGCCACTGCACCATCTATAAGAAGATGGGCGAATGCATCATGCCGAGAGAGGGCGTGTTTGCGAAGGTCTTAAAGGAAGGAAGCATCCGGCCGGGGGATGTGATGCGAATCGAGGAACCGGCGGCGGACCGTCCGTTTACGGCGGCAGTGATTACCTTAAGCGACAAGGGAGCAAGAGGAGAGCGGGTAGATGAGAGCGGCCCGGCCGCGAAGGAGCTTCTGGAGAAGGCCGGCTATGAGGTGGTGGAGCTTCTGCTTCTCCCGGACGAGCCGGCGCCGTTAAAAGCGCAGCTGATCCGGCTGTCGGACAGCCGCCAGGTGGACCTTATCGTGACCAGCGGCGGAACTGGATTCTCCCTGCGCGACCAGACACCAGAGGCGACCATGGCGGTGGCGGACCGGAATGCACCTGGAATCGCAGAGTTTATCCGTTACCGGTCCATGCAGATTACCGACCGTGCCATGTTAAGCCGGGGCGTATCGGTAATCCGGAAAAAGACCTTGATCGTGAATCTTCCGGGAAGCCCGAAGGCGGTGAAGGAGAGTCTGGAATTTGTGCTGGATGCGCTGGACCACGGACTGCGGATTCTGAGAGGAAGCGCCTCGGAGTGTGCCAGGAAGGATGAGGCTGGGAGATAAAGAGGATGAATAAACAAAAGAGGAATAGACCGATGATGAGACTGTGGGCAGCCGTCCTTGCGGCAGGATTGTTGACCGGGCTGGCGGGGTGTTCTTCCCAGCCGAAGCAAAATAATGCAGAGACGAAGGCAGCAGACTCAGGTGCAGCGGAGACAAAGACAGCAGGTGCAGGTGTAGCAGACCCAGGCCTGCAGTCCGGTGAGGCGGAAATTCTGGTGGCAGCGGCGGCCAGCCTGAAAAATGCGTATGAAGAGGAGCTGATTCCGATGTTTCAGGCGGCATATCCCAATATCACGGTGACCGGGACCTATGACAGCTCCGGAAAGCTTCAGACCCAGATTGAGGAAGGACTGGAGGCGGACGTCTTTATGTCGGCGGCGCAGAAGCAGATGAAGGCGCTGGACGAGGAAGGGCTGATTGCATCAGAAACCATCACGAATCTTCTGGAGAATAAAATCGTGCTGATTGTTCCGTCGGGCAATGAAGCCGGGCTTGCTGCATTTGAGGATATCGAAAAGGTGGAAAGCATTGCATTAGGCGACCCGGCCAGCGTACCGGCCGGCCAGTATGCAAAGGAGGCGCTGAGCAGCCTCGGCATCTGGGACGGGATTCAGGAGAAGGTCAGCTTCGGAACCAACGTAACCGAGGTGTTAAATCAGGTGGCGGCCGCCAGCGCCGATGCCGGAATCGTGTATGCGACGGATGCGGCCAGTATGTCGGATCAGGTGGAAGTGATTGCAGAGGCGCCGGAGGGCAGTCTGAAAAAGAAGGTCATTTATCCGGTGGCGGTGGTGAAGGAGACAAAGCACCCGGATGCGGCCGCTGCATTCCTGGAATTTTTAAAAACACCGGAAGCGGTGCAGGTGTTTGAGTCTTACGGATTTACGTCAGCAGTTAATTAAACAGAGGAAGGGGGCAGAAGCATGGACTGGTCACCGATATGGATTTCGATGAAAACGGCGGGGATTTCCATCGTGATTACATTTTTCCTTGGGATTCTGGCGGCCTGGCTGGTTGTCCGGATGCGGGATGAGCGGATGAAAAGCATCGTGGACGGGATTTTTACCCTTCCGCTGGTTCTGCCGCCTACCGTTGCGGGCTTCTTCCTGCTGTATCTCTTCGGCGTGAAGCGTCCGGTAGGGAAGTTTTTTGTGGATTATTTCAGCGTGAAAATCGCGTTTTCCTGGGTGGCTGCCGTGATTGCGGCGGTCACCATGTCCTTTCCGCTGATGTACCGGTCAGCCAGAGGCGCCTTCGAGCAGGTGGACGAGGATCTGGTGGCGGCGGCCAGAACGCTGGGAATGAGCGAGTGGACCATCTTTCGGAGGGTGCTGTTTGCCAATGCGGCTCCGGGAATTGTAAGCGGCGGCGTGCTGGCCTTTGCCAGAGGGCTGGGCGAGTTTGGAGCCACGGCCATGATAGCGGGAAATATCGCAGGAAAAACCAGAACCCTTCCGATGGCAGTCTACTCGGAGGTGGCGGCCGGAAACATGGACCGGGCTTATCAGTATGTGGTGATTATCGTGATAATCGCCTTTCTTTCCGTTCTGGCAATGAACTGGGCGGCGCTGCGGCAGGCAAAAAAGCGGCGGTAGGGAGGAATGTATGATGGAGTTTGGACAGGATGAGAAGGCGCTTCTGGATGTGGATATCCGAAAACGATTAAAGGGCTTTGAACTGGAAATCCGGTTTTCTTCCGGAAACGGCTGTCTGGGGATTCTGGGGCCTTCCGGCTGCGGGAAAAGCATGACGCTAAAATCCATCGCCGGAATCATAAAGCCGGACAGCGGAGCAATCCGGCTGGGACAGCGGCTTTTGTATCAGTCGGAGCAGAAAATCAATCTCAGTCCCCAGGAACGGCGGGTAGGATATCTGTTCCAGAACTATGCGCTATTTCCCAACATGACGGTGGAGGAGAATATCCAGGCAGGGCTTGGAAAAAATCGGGGCCGGGGGAGGCGTGAGTTTTCCGGGGAACGGCGGCAGCAGCAGGAGCGCGTGGGCGAGCTGATTGAACGTTTCCGGCTGAAGGGGCTGGAAAAACGCTATCCGGCCCAGCTTTCCGGCGGTCAGCAGCAGCGGGTGGCATTGGCCCGGATTCTGGCCTATGAGCCGGAGACCCTTCTGCTGGATGAACCGTTTTCTGCGATGGATACTTATCTGAAGGAGGGACTCCGTCTGGAGCTTTCTGGTGTGCTGAAGGATTATCGGGGCGTGTCCGTGCTGGTGACCCATGACCGGGACGAGGTGTATCAGCTTTGTGAAAACCTGCTCCTGATGAATCAGGGAAAGGTGCTGGCCGCCGGAAAAACCAGGGACATTTTCCAAAATCCGGGAACCTGCCAGGCGGCCAGACTGACGGGCTGCAAGAACACATCCAGAATCCGGAAGCTGGGAACCCATCGGGTGAAGGCGCTGGACTGGGGCGGTCTGGAGCTTGTGACGAAGGAGCCGGTGGGAGATGAAATCACGGCAGTGGGAATCCGGGCCCATGAACTGGAACCGCTGTCATCCGGAGAGGCAGAGAACTGGAAGCTGCGGGAAGGGGCGAACCTGATTCCGGTGGAGAATCCACGGATTTCCGAGCTCCCATTTGAATGGTATATCACTCTGGAAAATGGTTTATGGTGGAAGACAAGAAAGACCATCGGGGCGCACGACAGCGCCGGAATCGTGCCGGAGTGGCTGCGGGCAGACCCGTCCGCGATACTTCTGCTTCGGGGAGAATGGAAGGGAAGGTTGAAAATATGAAGAAATTATTTCAGGAGATAATAAATTTATTAGAAAAAGGGGAGGATGCCGTTCTGGTAACCATCACGGCCAGTTCTGGCTCCACGCCGAGAGGCGCTGGTTCCCGGATGCTGGTAAAGCGGGACAAAACCCAGATGGGAACCGTGGGCGGAGGAAATGTGGAATATCTGGCTTATCAGACCGCCCTGCAGGCAATCCGGGAAAAGGCATCCTACACAAAGGGCTTTTCCCTGACCAGAAGCCAGACCGCCAGCATCGGAATGGTATGCGGCGGCGATGTGGAGGTTTACTTCCAGTACATCAGCCCGGAGGACCGGAATCTGCTTCCATTGTGCAGGCAGATACGGGAGGCGCTGAACCGGGATGCGGACAGCTGGCTGATTCTGGATATCACGGAGGAAACCTGCTGGAGGATGGGGCTTTATACAAAAAAGGAAGGCGCAGCCGTGCCGGAGGATTTCTTTGGGGCAGTGGATGTTCAGGGCAGAGAGGCGGAGCTTTTCTTGAACCGGGCGGTGAAACGGGAGATGGACGGGCGGAAATATTATATCGAGCCATTGGTACAGGCCGGAACCGTGTACATCTTCGGCGGCGGTCATGTGGCGCAGGAACTGGTCCCGCTGCTGGCGCATCTGGATTTTCGCTGCGTGGTTATGGATGACCGGCCGGAATTTGCGAATCCGACGGTATTTCCGGATGCCGCGCAGACGGTGGTGGGAGATTTGGAGCATATCTCCAACTGGATTTCGGTCAAATCCTGCGACTATGTCTGCGTGATGACCAGAGGACATCAGTTTGACTATCTGGTTCAGAAGCAGATGCTGACGGAAAAGCCATGCTACATCGGCATCATGGGGAGCCGGAATAAGATTCAGGTGGTGACGCAGAAGCTTCTGGAGGATGGATTTTCGCTGGAGGAAATCGAGAGCTGTCACATGCCGATCGGAACCGGCATTCTGGCGGAGACCCCGGCAGAGATTGCGGTCAGCATTGCCGGTGAACTGATTGCCGTGCGGGCGGAACGGATGGGACGCAGGAAGAAGGACGCGGGAAGCAAAGCGCGTTAAGAAGCGTGTATTAAGAAAAAGGAGGAGCGGCAGGATGGCGAAATTAAGAAAAATGCTAGGAGATGTATTTGGACCGGGAAGTACAGCTTTGCGGGAATTGATTGATACTCAGCGGAAGGAAACGCTGGTGAATTGGGCGGTGGATTATGCTGAGGCGCATTATCTGCCGGTCTATCAGAAAGCCTGCCCGGAGGATGAACGGCTGACGGAATTGATCGGGGCCTGCCGGGAGGTAAATGCAGGAACCAGAAATTTAAAAGAGGTAAAGCCGATGCTGAAGGAGGGCCAGGCGATTGCCAAGGAGCTGGAGGATGCTCCGGCAGCCCAGGCAGCGTCCCGTGCGGTGGCGACCGCCTGTTCCACGATTCAAAATCTGCCGGGTACCCTGGGATTTACTTTCTATGGCGCGGCTGCGGCCGCCTATGACCGGCTGGGATTGGCGGAGAAAAAAGAGGTTTATGATGCTTTTGCCGAGGAAGAGATGCAGCGGATTTTAAAATCCCTGCAGGAAGCGGCGGTGCCGGGGGAGACGGACCCGGTGAAGATTAAGTGGAATTGTTAAAAGCAGGATACGCAGCAAAAATTTTGAACCATCACAAACAAACCTGATTTTTTAGAAAAAATTCAGAATTTCTACGTGGTTGATTATCGGCATATAATTCGATATAATGGTTAGATATATCAAAAACGGAAAGATAGAAGGTAAGCGGAATATGGCAAAGTGGATGGTTCGAAAAAAGGTGATATCGGTTATCGTTCTCCTGCTGATTGTGTTCATCCTGGGCGCGGTGCTTCCCTATGCATGGCAGCCGAAGGTAAGCCGGAACATGACGGAGCAGTTTCAGCCGGATGATTTTTACGGCGCTTCGGAGACTGGGGAGCGGGCCTGTATCATTTCCGACAATGAGACGGCTTTAGAGGAGCGGATCCGGCTGATTTCCCAGGCGGAAAAGCGTATCATTCTTTCGACCTTTGAGTTTGATGCGGATGAGAGCGGAAAAGATGTGCTTTCTGCCCTTATGGCGGCGGCAGAGCGGGGAGTAGAGGTGTCCGTCATCGCGGACGGCTTTCCGGGTGTCCTGCAGTTTCCGGGGAATCCATATTTCCATGCGTTTACCGGGACACCGGGAGTGGAGATGAAGGTTTACAATCCGGTGCGGGTCTGGAAGCCGTGGACGCTTATGGGGCGTCTCCATGATAAGTATCTGATTGTGGACGACAGTACCTATTTGCTGGGCGGGCGGAATACCTATGATTTCTTCCTGGGAGAAGGCACCGGATATCAGAACTATGACTGGGATGTGCTTGTGTGGTGCAAAGAAAAGGAGGAAGGGGCTGCCGGAGTTTTGGAGAATAAGTCGGTCGGACAGCTTTTAAATTACTTTGATTCCGTCTGGTATCATCCGGAGAGCAAGCGGTTCTACAGCCGTTTCCGGCAGAAGCTGTCCTCTGTCAGCAAAGCGGAAGAGGAGTTGAAAACGCGTTATGCCGGTCTTCAGAAGGAGCATCCGGACTGGTTTGAAGCCTGTGACTATGAAGAAAAAACCTTTCCGGTGAATCAGATCCGCCTGCTTTCCAACCCGGTGCAGACCGGGGTAAAGGAGCCGGTGGTATTCTATCAGATGACGGAGCTGATGAAGTCGGCCAGGGAGGAGGTCCGGTTCCACACGCCGTATATCATCTGCAATGACTGGATGCTGGAGCGGTTAAAAGAGGTCTGTCAGTCTGTGGATTCCGTGCAGATGATGACCAATTCCGTGGCCAATAACGGCAACCCCTTCGGAGCTATGGATTATCAGTATCATAAGCAGAAGATTCTGGATACGGGTGTGGAGATTCTGGAGTATGACGGCGGTGTTTCCTACCATGGAAAATGCTTTGCCATCGATGACCGTCTGAGCGGCATCGGTTCCTTCAACTGGGACATGCGGAGCGCTTATCTGGATACTGAGCTGATGCTGGTTCTCGACAGCGAAGGACTGAACCGGCAGCTTCGGGAGGTGATGAAGCAATACGAAAAAGAATCGCTGAAGGTTCGGAAGGATGGAACGGTTCGGATTCCGGATGGCCTGGAACCGCAGCAGATGGGAAAGAAGAAGGAATGGATGTTGAAGGTGCTTCATTGGATTGGAGGATGGGCCCGTTTTCTGATGTAAGATCGGTCAGAATGTGCAGGAGAACGAGGAGGAAACGATATGGGATTTTGGATTTTTATGCTGCTTATGAATCTTTTGATACCGGTTACCATGATTGGCTTTGGATATCGTTTTTTGAAGAAGCCGCCGAAGGAGATGAATTCCATTTACGGATACCGGACATCCATGTCTATGAAGAACAAGGATACCTGGGCATTTGCCCACCATTACTGCGGTAAACTCTGGTACCATTGGGGCATGGGACTGCTTCCGGTTACCATTTTGGCGATGTGCTTCCTGCTTGGAAAGGATACGGATACGGTTGGAAATTATGGCGGAGTCATTTGCTTTGTGCAGATGATTCCCTTGATTGGAGTGATTTGTCCAACGGAGCGGGAACTGAGGAAACGGTTTGACGCGGATGGGAGGAGAAAGGAAGG
>JAUNPZ010000105.1 GCA_030536455.1 Lachnospiraceae bacterium | reverse complement strand
TCCCCTCCTTTGCAAAATGGAAGAAGGTGTGGTACGGGCTGTCCGCCGACACATAGGCGCCCGGCTCATATCCTTTCGCTCCCTCATAGATTCCTTCCCGGTCCAGCCACTTGTTGAACGAACCGCAGTGGTTAAACACACCGTCCAGAATCACCTTCATGCCCCGCTTATGGACCTCCTCCATGAACCGGGCAAAGAATGCATCCGACGCCTCCAGATTCTCTTTTTCTGTCACTCTGGCGATATACTTCGCGGCGCGACGGTTCTCCGCCCGAAGCGCCTCCCCGCCTCCGTCCGGCAGGCCGTCTGCCGTATCCAGCACCTGGCCTCCGTCCTTTACGATCACGCCGTAATGAGGGTCGATATGCTCATAATCCTGGCAGTCATACTTGTGATTGGAGGGGGACACGAAAATCGGGTTAAAATAAATCACCTCCACGCCAAGGCGCTGCAGATAATCCAGCTTCTGCCAGACTCCCTTCAGATCGCCTCCGTAGAAATATCCCACATCCATGGTTTCCAGCGGCTTCTCCCACTTCTTCACGCCATGGACCGGAGCTCCGATATAGATATATTCCCCGGTCTCCACATCGTTGGACGGGTCCCCGTTGCAGAACCGGTCCACATAAATCTGGTACATCACCGCGCCCTTCGCCCATTCCGGCGTATGGAAGCCCGGCGTGATGCAGAAGGCAAAGCAGGCCTGTGCATCGTCCTGGACGCCCAGGCGGTTGTAAAAGCAATGCCCGCCGCCCTTTATCAGTTCAAAATAATACCGGACCTGCTCGGTTCCGGCTGTAATCCTACACTCATAATAATCAAACAGCAGGTCACTGGACTTCTTCCGCATCTCCGTGGAATCATCCCGTCCACACTCTCTATATAAAACCTGGTCCACGTTCCCGCGGGCAGTCCGAAAACGGAGAATGACCTCTTCTCCTGCCTCCGGCTCCGCCGGGACCCGGTAATCCTCTGTCTCAGCGCAAAACAGTGCTTCCCGATTCAAATAACAGACATCTGCGTTCATCACATATTCGCCTTTCCAGCATTCTCTATGCTCGTTAAACTTTTCAGTCTCTTTATTGTAATCGATTTCGTTCGAATAAACAATGGGGAAATGTCACGAAAATCTTACCGAAAATTAGGCAGTAACCTTCTTGCGCCCGGCAGAGTTTTTTCAAAGTAAAAAGGCCAGCGGGGTAGCTGGCCTTTTTAGGAGAAGGTATTTCGTTTCTTATGGGGTGTAGCAAAAACTATATAATGTATTGGGGGGGGTTACGTTTATTATAATAGCATAGGAAGCAAAATAAGTGTGCACAAACTTGATTTTTTTTCATTTTCCTTTTTGTGCAAAACACCGGTCGCTTCTTTACGTCCCTTTCTCTCCCCCTATCATTTTGTATATTTTTTCGCCTTGCGCACCCTTTTTCGTCTTTTCGGGCGGTTTAATCCTCTTCAGCGAACAGCCGCTCGAATTCCTCCTGGCCGATTTTTTCATTCACCAGAAGAAGCTGGCTGCAGGAATGAAGCACCTTCTCATGGCTCAGGATGATTTCTCTCGCCTTTTCATAGCACTCGTCGATGATCCGCTTCACCTCGCTGTCAATCATGGTGGCTACCGACTCGCCGTAGCTCTTGGTGTGGGCCAGGTCGCGTCCGATGAATACCTCGTCATCATCGCTGCCGTAGTTGATCATGCCCACCTTCTCCGACATGCCGTACTGGGTCACCATGGCTCTGGCGATGGCCGTGGCCTGCTTGATATCCTGGGAAGCTCCGGTGGTGATATCGTCAAATATCAGCTCCTCCGCAATCCGGCCGCCCAGGGAAACCATGATGTTCTGAAGCATCCGTCCCTTCGTCAGGTACATCTCATCCTTCTCCGGGAGAGGCATGGTATAGCCGCCTGCACCGTTTCCGGTGGGGATGATGGATACGGTGTGAACCGGGCCCACATCCGGAAGCACATGGAAGAGGATGGCATGACCGGACTCATGGTAAGCGGTAATCCGCTTATCCTTCTCGGAAATCACCTTGCTCTTCTTCTCCGCGCCGATTCCCACCTTGATAAAGGCCTTGTCGATGTCCTCCTGGCGCACAAAACGGCGGCCATTCTTGGCAGTCACAATGGCGGCCTCATTCAGCAGGTTCTCCAGGTCCGCTCCGGTAAATCCGGCCGTGGTCTGAGCCACCCGCCTTAAATCCACATCATCTCCAAGGGGCTTATCCTTGCAGTGTACCTTCAGAATCTCCTCGCGGCCCTTTACATCCGGCCGTCCAACTACGACCTTCCGGTCGAAGCGCCCCGGTCTTAAGATCGCCGGGTCCAGGATATCCACACGGTTGGTGGCCGCCATCACGATAATGCCCTCATTCACGCCGAAGCCGTCCATCTCCACCAGAAGCTGGTTTAAGGTCTGCTCGCGCTCATCATGGCCGCCGCCCATGCCGGTTCCTCTCCGTCTTGCCACCGCGTCAATCTCATCAATGAACACGATGCAGGGGGAATTCTTCTTGGCATCTTCAAATAAATCACGGACACGGGACGCGCCCACGCCCACGAACATCTCCACAAAGTCGGAACCGGAGATGGAAAAGAAGGGAACGCCTGCCTCCCCGGCCACTGCCTTGGCAAGCAGGGTCTTGCCGGTTCCCGGAGGGCCCTCCAGCAGAAGGCCCTTGGGAATCCTGGCCCCCACGCTGGTGTACTTCTGCGGCTGGCGCAGGAAATCCACAATCTCTTCCAGCTCCTCCTTCTCCTCCTCCAGCCCGGCAACGTTCGTAAAGTTTACCTTGCTGTCACGGCTGACCCTGGCCCGGCTCTTGCCGAAATTCATCATCTTGGCATTGGCTCCGCCGCCTGCCGCGCGGGCATTCATCACGGAAATCAAGCCTACCACCACTACGGTAGAAAGCAGAATCGGAATCATAATGGACAGCAGATAATTCTCATGGGGAACATCTGCGTTCACATAATCCAGTCCCTTTTCCTGCAGAAGCTTCTGCTCTGCGGTCACATCGGAAGTGTAATACTCCCGCACGGACCCGTCCTTCAGATACAGCTCCACCTCGCCGGTGGGCGGCTCCTGGTTCTGCCGGATCAGAATCCGTTCCACCTGCCCGGCATCCAGCGCCGTCAGGTACTCCTGATAACTGATATCGTCATTTGTAAAAATCTGACCGGAAAATGTAGTCACCATCAAAAGCATCATCACGATGATGAGCACAAATCCCAGACCTCTGAATTGCGGTTGTCTCAACTAGCTGCCTCCTTACTGTTCTACGACTCCGATATATGGAAGATTCCGGTACTTCTGGTCGTAGTCCAGACCATAGCCTACCACGAATTCATCCGGAATGGTAAAACATGTATACTTCACCTGCACCTGCTTCTTCACCCGGCGCTCCGGCTTATCTAACAGGGTGCACAGCTCGATGCTCTTTGGATTTCTCTGCTTTAAAATCTCCATCAAGTAAGCTAAGGTTCTGCCGGAGTCGATGATATCCTCCACGATCACAACCTCCTTGCCCTCTAACGGCTCATCCAGATCCTTGATGATCTTAACCACACCGCTGGATGTGGTGCCGGCTCCGTAGCTGGATACCGACATAAAGTCTAAGGATACCGGAATCTCCAGTCTCTTTGCCAGTTCGCAGGTAAAGAAGACCCCGCCCTTTAAGATGCAGATTAAATGAACTTCTCTTCCCTCGTAATCTTTACTGATCTGCTTTGCGACTTCACTGATTCTTGCATTTACTTCTTCTTCCGTCAACAGCACACGAATCTTATCAGCCATTTTCTTTTCCTCCGCTTATGTGTATTTGCATAATTGTTTTTGTCTCGTCCGTAACCTTATAGCCTTCGCTGATGCGCCGCCCGATAATCCACAGGACGTGGCTTCCATCTGCCAGAAGGGGCACCCGGTCTCGAAGCGGGGCCGGAACCTTTTCGTCAATCAGATAGGACTTGATGGTCTTTCTCCCACCGCCGGGGAGCAGGAAATAATCTCCCGTCTGTCTGGTACGAACAGACAAAGTACCCTTTATTTTATCATAATCAAACCATTTCGTATACTGGTTTTCCGGAATTTTCATCCCTTTTTCGAAGGAAAACACCGCTGTTTCTATCTCCGGCAGGGAAAATGGCAGCTCCTCCTCCTGTTTTTTTTCCATTTTCTGCTCAATCCACAGATAATCATAGGTCCGCCGGGCCATCAGTCCATATGGAAGGTCCGCCTGCTTTCCGGCCTGCTTTTCCAGAAGCTCCCGCACATCCTCCACATGGACGCTGGTCAAATCCTTCTTCGTCCCGGTCATCTCCCCTATCATATGACGGATGACGTAGGTCTGGATAATCGCCGGCTCTCTCAAAAGCCGGGCAGCGTCCGCACCCACACGCATGGGCGCCTCCTGCACCGCCAGCATCCCCTTCTCCGCGTTCCGTCCGGCATCCGCCGCTGCATTCCGGTCCGCACGGCCTCCTGCCGCTCCATTCCAGTCCGCCCGGCCATCTGCCGCTCCATTCCAGTCCGCCCGGCCTTCCGCCGCTCCATACTGCAAAAGCCACCGTCTGGCCTGCTCCTCCAGATACACATCGGCCTGATACATCCGCTCCGCTGCCTGAAGGATATGCTCCGCTGCCCGCTCATTCACCTCCGACTGAATCAGAGGAAGAATCTGGAGACGCAGCCGGTTCCGGGTATAATCCCCCGACCCGTTGGTTGAATCCATACAGTATTCCAGGCCCTCTTCCTTCAGATAATCCAGAATCTCCTGTCTGGTCACCGTAAGAAGCGGGCGCACGATCCTTCCCCGCATCGGGCGGATGCCGCCAAGACCCTTTAATCCGCTTCCGCGGAACAGGTTGTGAAGAATGGTTTCCACGTTATCATCTCCGTGATGGGCCACCGCAATCCGGACCGGACAGCCGGATTCCTTCTCCCAGCTTTCCGCTTCCTCCTCCAGCGCCTGATACCGGAGATTCCGGGCCGCCTCCTCCTCAGAAAGGCCCTGAGATGCCGCCAGTCCGCGCACATCCACCTGGCGCACCCTGCACGGAACCGAAAGTGCCCTGCAGAAATTTTCCGTAAATGCCGCGTCCCTGTCTGCTTCCCCGCCGCGCAGTCCGTGATTCACATGGACCGCCCGGACCTCTAACTCCCATTCTTCCCGCATCTGCGCCAATAAATACAGAAGACAGACGGAATCCGCTCCTCCTGACACCGCAGCCAGCACCTGCGCCCCCGTCCCGAACAGTTCCTGTTTCCGGATAAAATCCTCCACCCGTTTCCTCATACGTCCCTTCCTCCTTTTCTCCAGACTGCAGCCCTTACCTGCTTTTATCATATACCCGGTTTCTTCCAGATGCAAATGATATTTGCCCGGCAGCGCAAAATCTTTCCCGGACCATGCCCGCTCACCCGCGCTCCCAGATTCCGGCGGTAAATACCGTCATATCATCTCTGACCGCGCCGCCGGAGGACAAGGCAAAGTCCATCACCTGCTCCGCAATCTCCTGGGGCCTTCCCGGCGGCAGGGCCGTCAGGAACTCGGTCATCGCCTCCTCCTTATTCTCCCCAGGAAGGGCATCCAGGACCCCGTCGCTGACCATCACGATCCGGTCATCGTCCCACAGCTTTTTCGACAGCAGCACCGGCTCGATGGGATTCAATACGCCGATGGGTACATCGCCTGCCTCCAAAAGCTCCACGCCGTCCCGCCCCATCACAAAGGAGGCAGCCGCTCCCAGCTTCATCGCCTCCAGCACTCCCGTATTCAAATCCACACAGACCACATCCATGGCGGCCGGATGCTGCTCCTTCCCCGCCAGAAGAAGCACCGTATTGACCAGCTTTAAGGACGACCGGGCCGTAAAGCCCGACTGGATCAGCTGCTCCGTCAGGTCGATGATCCGGCAGCTTTCCATACAGGCCCGCTCCCCGCTTCCCATCCCATCTGCCAGACTCATAATGACCTGCCCCTCCAGATTCTTAAAAAAGGTATAGCTGTCGCCCGATACCGCCTCGCCCTCCTTTGCTCTCCTGGAAATTCCATACAGCATCTGGTATTTTCCTTCCTCCACAAAGCGCAGCGTCCCGGACTGTCTGGTGACGATCGCCTTGCTGTCCCTGGCCGGATACCACCGCTTCCGCCCCATGGCCTGTCCCAGCACACCGGCGGCCTCCCTGGCCGTCAGGCAGGCCCCGTGGGTCGTCCGCACCGTCAGATACGCCTCCCTCTGCCGGTTCTCATACTCCAGAATCAGCATATTCTCCACCAGCATATGATGCCTGCGGAACAACCGCCTCACGCCCTCCTGCCACTGCTCCGTAATGTCCGCCGCCTGCTCCATCTGTCTGGAAAACTCCTCGATAATCGATGCCAGCTCCCGGAACTGCACCACCACCGCATCCCGGCTTTCCAGGAAACGGTTCTTCCAGGACAGGTTCATGGTGGCCCGCCCCAGGCTGCTGTTTAACTGGTTTAAATATTTCTCCTTATGGAAACAGGTCTGCCGGAACAGAAGAGGCATATCCTCCATCCGCACCGCCCCATGCACCTCAAAGGCGCGGAGCAGATAATGCAGATAGTAGCTGTCCTCCCTGGCGCTGTCCTGGTACAGATTGCAGCGGCTGCAGCTTCCGCACACCATGGCCGCTGCCGTCTGCATCGCGGCCGCCCCGTCCTCCTTCGTCAGGTGTTTCCCGTCCATCTCCTCCGTAAACGACTGGGCAAGACGGCTCAGGGATGCCGCCATATCCCCAAGCCTTGCCGCTGTATATACATTCACATCTGCCATATCCAGACGCTTCTGGTTCCGCCTTCGAAACAGCACAAAAAATCCCTCCTGTCCCATATAATCGATTCCAATGCCTTGAAAAGATTATATGCGGACGGGAAGGATTTCATTACCGATTCCAGACAGCCCTCACCGGCCGTCGGACGGCTTCAGCAAAATCTCATCCGGGTTCACAAGCCCCAGCTTTTCCTTCGCTACCTCTTCGATATACTGCTTGGTCTGGACATAAATCTTCCGCTCCTCCAGCTCCTCTTTCCTCATCTCCTCCTCAGCCTTCTGAGCCAGGATATTCTCCTCCTTCACCTGGTACTCCAGGTCCTTTTCCTTCAGGGATGCGCCCTTTAGATTCACCACCACGGCCAGGCTCAGCACCACCACCGTAATGCCAATCAGAGCCATCCGGTTCCCCCACCGGTCCCGCTTCCGCATCCGGGACTGCCGTCCTCTGGCACTCATCATCATCACCACTTTTTATGTTAACTGTTTTTTTGAAACACTTTTGTTTATAATACTTTATTTTAATACATTTTATCGCTTTTTGCAACACCTTCATCACATTTTGGCTGATAATCCGGTCATAAAGAAGCATCCCGAACAGCACGCCAAACACCGCGTACCCCCGGAGCGTCCCGTCATTCTGCCGGAAGAGAAGGGAGAACACCGAAACGCTCACATAGACCCAGTACAGAAAATCCTCCAGGCTGACCAGCCAGCTTCTCTGTTCGAAAATCAGACGGCCCGTCCGAAGCAGGTCGTAGCAGAACATCAGCCAGCCCCCCAGCAGGATACAGTTTCCAAAAAGGACGGCCTGATGAAGAAGCGGGCCGCTCACCATGCCGCCCGTCACTTAAACAGCCGGGAAAGCAGGGATTCTCCGGCCTTGCGGAAGGCCTCATTGGAGCTGTAGACCAGACTGTCAGCCTGTCCGTCAATATCCACCTCGCCCTTGTCCAGGGTAAGGCGGCTGACGCACAAATCCTTCCCCTTAATCGTCAGAAGCCCCTTATCCGTATCCAGCACCACCTGGTTTTCATCAAAGGAAATCACATCCGCAATCCCCGTAATGCTCATCTTCCCCCGGTCCTCCATCATCAGACGATGAGGACGAGGGCTCACCTTTTCTTCCATATAAAAAACCTCCCGATATCGAAACGCCTTCCGCCTGTCTGCACGCACATCAGCAGCGGTACCTGTTTCAGTATATTAGGAGGTTTTCAAAAATATGTCTGGTTTCCAGTTTTCACTCACAGTTTCCGGTCACAGATACCGGAACAGCTCCTTCGCGTCATTCTTCTTCGTCGTGTCCTGAATATCCAGCACCTCTACCTTGACGTTGCTGTTTCCGAATCCAATCTCGATTATATCGCCAACCTTTACTTCCGTGCTGGCCTTGGCCGTCTTTCCATTCACCGACACACGCCCTGCATCGCAGGCGTCATTCGCCACGGTGCGCCGCTTGATCAAACGTGACACCTTCAAATACTTATCCAACCGCATAACTTGCACCTCCTGTCCTCTCTGTCCGAGATAAAATTCTCCGGCAGTAAAATCTTTCGAAAATAAAATTCTCCAGCGGCAGAATCTTCCGGAAATAAAAAGATGCCGCCCAATCATCTTGCGGATAATTTAAGCGGCACCGTAATTTCTTTACTCGATTATGCGTTTACCATATCCTTTAAAGCCTTGCCAGCCTTGAACTTCGGGTTCTTGGAAGCTGCAATTACCATCGGCTCGCCGCTCTTCGGATTTCTTCCTTCTCTCTCCGGTCTCTCGGAAACTTCAAAAGTACCGAATCCAACTAACTGTACCTTCTCGCCCTTTACTAACTCTTCTGCCACTACATCAGTGAAAGCCTTTAATGCCTTCTCTGCATCTTTTCTGGAAATTTCTGCCTTCTCAGCTACTGCTGCGATTAATTCGGTCTTGTTCATTATTTTCCTCCTGATTTGTGAACAGGGACTATCGTATCTCCGCCGGGCGGAGCACTCTGGCCCTGCACTTTTAAATTATGGCGGCCGCCTCTATCTGCCTTCACAGCCGCAAATGTGTACTCTATCATTTATATCCGTTTCTGCCCCATTTGTCAAGGTTTTTCCGCCATTTTCCGCTTCGCTTCTCTCTCCGCCTTTTCCTGCTGTTTGACCTGGTTCCACAGCTTCAGACTCTCCTCCGGAGTGGATGCCTTCACATCCCCGAATACATGAGGATGACGGCGAATCATTTTCTTACATACCCCATCAATCACATCGTCGATGGTGAACGCTCCCAGCTCACTGGCAATCTGGCTGTTCAGCATGACCTGGAGCATCACATCCCCAAGCTCCTCACAAAGATTCTCCATATCCTTATGATCCACCGCCTGGAACACCTCTTCGGCCTCGTCCGCCAGGCACTTCTTCAGGGACTCGAAGGTCTGCTCCCGGTCCCACGGACAGCCATGGTCCGACCGGAGTTCCGTTATAATATTTACAAAATCCGCAAAGGTATACATCTTTTCTAATCCTCCCCTTCCGGTTAAATTGTGTCAAAGTGTATACGGTTAAAAAAAACTGAGTCAAACTCTCCCTTACCCACACCAGATAACTTCACAAAGCACATTTTTATACAAGCTATTTCTATTTGATGGCAAACCCATTTCTTTCAGAAAATCATCTAATTTTTCATCTTCTTTTCTGAGAAGTCCAAGGCAAAGAATGTCCACCTCCACCCCTCTGAAGTGCTTTTTTATACACTCCATATCAGCCACCGGCATTCCATCCGAATCAACAACGATATCTATATCACTTGCAACGTCATTGGTTCCTCTCGCATAAGACCCGGCTAAACCCAAACGGTAACATTCTAACTGCTCATCCTTTTTTAAACGTTCTATTATATACAGTATGTCCGCTTTTTCCATGCCGCTACCTCAGATAACAAAACCTTGATACCAAACCACGGTTGAACAACCTATAAACTTCTGCTATAATAGAACCAGTCTAATTACAGCGAGGATATTTTTTCCCCTACATGTATCAGTTTCACATACATAGGAGGGGAGATGGTTCCCATGACAAAAATGGAGTTACTTACTTTATTGCTTGTCATAATTTCCATCATTGATTTATTGCAAAAGTGATAAATTCAAAGAAAAAAGGTATCCTCGTACTGCAATACGTGGATACCGTGTGTAAGGGTTTTTTTAATCCTCGCAACATCCTTGTGATTAGATTATAGCACACAAGCACATAAAGTGCAAGTATGTTACGAAAAGGTGCTGGTTTTTTCCAGTGCCTTTTTTGTTTTTATTTTCAAAAAGTCCCCGTCACATGACGGAGACTTTTCTTATAAACACCACGAATTGAGTCAAAAACTGAGTCAAATCGCCGCCTTACACCCGGAAACCC
>JAUNPZ010000104.1:7306-10225 GCA_030536455.1 Lachnospiraceae bacterium | reverse complement strand
GAAAGAGGTATGTATGCTGGCAGAAATTCTTTATACTGTATAGAGATATTGAAATAGTACAATTTAGAGGAACTGTCTGTTAATGTCAGTTCCTCTTTTATTTTCCGATATGTGTTGATTTATAATTAAAATTGAACTACCTGAATCTGGTTGCGAAGTACAATCCCTTTTGTGTATATCGTTTCGTACAGAGAAAAAGTAAACGAAGATGTATAAATTATATATCTTTGGTTTCTGCTGTTCAGCTTATCAGGAATTGTCATACGGATGAAATTGAATTCAATCATCAGCCGCAGATAATTTCCGGAAACCTTCTCAATCCGGCTTTCAATCGGAATATATTCAAATATCGGTTTCCATCTGGGAAGAATCGCAGTATGCCACAGTCTTGCGTATTTTCTTCCACCATTATCCCTGCGGGCTTTCCCCCGGAATTTCTCACGCCTGCCGGAAATCCCGGCAGATTAACAGCTCCACCGCCAGCCGGTCCTGAAGCCTTCCCTGCTTGACGGCCTCTTCCGTATCCACGCAGAGCTGCACATAGGAACGAATCTGCTCTTTGGTAAATGCTTTTGCCTGTGGAATCATCTTTCCTACCACAAACGGAGGCAGCTTAAGACTGGAGGCCATCTCTGCCCGTCCCATATTTTTCCCAAGCATATCTCGAACCAGAAGAAGCTGGTTAAACTGTCTGGCGATGAGGAACAGAATCCGCATGGGCGGTTCCCGCAGAATCAGAAGGTCCTCGTAAAGCTCCATGGCCTTCTTCGTCTGGCGGCCGGAGATTGCGGAAATCATGTCGAATATCTTGTTCGTCACCTGGGTGGTGCAGATATCCTCCACATCCTGGGCCGTCACCACATCCCGCCCCATGGTATAGCTGATCAGCTTTTCCAGCTCGGAGCGGATATTTTCCATATCGTCTCCGGTTTTGGAGAGGAACAGCTCCATGGTGGAGCCTGCAATCTTTTTGCCTTCTTTTGCCAGGATTCCTCCCGCCCACTTGGCAAGCTGGGCGGAATCCTGACGCACCATCTCTGCTGCATAGCCGGTCTTTTTCACGGCTTTGAACATCCGGCTCCGCTTGTCCACCTCTGACTCCACAAACACCATGCAGGTGGTATCCGGAAGCTCCGGAAGGTACTCCGCCAGCTCTTCCCCGCCGCTTTTAAAGAAACCGCTGTCCTCCATCAAAATCAGCCGCTTTTCCGCAAAGAAGGGCATGGTATCGGCAAGCCCGATAATCTCGGAGACGTTTATTCCCTTTCCTTCAAAATAATGGTAATTCATCGTGTCATCGCCAAGAACAGCTTCCTTCAGGCGGTTTTTATAACTTTTTTTCAGGAACGTTTCCTCCCCATACAACAGATAGACCCGTTTAAAATTCCGCTCCTTGATATCCTGATTCAGCGTCTGCATCTGGTTTTCGTCTCCTCTTACTTATTTTTACCGGCTCCGTCCTATCTTCTTGGATATGCCATCTGATAAATCTGAATCATCTCCTGCTTTCCAAGCTCCCGGATTCCCGGCAGTGTTCTGGCTCCGAAATTGGTACATTTGTCCGCCATCTCCTGGAATTTCTCCGGCTCCACCTGAAGCTCCTCTAAGGATACCGGCATCTGGAGGCTCTTAAAGAAATCCTCGGTGGCCTGGATTCCGGCCAGCGCAGTGGCCATCGGATTCTCAAAATTCATCTCCACATTCCACACCCGCACCGCATACTGGGCAAAGCGCTCTACCGCAGCCGGGCATACGAATCGGGACCAGGAGCAGAATAATGCGGATAAACCGGCTCCGTGGGCGATTCTCGGATACATGCCAGATAGCTCATGCTCCATCTGATGCACCTGCATCAGAAATTCGCGGCCAAGTCCGGTCAGGCCATTATGAGACAGGCTTCCGGCCCACATGAGGGAGGCTCTGGCCTCGTAATCCTCCGGATTCCGGTCGGCAATCCTTCCGGCCTCGATCACAGCCTTTAAAAGTCCTTCTGCAATCCGGTCCGTCACCGCGCTGTCCCTGCTCCAGCCAAAATACCGCTCCAGCGTGTGCATCATAATATCCACGGTGCCGCAGCCGGTCTGGAATTTATTCACCGTGTAGGTCAGCTCCGGGTTGCAGATGGAAAAGAGGGGCTGATGGGTCCAGCTGTTAAAGCCACGCTTCAGTCCATTTTCCTCGTTAGTCAGAACCGCAGACTGGCTCATCTCACTTCCCGATGCCGCCAGAGTCAGAATCACGCCCACCGGGATGTGATGCACCGGCGCAGCCTCTTTTAAAAAGTAACTCCACACATCATCCTCCGGATTCCCTGCGCCGTCTCCGATGGCCTTGGAGGAGTCGATGACGCTGCCGCCGCCCACTGCCAGGATAAAGTCAACCTGCTCCTCCAGACAGAGCTTGATTCCCTGCCGCACCATGCTAAGGACCGGATTGGCCTGAACGCCGCCCAGCTCCACATACTCAATGCCTTCGGCCCGGAGGGATTCCTCCACCCGGTCCAGAAGACCGTTTTTCTTCACGCTTCCGCCGCCGTAATGGAGCAAAACCTTGTGAAATCCATACTCCCGGATGCAGGCGCCCACCTGCTTTTCAGTATCCCGTCCAAATAAAATGCGGGTCGGAATGGTAATGTCAAAATTCTTCATATCAAAACTAGCCTCCTGTGATTTTCTATATTTCTCTTGTCTGCTTGCCTGCTATCATTATATTCGATTTTTTTCCGTTTTACAATAGCTGCCAGTTTCCAGTCATCATCCTCCCGGCTCCGTGGAGCAGTATCCATGATATTCCAGCGTTCCGGCCTCCACATGAAGGAGGACCGCGCCCAGCTCTGCAGTCTTTAATATCGTGCATCCGGCCGCCTCCATCCGCTCCAGCGCTTCCTCATGGGGATGGCCGTAAGAGTTCCCTTCCTGA
>JAUNPZ010000104.1:0-7206 GCA_030536455.1 Lachnospiraceae bacterium | reverse complement strand
CTCCATCCGCTCCAGCGCTTCCTCATGGGGATGGCCGTAAGAGTTCCCTTCCTGATAGGAAATCACCGCCAGTTCGGGCGAGGACGCCTTTAAGAGCGCTTCACTGTTGGAAAAACGGGAGCCGTGATGGGCCGCCTTCAAAACCTGGATGTCAGCAAGTGCTTCCCCTCCGGTCCGTTCTATCATCCGCCGCTCCCCTTCCTGGTCCGCGTCTCCGGTAAGGAGCAGATGGAAATCCTGGTAATCCATCTTCAGAATCAGGGACTGCTGATTCCGGTCAGACGGATCGATCTCCTCTCCCGCCGCCGGATAAAGGCAGCTAAACCGGCAGTCCCCGGCCTGTATCTGACCGCCTGCCGCCAGATAGGCAACGGGAACCTTTTCTGCCTCTGCCGCACGGAGCAGCTCCTCATAGCCCGCATCTTCCTTCCCGGCCTCCGGCAGAATCAGGCTGCCGATGCGGATGTCCCGGCTTTCCTCCAGAAGATACAGAAGGCCGCTTATATGGTCCCGGTCCCCATGGCTTACCACGGCTGCATCCACCTGGGATATGCCTTCGGATTTCAGATACGGCTCCAGGCAGTCCTCCCCCAGATTTTTCTCGCTGGTGCTTCCCCCGTCGATGAGCACCACTCCATCCTTTTCGCACTGAATCACGATTCCGTCCCCCTGCCCCACATCGAGAAATGTAATGTCGCACCCTCTCTGCGGTCCGGGGCGCAGGCAGAAAAAGCAGCAGAGCGCTCCGGCAGTCAAAAGCACCGCATCGGATGACTGCCTTTCCCGCCTCCTTCCACGCATATCCAGAAACAGTGTCAGCCCGGCCAGGATTCCGTAATACAGCCCAATCTGATGCCATCCGGGCCTCCCCCAGACCGCCTGATGGCCGGGCAACTCCGAAAACCGGAGGCACAGAAGCTGATACAAAGCCAGGATGTAATGTCCGGTTCCCACTGCGGCCGTTCCCAGGGCCGGAATCAGCCAGCCAAGCCCGATGCCGGCAATCCCGGAAACCACCACATAACCCATAAGCGGCACCACCAACAGATTCAGAAGAATCCCATACACCGGATACTGAAAATAATGCCACAGCACAATGGGACAGGTCATAAGCTGGATGGACAGACTGATAATCAGATTCTGCTGCCATTTTTTCGAAGCGCCCAGCCCCTTTACCAGATGACTGCCCAGAAGACCGATTCCGAGAACCGCCCCGAAGGATAACTGAAATCCGCTGGTTTCCAAAAGGAAGGGCCGGGAATGCGCCAGAAGCAGAGCTGCCAGGGAAAGGGCGGAAAGCAGGTCATAGGTCCTCCCCAGATACTCTGCCAGAAATGCGGCGGAAAGCATGATGACTGCCCGCATCGCGGAACCGGAGGCCCCGGTCATCCACCCGTAGCAGAGAATCAGCCCGCCTGCCAAAGTTCCGGCGGCCCCATATCCCAGTCCGTTCCTGCGCAGCAGACGGTGAAGGCCCATGCCAATCAGGGAAAGGTGAAGGCCGCTGATGGCTAGAAGGTGGGCAATCCCATTTCTCTGATATAAGTCCTTCTGCTCCCCGTCCATCCCCTCCTTTTCCCCCAGAATCGCTGCCCGGAAGATTCCCAGGTCCTCCTTTTCGCAGATTTCCTCCAGGATGCGGCTGCAGCCTCTCCGGAATCGGTACAACCCATCCAGAAGAGGCGAACCCGGCCCACTCTGGGAAACCGCATCCGCAAAGCAGGCCATGGAAATTCCCTGGGAGCGGTAATACCGCTTCAAATCAAACTGCCCCGGATTCCGGGCGGTTTTAAAATAGCTGACCGCCCCCCAGCCCCGGACCCGGCCGCCGATTTCCAAATTCAGGCTGCCTCCCGGACCCGCGCCAATCTCCGTGCCATCCTCTGAGCCGTTCTCTGTGCCATCCTCTGAGTCATCCTCTGAACGCTTCTCCTTGCCCGAACCTGATTTCTTCTCCACATACACCAGTACACTTCCTATGTCTATGGCCGTCTGCTCTGCGTCTTTCAGGTCTGCCCGCCCCGGTTCTGCGCCTTCTCGCTCTGCATCTCCCCACTCTGCAAGCTCCGGCTCTGCATCTCCCCATTCTGCACGCTCCGCCGCCGCATCTTCCACCGTCACCACATAGAACCGCTCTTTCTCCCGGATATCCTTCACAATCCCGGAAATCACAGTCTGGCTGCCATCCGGAAGAAAAGCAGTCTGCCGCTCCTCCATCTCCCTCCAGTCCGCCGCTGCGGTCTGCATCCGCATGAAACCAGCCAGAAAAACACAAAGAAGCAGAAGCATCCGCCAGATACCGCGCATACCTCTGCTTTCCCCATATCTATTTTTTCTTCTGTCTCTTCTGTTTCTTTTGTCTTCTCTTATCCCTCTGCCGTTTCTTTCCGGCTCCCGCCTGCTGTCCGGACGGACTTTCTCTGCAGAATCCGGCCGCACTGCTGCTGCAAAATCCGGCCATGACGCCGCTGCAAAATCCGGCCACGCCGCCGCTGCAAAACCAGCCAGCGCTGCGGCTCCCAGACATAACGCTTCCATTCCTCTTCCACTCTCTGCCCAACACGCGCATACCTCTCCAAGTACGAACCCGGCTGCTGCTGCAAAAAGCGGTCTTTTTATGGCGTTTCGCCTCCTGTCATATAATCCATATTCTGTTCAAACAGCTTATCCAGAGAAACCCGCTCCCGGAACATCACCGCCGGCGACCCATTGACGGAAAACTGCACCCGGTTTACCGAGGTAAGCTGGGTCAGGGAATCCACGATGGAATAAAGGGCAATCTCATCCGTGACCTCCAGCGCATTGTTTAAAAAGCTGGAATCGAAATTCAGATAGCACACATTATCCGTCACGGAAACATTCAAAAGCTTCGTCTCCGCCGGGATGGTGGCCTTGCAGCCCTCCTTCTCCGGTCCCGCCAGAAGCTCCTCCACAATCAACCGCTCCATGGAGGTGTTGATGCTGTGGACCACCTCGCGCTTCTCCTCCACCAGCTTTCCGCCTGTCTCATCGGCAAAATACAGAACCAGCTCGGACTTCTCATAGGTATTTACATTGCTGATGCTGTCCACGAAATCTCCGGCCGCCAGCATCCCCACCGGATTGCCGGAAGCATCCATCAGAGGCTGCTCTCCGCTGTAGATATTTAAGTACTCCACGCCCTCAATCTGAGTCAGCGTCTTCGTCAGAGCGGCCCGGCACAGAATCTCCTGACTGGGATTCATCATGGTATAATTGGCATCAAAATAAAGATACAGCACATTCTGGTCCCACTGGAAATGCTGAAGCGCCACCTTGGGCATAAGCGGAGATTTCCCATCCAGGTCCGCAGGCACCGTCACAAGCTGTTCATACAGCTCGGAAACCAGGTCCAGCCGGTCCTCCGATTCCGCCTGATACTTTACCGGAATCATCCGGGTCATTCCGGTATTCAGATAATAAATCAGATATTCATTCTCAGCATGTTCCTGCAGCTTATCCGGCTTCTGCCTGCATCCGGCTGCCGCCAGCCAAATGGCCAGAATCACAAGGAGAATCCTCCGTCCTTTCATGTCTTCTCCTCCTTCTTTCCATCCGGTTTCGCAGCCTTTTTAGGAGACCGCTTTGGTTTCGGCTCCTCCTTCTTCCTTCCGTAATAGCTGCCCATCCAGAAGCTTTTCAGTGCAGGCGAGCCCTTGGCAGAGCCGGCTGCCGCCCCGGTCTTTCCGGTTCCGGCCGGAACATAATTTAACGGAATCCGGACAAAGAATACGGACCCCTTGCCCTCCTGGCTTTCTACCTTTATGGTTCCGTGGTGCATCATAATCACACTCTTGGTTATGGAAAGTCCCAGGCCGGTTCCTCCGGTTTCCCTGGAGCGCGCCTTATCCACCCGGTAAAAACGCTCGAAAATCTGCTCCTGGAACTCCTCCGGGATTCCGACGCCGGAGTCCGCCACCGTCACATAAAACGCCTTGTGGTCGGCATCCAGGATCACCTTCACCCAGCCGTCATCCAGGTTATACTTGATGGCATTCTCCACCAGATTGTTAAACGCCAGGGACAGCTTCACCTCGTCCACATCGGCGCTTACCTCCCGGATGCTTTCGTAAATCAATTCGATATTCCGCATCTGGGCGATGGGCCGCAGACGCTTCAAAATCATCTCCATCAGACTGTTAATGGAAATCTGCGTCACATTCATCTGGGCCGAATTGGCCTTATCCATCTTGACCAGGGTCAGAAGGTCATCGATAATCTTGCTTTCCCGGTCAATCTCATCGGAAATATCGGACATAAATTCCTGATACAGCTCCACCGGAGCCCCTTCCATGCTCATCAGCGAATCCGCCAGGACCCGGATAGAGGTAATGGGGGTCTTCAGCTCATGGGACACATTGGACACGAACTCCTGTCTGGACTGGTCGGCCGCCTTCAGCTTCCGCATCGTCTGGTCCACCGCGTCGGAGATGCCCTTCGTCTCCAGGTAGGTATGCTCATCAATGTCACATTCCAAATCTCCGTCCGCCACCATCTCCAGAATCCGCTGCAGGACCTGGAAAGGACGAATCAGGATTCCGACCGCCCCGACGGCAATCAGGAGAAGGACCACTCCGGTAATCAGAAACAGGAACCAGGACTCCTCCAGCACAGAATCCGACAGACGGCTCATGCTTTCCGTCGAAGCCGCCATCACCATCACGCCCTGTATCTTCTTCTCCGGGGTGTTGTCATAGATGGGAACGGTCTGCACCAGATAATGCTGCTCCAGGTTGTTTACACTGCTGTTTTCTCCCTGAAAGCAGCGGATTACCTCCTCCGACACCACAATCTTTCCCTCCGCCAGCCCGAAGGTGTCCTTGATGATCCGGTAATTCCGGTCCACGATCAGAATCCGGCCATGGAATAAATCGGCTGTGATGTCAAATTCCGCGTCAAAGGAGGGCGCCTTGCCATTCTCCGTCAGATATCCGGCGCGGGTCATCTTGCTGCTTAAAATCAAACACTGGTTCTGCATCTCCACGCTTCGGCTTGTCATCTGGTCCTGCTCCACCGACACGGCCAGAATCCCTCCGTGAATCAGCATGGGAAGCAGTCCCACCACCATCAAAAGCAGCACCAGAGGAAGCTTTACGCTGAATCTTCCTTTCCTCCAGGAGCCCCGGAGGCTGCCTGCGGCGCCCAATCAGACCTCCAGCACCTTGCTGGCCGCAATCGCCAGGGAACCTGGCCCGATGTGGCAGGAGATGCTTAAGGACAGAGGAGCCACATAGACCTCAGAGCCCGGGAAGATTTCCTCCAGCTCTGCCTTCAGCTCCATCGCCGCCTCCAGATTCTCCGTGTGGGCAATCTCAATGTGCATGTTCTTTCCCTCCGGGTCCTGAAAACGGGTCTCAAAATCCTTCTGGATGGCATGAATCATGGTGGTCTTCGCCTGTTTCATAGTGCGTACCTTGGAAAATGCATCCAGCTTCTCTCCCTGGATGGTAAGCACCGGCTTAATCCGCAGAAGGGTTCCCAGCATAGCGGCAGCCGGGGTAATCCGACCGCCCTTCTTTAAATATTTTAACGTATCTACCGTAATGTAGATGGTGCTTTCAAACTTCTCCGCCTCCAGCTTTTCCTTAATCTGAACAGCGGTATAGCCCTTCTCTGCCATCTCCAGGGCATCCAGCACGGACTGTCTCTGAGTTACGGACACACGCTGGTTGTTCACCACCTGCACCTTTCCCTCATAATCCTGCGCCAGCATCATCGCCGTCTGGCAGGAGCCGCTTAATCCGCTGGACATGGGGATGTGAACCACAGCCTCGTATTCCTTTAAAAGTGCATCCCACACGCTCATCACCGATTCCGGTGAGGGCTGCGAGGTGGAGATATCCGCGCCCACTGCCAGCATCTCGTAGAACTGAGGCTGGGTCAGGTCGATATCCTCAAAATACGTCTCTTCATTAATCATAAACGGCATCGGAATAATGGACACGCCAAGTTCCTTTCCCTCTGCCTGCGTCATGCCGCTGTTGCTGTCGGTTACAATTGCAATTTTCATATGATTGTCTCCCCTTTATTCGATAACGATTCTTTATCTTTTCTTTTTTATGCCTGTTCCTGGCTGTAGGCCGAGGTGTAAAGCTGGTAATACATGCCCTTCTTCTCCATCAGCTCCTGATGGCTTCCCTCCTCTGCAATCCGGCTTTCGGAAAGCACCAGGATCCGGTCTGCATTCTGGATGGTGGTCAGACGATGGGCAATGGTAATGGTGGTCCTGCCTGCCGCCAGCTTGTCCAGCGACTCGGATACCAGATGCTCGCTTTCATTATCCAGAGCGGCCGTCGCCTCATCCAGGATCAGAATCGCCGGATTCTTTAAGAACACTCTCGCGATGCTGATGCGCTGCTTCTGTCCGCCGGACAGCTTCACGCCACGCTCGCCCACATAGGTATCATAGCCATTCTTCAGCTCCGAGATGAACGCATGGGCGCCGGCCATCTTCGCCGCCTGGATTACTTCCTCGCGGGACGCCTCCGGCCTTCCGTAAGCGATGTTGTCATATACCGTTCCGGAGAACAGGTACACATCCTGCTGCACGATGCCGATGTTGGAGCGCAGGCTCTGAAGGGTGATTCCCCGAAGTTCCCGGCCGTCAATCTGGATTGCGCCTCTGGTGGTATCATAGAAACGCGGAATCAGGTTGCACAAGGTGGTCTTTCCGCCGCCGGAAGGCCCTACCAGGGCAATCCGCTCGCCGGGACGGATGTCCAGGCTGATATCATCCAGAACCGGATTGTGGTCATCCGGATACTCAAAGCTTACATGCTCAAACCGGATGCCGCCCTTTACCTGCTCCAGAGGCTTCGCTCCCGGCTCGTCTAATATCTCCACCGTGGAATCCATGATTTCCACAAACCGCTCGATACCGGTCATGCCCCGCTGGAACTGCTCCGCAAACTCGATGATCCTGCGGATGGTAGCAAGCAGGGTGGTCACATACATGGTGTACGCCACCAGATCGCCTGGGTCGATGTATCCCTTCAGCATAAAAAGGCCGCCGGCCAGAATCACTACCGTATACATCACGCCGTCAAACATCCGGATGGTATCCTGGAAGCCGGCCATATACTTGTAGGTTTTCCGCTTGATGGCCAGGAACGCATGATTGTCCTCACGGAACTTTTCAATCTCAATGTCCTGATTGGCAAATGCCCGCACCACCCGGTTTCCTAACAG
>JAUNPZ010000103.1:3819-10362 GCA_030536455.1 Lachnospiraceae bacterium | reverse complement strand
GCCATCATCATTGAATGCAGTAATCTGGCAACCTATGCCAGATATATAACCGAACAATGCGATGTTCCGGTATTTGATACGATATCGGCAGCAAATCTTCTGGCCTATGCAGTAAATCCCCCGCTGTATACAGAGGATTTTTATCATATGGATTAAGGTGAATGCGTGTTTCAAGCGCAGTTAACCGGACGAAAACCGTCGTCTCTCCCCATGTTGGAGACGACGGTTTTCGTTTTTTATGAAACGTTTATGTATGTATAGCCCGATTGAAAAGGTGTAAGAATAAAGATTCAAAAGCGAATCACAGGAGGTAGACAACGTGAGAAAATACTTCAAAGGCTTCTATTTCAAACACCAGAAATCCGATCAGACGCTCTGCCTGATTGCCGGACAGGCCGATACGGGGCGTTTTATCCAGATTATTACCAATGATTTCTCGGCAAAGGTGCCGTGGACGAAGGGGAATCATTTTTCAAGAAAAGGAATCCGGCTGAATATCCGGACGCCTCGAATTACACTGACCGGAACCATCCGCTATGGGCGGTTCTCGCCCATCCGGTATGATATCATGGGGCCGTTTCGGTTCCTTCCGATGGAATGCCGGCATGGGATTATCAGCATGCGCCATCGGCTGTATGGGAGTGTGAGGCTGAATGGAAAGACAATTGACTTCACCGATGGAGTGGGGTATATTGAGATGGACAGCGGATGTTCGTTTCCGTCCTCCTATCTGTGGATTCAGGCAAATGAATTCATATCCCGCACGGCAAATGTGTGTGTGCAGTCCGAAGTGCAGTCCGAAGCTGGATGCTCCATCATGGCCGCAGCCGCTTCCATCCCCTTCTGCGGCCTGCATTTTCGAGGCTGCATCTGCGTGATTCAATATGAAGGGAAGGAATACCGCCTTGCCACATATCTTGGGGTCCGGGTGGTTCTCTGTACGGAAAATCGGCTGATTCTGAAGCAGGGGAGGTATCGGCTGGACATTCGGATGAAAAGCCGGAATGCCAGAAGGTTAAGTGCCCCGGCGCAGGGGAAGATGACGCGAAGGATTCTGGAGGCGGCGTCCTGTCCGGCGGAGTTTGCATTTTATGTGGATGGAATATGCAGGTTTCATCTGTATGCTCCGCGCGCAAGCCTGGAGTGTGTTGGAAGTAAGGAGAGAAGAGGAAGACGAAATATCTGGAAAAAGAGAGAAATGAGAGATTATGTACACATATGAGGAATTAAAGCAGTTTGTAGATCACTGCAGCCGCTGCCCCCTGGCGCGGACGAGGAATAAGGCGGTGATGGGAAAAGGAAATTTAAAATCCCCGGTCATGTTCATTGCCGAGGGGCCGGGAAGCAATGAGGACCGGGACGGCGTTCCATTTACCGGAAGGTCTGGGGAGCTGTTTGACCGGATGCTGGCGGGAATCGGGATGAGCCGGGATGAAATCTATCTGACGAATATTGTAAAATGTCATCCGCCGGGCAATCGGGACCCGCAGCCGGAGGAGAAGGAGGCCTGCATTCCCTATCTGAAGTACGAAACCATCCTGCTGCGCCCGAAGATTATGGTCTGCCTGGGGAGAGTGGCCGCGCAGCGGATTATCCAGCCGGATTACCGGATAACCCGACAGCACGGGACCTTTCTGCTTCGTAAGAATGTGTGGCTGACTGCATTTTATCATCCTTCTGCGGTTCTGCGTGACCCGTCAAAGCTTGTGGAGATGGAGGCGGATTTTCAAAAACTGAAGGCAAAGATAGAGGAAGCAGAGGAAAAGCGGAACGGTTCTTAAAAATGCGTATAACGTGGTATAAATTGTCCGCCGGAATCTTATTGAAAACGAACGAATTTACAAGAATTATACGATTTTTGATGATTTTTGGCGGAACAGGCGTTATAATAAATATACATTTACTCATTTAGAAATGTTGTGACTGTGAATGAATGGAACAGTTGCGAAATGCCATTTGATAAGTTAAAGGAGAAGCTTACCATGAAACAAGATATGATTGTGATTTTGGATTTGGGCAGTACGGAGAATACCGTGGCAGCCCGTGAAATCCGTACTCTCGGCGTTTACAGCGAGATTCATCCACACGATATTACGGTGGAGGAACTGAAGGCCCTGGACAATGTGAAGGGAATCATCTTAAATGGCGGCGAAAACCGTGTGGTGGACGGCGCAGCCGTGGAGATCCGGCCGGAGCTCTATGATTTGGGATATCCGATGATTTCGGTGGATTATCCCTCTTCCAGATGTGAGACCCAGTTAAAGGAACTGCCGGATGCGGAGGCGCTGAAGCATTTTGTATTTGACGTATGCAAGGCGGAGCCGAACTGGAACATGAAGAATTTCATCGAGGACCAGGTGGAGCTGATCCGCAGACAGGTCGGTGACAAGAAGGTGCTGCTGGCATTATCCGGCGGCGTGGATTCTTCCGTGGTTGCCGCTCTGCTGATCAAGGCCATCGGCCAGCAGCTCGTATGTGTACATGTAAATCATGGCCTGATGCGTAAGAATGAGTCGGAAAGCGTGGTCAGGATATTCCGTGACCAGCTTCATGCGAATCTGATTTATGTGGATGCGACGGAGCGTTTCTTAGGCAAGCTGGAGCATGTGGCGGACCCGGAGGAGAAGCGCAAGATTATCGGCGGCGAGTTCATCCGTGTGTTCGAGGAGGAAGCCAGAAAGCTGGAGGGCATCGATTTCCTGGGACAGGGCACCATTTACCCGGATATCATCGAGAGCGGAACCAAGACAGCCAAGATGGTAAAATCTCATCATAATGTAGGCGGACTTCCGGAGGATTTACAGTTTAAGCTGGTAGAGCCGTTAAAGCAGTTATTTAAAGATGAAGTGCGTGCCTGCGGCGTGGAGTTAGGCCTTCCTCACGAGATGGTTTACCGTCAGCCATTCCCAGGTCCGGGCTTAGGTGTCAGATGCTTAGGTGCGATTACCAGGGACCGGCTGGAGGCAGTGAGAGAGTCCGATGCCATCCTCCGGGAAGAGTTTGCGAACGCAGGTTATGACAAGAAGGTTTGGCAGTATTTTACTGTAGTTCCGGATTTCAAGTCGGTAGGAGTAAAGGACAATGCCAGATGCTTCGAATACATGGTGATTATCCGCGCGATTAATACGATTGATGCGATGAGCGCGACCATCGAGCGGGTGGACTGGGATGTGCTGCAGAAGATTACCGAGCGGATTCTGGCAGAGGTAAAGAATGTAAACCGCGTATGCTACGACATGTCTCCGAAGCCGCCGGCAACCATCGAATTCGAATAAAGCGGGCCGTCTGACAAAATCAGGAGGAATCCGGCTGGATTCTCCTTGTAAGGAACGGCAGGTTGTGGTAAAGTAAGAAACGTAAATCAATATGAAGTAGGGAGATTAATTCCATGGAAAGACGAGTAGGTACTGTATCAAGAGGAATCCGTTGTCCGATTATCCGGAAAGGGGATAATCTGGCTGACATTATCGTAGAGAGCGTATTAGGCGCGGCAGAGAGCGAAGGCTTTGAACTTCATGACCGTGATGTTATCGCGGCTACCGAGTCGATCGTAGCAAGAGCGCAGGGAAATTATGCATCCATCGATGCCATTGCAAAGGACGTAAAGGAAAAATTAGGCGGCGGGACAATCGGCGTTATCTTCCCGATTCTGTCCAGAAACCGTTTCTCCATCTGCTTAAAGGGAATTGCAAGAGGTGCAAAGAAGATTGTGCTGATGTTAAGCTATCCAAGCGATGAGGTTGGAAATGAACTGGTATCCCTGGACAAGTTAGATGAAGCCGGTGTGAACCCATACAGCGATGTTCTGGATGAGAAGAAATATCGTGAGCTGTTTGGCGAGAACAAGCATCCATTTACCGGTGTGGATTACGTTGCATATTACAGTGAGCTGATTCGCGAAGCCGGCGCTGACGTAGAGGTTATCTTTGCCAACCAGCCGCAGGAAATCTTAAAGTACACCAAGAACGTGCTGAACTGCGATATTCATACCCGCGCAAGAACCAAGCGCATCTTAAAGGCGAAGGGTGCAGAAGTGGTTATGGGTATGGATGACATTCTGACCAGCCCGGTTGACGGAAGCGGCTGCAATGAGCGTTTCGGCCTGTTAGGCTCCAACAAGTCCACCGAGGAATCCATCAAGTTATTCCCAAGAGAATGCGGTGACCTGGTTCTGGACGTACAGAAGCAGATTCTGGAGAAGACCGGAAAGCATGTAGAGGTTATGGTATACGGCGACGGCGCATTTAAGGACCCGGTAGGAAAGATTTGGGAACTGGCTGACCCATGTGTATCCGTAGCCAACACTCCCGGTCTGGAGGGAACTCCGAACGAGCTAAAGTTAAAGTATCTTGCGGATAATGATTTCAAGGATTTATCCGGCGAGGCTTTAAAGGAAGCAATCTCTAGGAGAATCGAGGAGAAGAACGGCAGTCTGGTAGGAAAGATGGAATCCCAGGGAACTACCCCGCGCCGTCTGACGGACCTGATTGGCTCTCTGTGTGATTTAACCAGCGGTTCCGGCGATAAGGGAACTCCGGTTATTCTGGTGCAGGGATATTTTGATAACTTTACAACGGATAAATAAAAAGAATTTTCTGGAAAAGAATTCGAGTGCCGCATCTAAGAGGCAGGATGCGGCACTCGGATTCTTTTGCTTTTATGTTATTTTCATTCTAATTAAAATTATAATTCGTCAAAATCGGCGTCCTTCCCTCCGTTACATCATTGAAATACTCATACAGACTGATTCCCAGGAACGAACCGGAGAGATTGGTCACATTGGTATAACCATTTCCCTGCAGGCAGCAGATGGCATAATAGCTTCTCTGGCTGGTCCGGCAGTGCAGGTAAACCGGGATATCTCTCGGAATCTCATCCATCCGCTCACGAAGCTGGCTTAAGGGGATATTCTTCGCACCCTTTAAATGTCCGGCTGCGTACTCCATCTCCTCCCGCACATCGATGATGCAGGCGCCGGATTCTACCAGCTCGCGGACCTTTGTAACCGGAACCTGGCGGTAATGGTCTTCTAACAGGTTTGAAGCAACCATGGCGGCCAGATTGACCACATCTTTTGCGGTTCCGAATACCGGAGAGTAGCAGAGTTCCAGTTCTTTTAAGTCTTCCAGGGTTGAATCGGAGGTGATCATGGCGGCGATGACATCAATCCGCTTGTCCACATTACCTTTTCCAATCGCCTGTGCGCCCAGGATACGGCCGGTCGGCACCTCGAACAGCAGCTTAAAGCACATATAATGGCTGTCCGGCATCAGCCCCACCTTGTCCGTCGGCAGGATATAAGCAAAGTTATACGGAATGCCGGCTTCCCGGATGGCTTTTTCATTTAAGCCGGTGCAGGCTGCATTCTGCTCGAAAATTTTTACGCAGGAGGAGCCGATATAGCCGGTGTTTCGGTGGGACATGCCGTAGATATGGCCGGCAGCGGCCCGCGCCTGTCTCTGCGCCGGTCCGGCAAGGGCTAAGCGGCCGGGACGATGGAGCAGGCGGTTATAGATTTCCACCGCGTCACCCACGGCGTAGATATCCGGGTCATTGGTCTGGTAGTTATGGTTTACCTGGATTCCGCCGGTGGCTCCGATGTCTAATCCGGCCTCTCTGGCCAGGGTGGTTTCCGGCCTTACGCCGATGGCCATTACGACCAGGTCAGCCTCCAGCTCGATTGTCGCGTCTTTTTTCTTTACGAGGATGGAGTGGTCCAGGATTTCCGATAACGTGGCGGACACATGGAGGGAAATGCCATGGTCCAGCATCTCCTTGTGAAGAATCTGCACCATATCGTAGTCAAATGGAGCCATGATCTGGGGCATGCCTTCCACCAGGGCCACCTCCAGGCCGGCCATGCGCATATTTTCCGCCACCTCAACGCCGATGAAGCCGCCGCCGATGACTGCGGTCTTCTTCACCTGATTTGCATCCAGATACTGCTTTAAGGCGCGGATGTCGGTCACATTCCGCACGGAGAATACATGAGGCTTCCGGATGCCCGGAATGCTGGCGGGAAGAATCGGGTTCGCGCCCGGAGACAGGATTAATTTGTCATAAGACTCGGTATAGACAGTATCCTTTTCGAAGTCGTGAACGGTGATGGTCTTTTCGTTCCGGTTGATGGCGGTTACTTCGCTGCGTACCCGCACCTGGATATCGTGCTGTTTTTTAAACTTCTCCGGACTCATCATCACCAGAGACTCACTGTCTTCCACAATTCCGCTTAAATGATAGGGAAGAGCGCAGTTGGAGAAGGAAACGTGTTCTCCACGCTCGAATACGATGATTTCTGCCTTTGCGTCAATTCTCCGGATTCTGGCTGCCGCAGATGCGCCTCCGGCCACGCCGCCTACTACTAAAATTCGTTTGCTCATACGGATAAACCTCCTGTTGTACAGATAATTTATGTTCTCTGCTTGTTATTATAGCAAATAATATGCCAACTTTGTAAAAAATGCAGAAACGGGCATGGGAGCCGTGGAAAAGGAGGACTATGCCAGAGACCATGCCGTTGGAAGATAGGAAAATGGTCAGAAT
>JAUNPZ010000103.1:0-3719 GCA_030536455.1 Lachnospiraceae bacterium | reverse complement strand
TTAGGAATTGTATGGACGAAGGAAGAACTGCAGAAGATGGCGGACATCTGTTTTGCCAATGACGTGCTGTTAGTATCGGACGAAATCCACTCTGACCTGATTTTCCACGGAAAGAAGCATACTCCGACTGCAACCGTTTCCGATGAGATTGCAGGCCGCATCATCAGCTGCATTTCCGGAACCAAGACCTTTAATCTGGCAGGTCTTCAGGCTTCCACCACCGTATTCCCGAACAAGGAATACAAGGAGAAGTTTGACCGCTTCTGGATGAACATGGATATCCATCGCAACAATGCATTCAGCTCAACGGCGATGGAGGTTGCATTTAACGAAGGCGAGGAGTGGCTGGAGCAGCTTTTGGAGTATCTGGAGGGCAACTTTGACTTCATCAAGAATTACTGTGCAGAAAACATTCCGCAGATTAAGCCGAATATTCCGGACGCAACCTATCTGGTATGGCTGGACTGCCGTGATCTTGGCATGGACAATGAGACCCTGCGCAGGTTTATGATTGAAGAGGCGAAGCTTGGCCTGAACGAGGGCTATACTTTCGGAAGAAGCTTAAGCGGCTACATGAGACTGAATGCGGCATGCCCGAGAAGCGTACTGGAAACGGCATTAAAGCAGCTTAAGAGTGCGGTGGACCGCTTATAAATTACAAAGGAGATTACATTATGAATGCAAAGAAAATCTGGGACAGTTATAAGTTCCCGCTGCTTCTGTTAGGCGGCATCTTGATCGGCGCGATTCTGGGTGTTATTTTAGGGGAAAAGGCGACGGTGCTGGCTCCTCTGGGAGACATTTTCCTGAACCTGATGTTCACAATCGTAGTTCCGATGGTATTTGTATCCATCACCACCGCAGTAGGCAATATGGTAAACATGAAGCGTCTGGGCAAAATCCTGGGAAGCCTGGTGCTGACCTTCGTTGTGACCGGTATGTTTGCGGCAGCGCTGGTGCTGGTTGTGGTAAATGTATGGCCTCCGGCAAAGAATACCACCATCGCTATGGGTGCGGCGGAGATGCAGGAAGCGGCAAATATCAGCGATATGATTGTAAATTCTTTAACTGTTAATGACTTCAGTGGTCTGATGAGCCGCAGCAACATGCTTCCTATCATCGTATTTGCCATCTTCTCCGGTCTGGCGGTAGCAGCCTGCGGCGGCGAGGAAAGCCAGGTAGGCAAGCTGTTAAACAACTTAAATGATGTCATCATGAAGATTGTAGACATGATCATGAAGCTGGCTCCGATTGGTCTGGGCGCATATTTTGCAAATCTGGTAGGCGAGTTCGGACCGCAGTTAATCGGTGATTACGGACGCACCATGCTGGTTTACTATCCGATGTGTATCGTTTACGCACTGGTATTCTTCCCGCTGTATGCTTACTTTGCAGCCGGCAAGCTGGGCGTTTCCCGGATGTTTAAGAACATTTTCAATCCGGCTGTGACTGCATTCGCAACCCAGAGCTCCGTGGCAACCCTTCCGGTCAACATGGAAGCCTGCAAGAAAATCGGCGTTCCGGAGGATATCAGCAACATCGTACTGCCAATGGGCGCAACCATGCATATGGACGGCTCCGTACTGTCCGCAATCACCAAGATTGCATTCCTGTTCGGTATCTTCCAGATGCCGTACACCGGCGCGGGAACCTATGCCATGTCCATCGCAGTTGCAATCTTAAGCGCCTTCGTATTATCCGGCGCACCGGGCGGCGGCCTGGTAGGCGAGATGCTGATTGTCAGCCTGTTCGGCTTCCCGGCAGAAGCGTTCCCGCTGATTGCAACCATCGGTTTCCTGGTAGATCCGGCTGCAACTTGCTTAAATGCAAGCGGCGATACCATCGCATCCATGATGATTGCGCGTCTGGTAGAAGGCAAGAACTGGCTGGCTGATCGGATTGCGAGCGGAGAAGCAGAGGCATAAGCACTGACATCGGGAAAGAGAAAACACAAAGCGAAAAGAAACTTAAAATGAGAACAAACAAAAATATGGAAACGAAAAGGAGATTATAATTATGAAAGTTACTGTAGTAGGAAGCCATTTATGTCCAGACACCTTATATGCATTAAACAAATTAACCGAGGCAGGCGTGGAGATTGATTTCAAGAACCTGTCCGCATCCTTACCGGATTTAAAGGTTTACTTAGGCTTACGCGATTCCGAGGCAATGTACGAGGGCGTTCGCGCGGCAGGCGGTATCGGTATCCCATGCATTATCATGGAAGACGGCACCAAGACCATGGATGTAAATGAGGTTTTAAAATAAGCTGCCTCCACTTTTTAAAAGATTTGCAATAAATGAAAGGCGAAGCGTACTGCGAACATTTGGGAGCAGTGCGCTTTGTCTGCATAGAAAAATGTTTGATAAGGAGAATGAAAATGCACGAATTAACGAAATTAATCAAAGACGACATGAAACCGGCGCTGGGCGTGACTGAGCCGGGAGCCATTGCATTTGCCGTATCGACGGCACGGTCCTATCTGACGGGAGAGGTCAGGAAAATCGGTTTAAAGTTAAACAGCGGCATGTATAAAAATGCGTATACCTGCGGCATCCCAGGCAGCTCTCATGTGGGAAATCTGTACTCGGCAGCGCTGGGCGCTGTGGCAGGGCGGCCGGAAAAGGGACTGGAAAGTCTGGCCGAGGTGACGGAAGCGGATAATAAAGAGGCCGAGCGGATGGTGGAAGCCGGAATGGTGACAGCTGAGATGACGGAGGTCACCAGCCGGATTTTCATACAGGCATTGGTGGAGACGGAAAGCGGAACCGCTGTGGTTACCATCCGGGATTCCCATACGAATATTGTGGAAATCCGGGTGAAGGATGAGGTCGTATTTGCAAAAGAGGAGAAGAACGGCGAGGAGAACAGGGAAGAAGGAGAAAGGGAAGAAGGGGAACAGGCAGAAGGGGGAAAGCCGGATGCAGCGGCGGGAACGGAGCCGCAGGCGCTGATTCACCGTTATACGCTGGAACAGATTTATGAATATATTACCACCGTAGATGCGGAGGAAATCCGCTTTATCATGGATGCATACCGGATGAACTATGCGCTGTTTGAGGAGGGATTAAACAATCCGAAGACTACCTATGCCAGATATCTGCTTCAGAAAAACGGCGGGGAAATCATCTCGAAGGACGAGCAGAGGACCGCTTCCCTGTTGTGCAACGCGGCTATCGAGGCGAGAGTCATCGGTCTGGACAAGCCGGCCATGAGCATCACCGGCTCCGGGGCGCACGGTATCATCGCCACCATGCCCTTATATGCAGCGGTGAAGGTGAACGGACTGTCGGAGGAAAAGCTGCTCCGTGCCACTGCGCTCAGCTATTTAATCTGCATGTACATCAAGGAATATTCCGGCAGGCTGTCTGCATTCTGCGGCTGCGGAATCGCAGCCGGAAGCGGCATGGCCTGCGGCCTGGTGTATTTAAAGGGCGGTTCCACAGAGCAGATGGCCATGACCTTAAACAACATGGCCAGCGGTCTGACCGGCATGATCTGTGACGGCGGCAACAAGGGCTGCACCATGAAGGGAATCGTGGCGGTGGACAGCGCGTTCCAGTCGGTGGATTTTGCGATGCAGGGCATCTTTATTGATAACGTGCACGGCATCAACGGCCGGACACCGGAGGAAACCATGCACAATATGGGGCGGATTGCTTCACCGGGCATGGTGGGGACGGAGAAGACGATTGTGGAGATTATGGAGAGTAAGTAA
>JAUNPZ010000009.1:47591-50044 GCA_030536455.1 Lachnospiraceae bacterium | reverse complement strand
ACGTGAGCCGGAACGGAGGAGGAACCTGCGAACTGTGCATCGGAGTGCATACGTCCTAAGGTATCGGTCATACCGTAGGAAGCCGGACCTGCTGCCATGTTATCTGGATGCAGGGTACGTCCGGTACCGCCGCCGGAAGCTACGGAGAAGTACTTCTTTCCTGCTTCGATTCTTTCCTTCTTGTAGGTACCTGCAACCGGATGCTGGAAACGGGTTGGGTTGGTGGAGTTACCGGTGATGGAAACGTCTACGTTTTCCTTCCACATGATTGCAACGCCTTCCGGAACGCTGTTGGAGCCGTAGCAGTTAACCTTTGCGCGCAGACCCTCAGAGTAAGCGATTCTCTCGATTTCCTTTACGGTGTTGGTGTATGGATCATACTCGGTCTCAACGAAGGTGAAGCCGTTGATACGGGAGATGATCTTTGCTGCGTCCTTGCCTAAACCATTTAAGATAACGCGTAATGGTTTCTGGCGAACCTTGTTTGCCTTCTCTGCGATACCGATTGCGCCCTCTGCTGCTGCGAAGGACTCATGGCCTGCTAAGAAGCAGAAGCAGTCGGTGTCTTCTTCCAGAAGCATCTTGCCTAAGTTGCCGTGGCCTAAGCCTACCTTACGGGTATCAGCTACAGAACCTGGGATACAGAAAGCCTGTAAGCCTTCGCCGATAGCGGCTGCAGCATCTGCTGCTCTTCTGCAGTCCTTCTTGATTGCGATTGCAGCGCCTACGATGTAAGCCCAGCATGCATTCTCGAAGCAGATTGGCTGGATTTTCTTAATCTGGCCGTAAACGTCCAGACCGGCATCCTTGGTAATCTTCTCAGCTTCTTCCAGGGAAGCGATGCCATAGCTGTTTAATACGCTATTGATTTTATCAATACGTCTCTCATATGATTCGAATAAAGCCATCTTCAACGTCCTCCTTTATCACTCTTTACGTGGGTCGATAATCTTAACAGCATCCTCTACGCGGCCATACTGTCCACAAGCTTTTTCATAAGCGGTGTTCGGGTCATCGCCCTTCTTGATGAAGTCAGTCATCTTGCCAAGGCTTACGAACTTGTAACCGATAATCTGGTCGTCCTTGTCCAGAGCGATACCGGTAACATAGCCCTCTGCCATTTCCAGATAACGAGGACCTTTCTTTAAGGTGCCATACATGGTACCAACCTGGCTTCTTAAGCCCTTGCCTAAGTCTTCCAGACCAGCGCCTACCGGCAGACCATCCTCAGAGAATGCACTCTGGGTACGTCCGTAAACGATCTGTAAGAACAGCTCTCTCATAGCGGTGTTGATAGCATCGCATACTAAGTCGGTATTTAAAGCTTCCATAACGGTTAAGCCTGGAAGAATTTCTGCTGCCATAGCTGCGGAGTGAGTCATACCAGAGCAGCCAATGGTTTCTACCAGTGCTTCCTGAATGATACCCTCTTTTACGTTCAGGGTCAGCTTGCAGGCGCCCTGCTGAGGAGCACACCAGCCAATGCCGTGTGTCAGACCGGAAATGTCTTTTACTTCTTTAGCCTGAACCCATTTTGCTTCTTCTGGGATCGGAGCACAGCCATGATGCACGCCCTGTGCTACGGTACACATTTCTTCAACTTCTTTTGAATAAATCATGTGTTAAAACTCCTTTCAAATATGTAGTTTTCTAAAATGATTTTGGTTTGTATGGCCATGATATACTTTGTTAAATATATCACATCACACTTAGTTTTATTTTCTCACAAAATCCGCGTTTCGTCTATACCTTTTTACAGAATTCTGCAAGATTTCCGGGAAAATCCCGTTTTTTTATTTCATCAGACCCCGAAGCACCTTCTGATAATACAGAAAGAATACGATTCCTTTGGTAATCGAGGAGATGGAGAGCGCCCACCAGATGCCGTTTAAGCCCAGGGCCGGGCCTAAAAGCATGGCCAGGGGAATCCGGATAACGGTCAGAAGAATCATGATGACGGAGCACTGGAAGGTCTTTCCCAGTCCGGACAAGGCTCCGGCCGTCATGGATTCCATGCTCATAAAGAGCTGGCTGTATCCCAGAATCCGCAGGTATTCCATACCCATGGGAACCACGTCCGCCTCCGAGATGAACAGGGAGAACACCGGACGCCGTCCGAAGACCAGGACGGAGGTGGTAAACAGGCCCCAGACACAGACGATGGCGGCCGCCGTCATATAGCCCTTCTTCACACGGTCAAATTTCTTTCCGCCGAAGTTCTGAGCCACAAAGGCGTTGATTGCCAGGGCAAAGCCGTCGGCGGTCATCCAGGAGATGGACTCAATCTGGCTTCCCACCCGCTGCACGGCGATGGCCTGGTCACCCCAATTGGAGACAAAACGAGTCAGCACCATGGAAATCATGCAGTATATCATGTTCTGGAATCCGGCCGGAAGTCCCACCCGGATAATGGTTTTCAGGAAGGCGGCCGGAACCCGCTTCCCCACATGAAC
>JAUNPZ010000009.1:15972-47491 GCA_030536455.1 Lachnospiraceae bacterium | reverse complement strand
CCACCCGGATAATGGTTTTCAGGAAGGCGGCCGGAACCCGCTTCCCCACATGAACGTGGGGGAACAAAAGCGTATCCTTCCGGGTCATCACCAGCAGCACCACCATCACGATTCCCTGGGCCGTCACGGTAGCAATCGCCGCGCCTGCCGCCTCCAGTCTGGGAAATGGACCGATGCCGAAAATCAGCACCGGGTCCAGTATCATGTTGGCTCCCATTCCCACGCAGTTTGCCAGAAACGGGGTTCTGCTGTCTCCCGCCGCAGTATAAAGGCCGGTCAGGGTCTGGCTGAGGAAGGACATCACGATCAGGCCGCAGGTAATCCGAAGATACACCACCGCGTCCGCGATAATCTCCGGGTCGCTGAGTCCGAAAAAGCCAATCAGCGGTCCGGCAAAGAGGTTCACGATCAGGGCGTAAACCACTCCCAGGAAGACGGCAAGCCAGAGCGCGCCTCCGGCATAAATCCCGGCCTCCTGCCGGTTTCCCTCCCCGATGGCATGGGCTGCCTTTACCTGGCCGCCCATCTTTGCGATGCTTACCAGTCCGGAGGAAAGCCAGGTGTACATGGCTGCCGCTCCCACTGCCGCCACCGCATTGCTTCCCACCCGTCCGATCCAGGCCATATCAGTCAGATTGTAGGCCATCTGCACCAGGGAGGTGGCCATAATGGGGACGGCCAGCGCCGTCAGGGAGGGCAGAATCCTCCCGTTGAGCAAATCAATATTCCGTTTCATACTCGTTTTCATCTTTTCTCTCCGCAGCCGAAAGAAAATGCTGCAAAACGCATCCCGGTCCTGCAGCATCTTCTCTATGCTTATTCTATCTCTTCTTTATTCTCTTCAGCCTGAACTGCTACGCCCAGCTCCTCAAGCTGCTTTGCGTCTACCGGAGACGGAGCCTCGCACATCAGACAGGAAGCATCCTTTACCTTCGGGAATGCGATTACGTCACGGATGCTGTCCGCGCCTACCATCCACATCACCACACGGTCCAGGCCGTATGCCAGACCTGCGTGAGGCGGAACGCCGTACTTGAAGGCCTCCAGAAGGAATCCGAACTGCTCCTGCGCCTTCTCCGGGGTAAAGCCTAATAATTCCAGCATCTTCTCCTGGATATCGCCCTGATGGATCCGCACGGAGCCGCCGCCCAGCTCGGTACCGTTTAATACGATATCGTAAGCCTTTGCGCGGACTGCGCCTGGATTGGTATCCAGAAGCTCCAAGTCCTCCTCCATCGGCATGGTGAATGGGTGGTGCATCGCCACGAAGCGGCCGGCCTCCTCATCATACTCTAATAACGGGAACTCCGTTACCCATAAGAACTTCCAGGAATTTTCCGGAATCAGATTTAACTGCTTTCCTAATTCCAGACGAAGAGCGCCTAATACGTTATAAACCACTGAGTTCTTGTCGGCTGCGAACAACAGCAGGTCTCCGGCCTGCGCACCCATAGCCTGAACCAGAGCGGCTAACTGCTCCTCGGTCATAAACTTTGCAAAGGAGGACTTGTAGGTGCCGTCCTCGTGAACCGCCAGGTAAGCAAGGCCCTTTGCGCCGTAGCCCTTGGCAAACTCAACCAGGGCGTCGATTTTCTTTCTCGGCATTCCGGCCTGTCCTTCTACCCGGAGGCCTCTTACGGAGCCGCCGTTTTCCAGCGCGCTCTTAAAGACAACGAACTCACAGTCCTTCACGGCCTCAGAAACATCCTGAAGCTCCATGCCGAAACGCATATCCGGCTTATCGGAACCGAAACGGTTCATGGCTTCCTTCCAGGTCATGCGCTGGATTGGAAGCTCTACGTCTACATTGCAGATATCCTTGAATAAGGTCTTTAACAGACGCTCGTTCACATCCAGAACATCCTCCACATCTACGAAGGACAGCTCCATATCAATCTGGGTAAATTCCGGCTGACGGTCTGCACGCAGGTCCTCATCCCGGTAGCATCTTGCTAACTGGAAATAACGGTCATAGCCGGAGCACATTAAAAGCTGCTTAAATAACTGCGGAGACTGAGGCAGGGCGTAGAAGGAGCCCGGATGCACACGGCTTGGCACCAGGTAGTCTCTTGCGCCTTCCGGAGTACTCTTAATCAGGGTCGGGGTTTCAATCTCTAAGAAGCCTTCCTCTGCTAAGAACTTACGGGTGAGAATCGCCACCTTGCTCCGGGTCATGATATTTTTCTGGATATCCGGTCTTCTTAAATCCAGGTAACGGTATTTTAAGCGAAGCTCTTCCTTGGTCTTGGAGTTCTCCTCAATCGGGAACGGAGGAGTCTCGGACTCGGCCAGGATGCGCAGGCTCTTGGCACGGACCTCGATGGTACCGGTCTTTAAGTTGGTGTTTGCCGCGCCGGAGCGGGCCTCCACCTGTCCCACTACCGCGATGACGAACTCGCTGCGAAGCTTCTCTGCCTTGACAAAGCTTTCCTCTCCGCAGTCGCTCTCCTCGAAAATAATCTGAAGAAGACCGGAACGGTCTCTTAAATCCACGAAAATGATTCCGCCTTTATTTCTGCTCTTCTGGACCCAGCCCATCACGGTGACTTCCTGGCCGATATTGGCTTCGGAAACCTCGGTGCAGCGATGGGTACGCTTCAGGCCTAACATTGATTCTGCCATGTTTTTTATCTCCTTCTTATATATGTGTAAAGTATGGCGGACATTTGAAGTCCGCCAAAAACTACTGCTTTAAGGCATTCTTGTAGAATTCTTTAAATTCGGTATAGCCTTCCTTCAAAAGCTGCTCCTTCTGGAACTTTTTATTCTTGTTCATCTGCGCTACCAGAACCTGAATGCCGTTCTTTCTCTCCTCGGTGGCTTCCCGGATTACCTGGCTTAACAGCTCCTGGGACGCGCCCTTTTCAAAGAGGTAGGCTTTCTTTGCGGATGCCTCCGGCACCACAAAGCCGTTGTCCAAAAGGATGGTGACGATTCGCTCAAAGCCGATGGAGAAGCCGCAGGCCGGGGTTTCCATGCCGGTGAACTTTCCAATCATCTTATCGTAGCGGCCGCCGCCGGCCACGGAACCGCCGAAGCCCTCCATGGAAACCTCAAAGATGGTTCCGGTGTAGTAGGACATGCCCCGGACTAAGGTCGGGTCGAAGAACAGGGTAAATTCCGCTTCGGCTACATCCTTTACGGTGTCCATGATGTGCGCCAGGTTCTCGCAGGTTCCGGCCGGAGCCGCTCCGCTTTCCTCTAATACCCGGCCCATCTGGCGGACGCCTTCTGCGTCGTTGGTTACGCCGGTGAACAGGCCAAGGTACTTCTTTACCATGTCCTCGCCGTATCCGGCTTCCATTAATTCCTTCTCCACGCCTTCCACGCCAATCTTGTCCATCTTATCCAGGATGATGAAAACCTGGTCGAAGGACTCCTCCGGGAAGCCGCAGTAAGCTGCCATACCTCTTAAGATGCCCCGGTCATTGATGCGGACGGTAAAGGAGTTGTCCGGACAGATTTTTCCAAGGGCGGTGGTGGTGGCCAGAATCAGCTCAATCTCCGCCAGACAGGTCGGGTCGCCTAAGATGTCGATGTCGCACTGTACGAACTGGCGGAAGCGTCCCTTCTGAGGACGGTCCGCTCTCCACACGCTGCCCATCTGCAGAGCCTTAAAGGGAGCCGGCAGACTGGCCGCGTTGTTTGCGTAATATCTGGAAAGAGGAAGGGTCAGATCGTAGCGCAGGCCGCCGTCCGTCACATCTGCCTCGTTCTGGGCTGCCGCTACGTCCAGCTTCTCTCCTCTTTTTAAAATCTTAAAAATCAGCTTTTCATTGTCTCCGCCCTGCTTGCTGGTCAGGTTTTCGATGTGCTCCACACAGGGAGTTTCAATCTGGGAAAACCCGAATTTCTTGTAGGTTTCCTTAATCTGACTCATCACATATTCCCGAATCTGCATCTCTGCAGGCAGGACGTCCTTCATGCCGGTTACCGGCTTCTTCTTCAATGCCATATTCATTCTCCATATATATACTTAATATACTTTTTTCCTTTACTAGTTTACCCTACTTTACTGAATTTGCAAGTATTTTCTACCATTGTTCCAGCATTTCTGTAAGGAAATGTTTCTTTTTCTCCAGCACCTCTTCGAAACGGGGCAGGTAATCCTGGATGTTTTTGATATTTTCCAGCCGCTCCATCCGGTTTTCCGATGGAATCACCACCTTGGTGGTGGTTCCTGCGCCGCAGCCGATGACCGTATGGCGCTCCTCCATCATCAGGATGTTGTACAGGCAGGCCATATCCCCGGAGGCGTAGCCCACGTTCTCCAGATTACCGGCCATGTTCTTCTGTCGGTACAGATAATAGGGCGTCATGCCCATGGCTCTGGCCTCATCCGCCGCCATCTCCACCAGCTCGTCAATCAGCGCACCGCCTGCCATGGGGTACTCCGCATACCGGTCCTTTTCCAGGTTCAGCCTGGCCGCCCGCTTTAATGCCAGGCAGTGCACCGTCAGGCTTTCCGGCCCCAGCTCACGGATTACATCCAGGGTATGGGTAACCTCTTCCTTTAATTCACCGGGAAGTCCCAGGATGATGTCCATGTTGATGTTGTCAAAGCCCGCTTCTCTTGCCATGTGGAACACATCCACCACCTGCTCCACCGTATGGCGTCTGCCGATTAAATCCAGGGTCTTCTGGTTCATGGACTGCGGGTTAATGGAAATCCGGCTCACACCGTGGTCCTTCATAATCTGAAGCTTCTCCCTGGTGATGCTGTCCGGCCGTCCCGCCTCCACGGTAAACTCCCGCAGCGCGGAGAAATCAAAGGTGCTGCAGATCATATCCATCAGCCGGGCAAGCTGCTTTTCCGGCAGGGAGGTAGGCGTGCCGCCGCCTACATAGATGGTCTGAAGCTCCTTTCTTCCGCCAACCGCCTCCCTGGTAATCTGCAGCTCCTGCTCCAGGATGTCCAGATACTCGTCCAGTCTGGCGCTCCATTTGGCAATCGGGTAGGAGGTGAAGGAGCAGTACAGGCAGGTTGTAGGGCAGAATGGAATGCCCACATATAAGCTGTAGCCTGCTTTGCAGTCCATCACGCCAAGCAGCCGCCGCTCCTCGGCCGCGATTTCCAGGCTCAGCTTCCGCTTCTTCTCCCCGGTCAGGTAATGTGCTTCCATATAAGAGGAAATCTCCTCCTCCGTCCAGCCCTCCGCCAGCTTTCCCTCCGGAATCTTCACCGGGCGGATGCCGGTCAGGGCGCCCCAGGGAAGCTGTCTTCCCGTATCCAGCATCAGGAGGAAATACAGCCGCCTTTTTATCTGGTTCTTCGTCTCGGCCCGATTGGCGGCGTCGATTAAGAAGGCCTGGTTTTCCCGCGCCTGACAAAGCCCCTCCCGGATAACCGGGCTGAGCGCCGCCTCATCCGGATAAGGACGGGCGGTATTCTCCGCTGCGCCGGAAACGACATCGGACACCGGACCGTCAACGAACGACGGACCGCCGCCGGACGGATTCTCCACCGTAAGCTGATAACGGCTCCTTCCGTCCAGAAAACGTCCGGTCACCAGCCGGTCTAAGCCGCCGGCCTCCTCCGCCTGCTCCCGGATGGTCCGGTCCTCCTTTGGGTACAGGAAAACGGCTCCCGGATAGAACGCCATCAAAAGCTCCCGGATATCCTGTTCAAATGCATTCTCTTCTAACTGCAGTCCAATTATCATGTATAATAAAACTCCTATCTGTCAACCTTAATCAACTTATTTATATGAAGCCAAAGGGTTGTACTTCTTTTCATGCTCCATGGTGGTCCGGGATTCATGTCCCGGATAAACCTCCACCTCCTCCGGCAGAGCAAACAGCTTTCCGGTCACGGACGCAATCAGGTCCCTGGAGCTTCCGGTCGGGAAATCGGTCCGTCCGTAGGACTCGTGGAACAGGGTATCGCCGGAAAACAGGATATTCTCCTGCTCCAGGTAATAGCACACACTTCCCGCCGTATGTCCGGGAGTGGCGATTACCTTCCAGATCCGCCCCAGAAGCGTAAGCTCCTGTCCGTCCTCCAGCGCTTCCACCTGCTTCACTGATACGCCGGTCCCGTAGGAGACGGAAAGATTCAGCGTCGGGTCTGCCAGCAGCTTCTCCTCTGCCTTTCCTGCATAAACCGTAAGCTGGAATGCCCGCACCAGGTCCGGCACCGCCATGATGTGGTCGAAATGTCCATGTGTCAGAAGCACTGCCTTCGGAGTCACCCCTAACTCCCTGCACTGATTCAAAATGTAAGCCCCATTGTCCGCCGGGTCGATGATCACGGCTTCCTTCGATCTCTCATCGTATACCAGGTAGCAATTCGTCCCGACCATTCCCAATACACTGCTTTTAATTTTTAATTTCCCCATAAGTTTTCTCCTCCTTTTTTCGGTTCGGGCTGTCCGCCGCCCTATTCTAAGGAAAGCTCCCCGGAAATCTCCGGAAAGCTCCCCATTCTAAACGTGTTTTCCATTCGAGGCCATATCAGCCCGTGGAACGCTCGATATCCAGTATGCTCTCAATCTGGCGGATCCGGTCAGTCAGGCGGTTCAACTCCTCCACCCCATGGATATCAAAGGTCATGGTGATGGTGGCCTTCCCCTGCTTGCTGGTCCGCACATTCATGGAGGTAATGTCAATCTGCTTCTCCGTAAATACCTTGGAAAGGTCTACGAACAGGCCAATCCGGTTATTGGCGTACACCTTGATCTCCGTGGAGTAGGTGGTGCTTCCCGCATCGGTCTCCGCCTTCTGCCACTCCGCGTCAATCAGACGGGAACGCTCATCCTCCGGCAGGTTAATCATATTGATGCAGTCGGTCCGATGGATGGAGATGCCTCTTCCTCTGGTGACAAAGCCCACGATCTCATCGCCCGGAACCGGGCTGCAGCACTTGGAGAATCGCACCGCCAGGTCATGAATGCCCTTTACCACGATGCCGCTCTTGGACTTCTTCACCACCTCCGGAGCCTTTCCGTTCATATCCGTAAGCTCATTTAAAACGCTGGTATCTGTGATTTCCTTCTTCTGCTTCTTGGAGCGCTCCTCCAGCATCTTGTTGATGACCTGGCCCTCCTTTAAGCCGCCATGGCCGATGGAGGCCAGCACGGAATCCCAGTCCCGGAAGGCATACCGGTTCATCACCTTCTCCATGTACTCCGGCTTGCCGATCTCCGCGTAATTGATACCCTTGGCCTTGCAGTAGCGCTCTACCATCTCCTTGCCCCGGAGGATATTGTCCTCCTTCAGCTCCGCCTTGAACCACTGGTTGATCTTATTCTTCGCCTGGGTGCTCTTCACCAGGGAAAGCCAGTCGCGGCTGGGGCCCTTGGAATTCTGGGAGGTCACAATCTCAATCCGGTCGCCGTTCTGAATCACATAATCGATGTTCACCAGCTTGCCGTTCACCCTGGCGCCTACCATCTTATTGCCCACCGCGCTGTGGATGGAGTAGGCAAAGTCAATGGGCGTGGAGCCGCTTGGCAGGTTCTTCACATCGCCGGAAGGCGTAAAGCAGTAAACCGTGTCGGAGAACAGGTTCAAGTCGCTCTTTATCAGGCTTAAAAACTCCTTGGAGTCGTCCGTATCCTTCTGCCACTCCAGAATCTGGCGCAGCCAGCTCAGCTTCGCCTCCTCATTGCCTGCAGCTACCTGTCCGCTTCCGCTCTCCTTGTATTTCCAGTGGGCCGCGATACCGTATTCTGCCGTCCGGTGCATCTCATAGGTACGGATCTGAATCTCAAAGGGCTGACCGCTGCTGCTGATCAGGGTGGTGTGGAGGGACTGATACATGTTCGGCTTCGGCATGGCGATGTAATCCTTGAACCGGCCCGGAATGGGCTTATACAGCTCATGGATCACGCCCAGCGCCGCATAGCAGTCCTTCACCGTCTCCACGATGATGCGCACGGCAAACAGATCATAAATCTGGTCCAGCGTCTTGTTCTGGTTCACCATCTTCCGGTAGATGCTGAAGAAATGCTTCACCCGTCCATCTACCTTGGCCTCGATATCCGCCTCGTCCATATGCTGCTTGACTTCGCTCACGATCTGGCTGACGAACGCCTCCCTGGCATCCTTTCTGAGAGAAATCTTCTCCGCCAGGTCATAGTAAACCTCCGGCTCCAGATATTTTAAAGACAGGTCATCCAGCTCCACCTTGATTTTGGAAATACCCAGACGATGGGCAATGGGAGAATAGATATCCAGCGTCTCCCTCGCCTTCTCCTTCTGCTTGGGCGGCGACCAGAACTGTCCCGTCCGCATATTATGAAGGCGGTCCGCAAGCTTGATGATGATAACCCGGATATCCTTTGCCATCGCAAGGAACATCTTACGCAGGTTCTCCGCCTGAATCTCCACCTTATCCTTATCCCAGCTTAACTGGGTCAGCTTGGTAACGCCGTCCACCAGGAAGGAGACCTCCGGCCCGAACTCCTTCGTCAGCTCATCCAGGGTCATCACCGTGTCTTCCACCACATCATGGAGCAGACCGGCCGCGATGGTTTCCTTATCCATCTCCAGGTCTGCCAGGATAATACCCACACACAGCGGATGAATGATATAAGGCTCGCCGGACTTCCGCTTCTGGTCCTTATGGGCCTCGTCCGCTATCTTATACGCCTTCTCAATCATACTGATATCATCCGAGGGATGATACCTGCGGATGCTCTGAATCAGATCCGCATACAATGTCTCCGGACTGGTAAAGGATGCCGGCGCCTCCAGCTCAATATCCAGTTTTTCCTTCATTCCTTCATTCGCCATTCGAACACCTACCTGTTTCTTTCCATAGATATAACACATTATAGTTTTTTTTGCCGTAAATTGCAAGCAAAAGTCAAAAATACGGGAAAAGGCTGATGCGCGCCGCACCAGCCTTTTTGTCTATTTTCCTTCATAAGTAATGACAGAGCCTACCTCGTAGCCCTTAAGCTTTTCCCGGCCCTTTAATCCGGCCAGCTCCATCACGAAGCAGATTTTCACAACCTCGCCGCCCAGCTCCTCGATTAAGCGGATGATTGCCTCCGTGGTTCCTCCGGTGGCGATCAGGTCATCCACGATTACCACCTTCTGTCCCGGCTTTATGGCATCCTTATGCATCTCAATCTCCGCGCTGCCGTACTCTAAGTCATACTCCGCCGAAATCGTCTCGCAGGGAAGCTTTCCCTTCTTGCGGACCGGCACAAAGCTCTTGTGCATGGCGTAGGCCACCGGCACGCCGAAGATAAATCCTCTGGACTCCGGTCCCACTACCACATCGTAATCCACCCCGTCCAGCATCTCCACCAGCTGGTCGATGGCCAGATGCAGTCCGTCCGCATCCTGGAGAATCGAGGTCACATCCCGGAATATGATTCCCGGCTCCGGAAAATCCGGAATACTTCTTACATAGTCTTCCACTTTTTTCATGCTATAAACCTTCTTTCTTATCCGCATTCAGATTTTTTACCGTCTCCCGGACAATCAGCCGGTTGTCCAGGTAAATCCGGCGCTTGTCGATGATGCCCTCATCCAGCCGCCGGAGCAGCACCCTGGTCCCCTCCTTGGCAATCTCGCTCATGCTCCGCTCGATGGTGGTGAGCTGCATGTTGGCGTACCCGGACATGTCCCAGTTGTCAAAGCCAATCAGGGAGATATCGTCCGGAACCGTAAGTCCGTGCTCGTAAATCGCATTTCTTGCGCCAAAGGCCATCTCGTCATTGAAGCAGAGGATGGCCGTGGGCTTATGCTCCTCCAGTATCTGGTTTGCCGCCTGATAGCCGCTGGCATACCGGTAATTCCCCTGATACACCGGGATGCTCTCCGGGTCCATCCGGTGATGGAGCAGGGAGGCCCGCCAGCCCTTGTGACGCTCCTTCGTGGAATCCAGGGTCGGATTTCCTTCAATGATGCAGATTTTCCGGTGCCCGCTCTCCAGCAGGAAATCCATGGCCTTCCCCATGGCCTCCGCCTCATCGGTGGTCACATTCGGCGCGTCGAAGAATACGGTCCGGCAGATGATGACCATGGGAATCTGCTTATCATAAACCTCCTCCATGAAAAGCATATCCTCGTTCTTCTGGGACAGCACGATAATCCCGTCGAAAAAGCTGGGATTTAAGGTTCCCGGCTCATGCATATCGATGCCCTTCACCGTCACGTTATAATGACTTCCGGCCACCTGATAGACGCCGGTCAAAACGTCATGAAGCACGAACGGGGAAGACATCTTGCTGATGGTAGAAAAATAAAGTCCGATATTATAGGTCCTTGATTTTTTCAAGCTGACTGCGGCCTGGTTCGGCATGTAGCCCATCTCCTCCGCAATCCGCAGTATCCTCTGGCGGTTCTCGTTGTTGCCGGCCCCAATTCCGTTCAGCGCACGCGATACCGTCGAATAAGAAACACCGGCTGCCTTTGCTATATCTTTAATCGTAACAGCCATAACCTCTCCTCTTCTCTCTTGTTGTCCGGCGCCGGGCCCTCACGAACGGGACGCCCGGCCTGCCTTTATTTTCAGCTGATTACCTCCGAATCAATGTTTTCCAGAAGAAAGGCCTGCCCCTCCTGGCCTTCCACCGTCACATTTTTCAGAAGCAGGTTCTTTACCTGATTCGCATACACGCCCAATCGGGTCATCGGCTCGACGCCCTCCATCATCGCCGGTACTCCCTTCTGCGGCTCATCCGCATAGGTCACATGTACGTTCTCCATCTCAATCCGCCCGATTTTCCGCTCCGGAAGTCCGTAAAAATAGGCCGCCGCCACATGACAGTTTTCCGCCTGGATATTCCGGAAGGTGAGGGAACGGATATCCGGAGTCCTCTCATCCACCGGAAGGGCTTCCTTGGTCCTTACATATTCCGTATGGCCGTCCGGGTCGCAGAAATAGAAGCTGTTTGCCACGAACGGAGTCATCACATGGTCCATGTAAATGTGATCGAAGAGAACGCCCTCGATGATGGCATCCTTTCCTCTTCCTCTTCTCGTCTTAATCCGCAGTCCCCGGTCGGTATGGAGGAAACGGCAGTCCTTCACCACCAGATTCTTCACGCCGCCTGCCATCTCGCTTCCGATGGTGACCGAGCCGTGACCGTCCCGCATGCAGCACTGGCGGATGCAGATGTCCTCGGACGGCCTGCGGTGTTTGGCGCCCATGTAGATTTTTCCGGATTTCACGGCGATGCAGTCATCCCCCAGGGAGAAATACACGCCGGCAATCTCTAAGTCCCGGCAGGATTCCGGGTCTAAGCCGTCTGTATTCGGAGAATCCTTCGGATTCAGAACGGTTAAATCCAGGAAACGCAGATGGTCGGAGAAATAGGGATGGATATTCCAGGACGGGCTGTTCTGCACCGTGATTCCCTGCATCACCACATGCTCGCAGTGGTTTAAGAAAATCATCCTTGGGCGGAACGCGATGTTCATGGTTTTCGGGTCGTTCCACCAGTTGCCCTCCTCGGCGCCTGCATTGCCTTCGATGACGCCGTTTCCGTAGATGACCGCATTCTTCACATTCACGCCGGTGATGATGCCGGAGAACATGGGAAGGGGGTTGCCCTCCCAGGTTCCAAGGTTATATTCATCCTCTTCATCATAGCTCTGAATCATGGCCGGAAACACCGGATACATGGTCCGGTCCGTGTAGGCAGAAAGCACCGCCCCCTTCTCCAGCTCCAGCTTTAAGTCATCCTTTAAAAACAGGGAGGTGATCCGGTAGGTTCCGGCCGGAATCAGCACCCGGCTGTCCTTCGGACAGGCCATGATCGCCGCCTGGATATATGCGGTGTCATTATTTTCCCCGTCGCCCTTCGCTCCGAAATCCTTTACGTTCAGGGTTACGAACTCATAGTCCGTGGTGAATACCGCTTCCGCAATCCGCTCCTCTCCCTCTGCCAGCTCCACCGTATACATGGTCTGGGGCTTCAGACCGTACACGCTGAAGATGACCCGGTCGGTCTCCTGTACCTTCTCTCCGTTTACATAGACATCGAAGGTTTTATCCAGCTGAAAGATGCTGCCGTCCACGCATTCCAGAACCGCGCATCTGGCATTCTTGTAAATTACCTGTAATTTCATAATTCAAATCCTCATTCTATCATATATTTTTATCCGGTGCCTGCATTTTATCGCATACACCTGTTTTTGTCCATTTCAAGCAGGACTGACTGACAGAAAAAACGAAAAGCGGCCGCAAAATATGATTCCGGTGGGTGACCGCCGAAATCGGCAAAGCCAGTACCTTTCATATTTTGCGGCCGCTTATCTGTATCAGACCGTTATCACCTTCCGGTCATTAACCCTTCACGCCGCCTGCTGCGATACCATCAATAAAGGAATCCTGAGCGCAGAAGAATACGATCAGAGATGGGATGATGGAAATCAGGGACATTGCTAAAATACGGTTCCACTGGAAACCTACATCACCGTCCATGGACATACGCAGGTAGATGGAGTTGGTGTACTTTGGCATATCGGATACATAAATCAATGGTCCCATAAAGTCGTTGGAGGTCCACATGAACTGGAACAGTGCACAGGATACCAGTGACGGCTTTAACATCGGAACGATTACATACCACAGAGTCTTAACGGAGTTACATCCGTCAATCTTTGCTGCTTCCTCCAGCTCCTTCGGGATACCGCGTAAGAACTGTACCAGCATGAATACGAAATAGGTATCTGCTGCGAATAAGGAAGGAACTACTAACGGCAGGTAGGAGTTGGTCCATCCCCAGCCATTGAACATGATATACTGAGGAGCGTTTAATACAACCTGCGGCAGGAACAGGGTGGAAAGCATCAGGCCGAACAGGATGCCTTTTCCCTTGAAATTAAATCTTGCAAAACCATATGCAGTAATGGTTGCGGAAACGATGGTAAAGATTACCTTCGGGATTACGATTTTGTATGTATTCAGCATGGAGGTAAGCAGGTTGATCTTGCCGCCGTAGCTCTTGAATGCATTCTCGTAACCATCGAATACCGGATTCTTCGGGATAAACCATGCGCTGGTGAAGATTTCGGAGTTCGTCTTAAATGTAGCACCTACCATCCAGATTAACGGATATACCATAATGAAACCAACCGCAATCAGCATGACATAACGCAGTACGGTACTGATTTGTCTTCTTTGCTCTTTCGTCATCAGATTTTACCTCCTATCTTCCATCTTCATCCGAGTAGTAAACCCACTTCTTCTGGCTTACAAATGCAACAGCAGTGAACACACCTACGATAATGAACAGAACCCATGCCTGAGCACACGCCATACCCATCTTGTGACGAAGGAATGCGTTGTTGTAAATCAGAATGGAAATCAGGGTGGTCGCACCATTTGGTCCGCCCTTGGTTACTAAGAACGGTCCGTTGAATTCCTGGAACGCCTGGCATAACTGGGTAATCAGGTTGTAGAAGATAACCGGTGTGATCAACGGAACGGTAATCTTAAAGAACTGAGTCCACTTGCCTGCGCCGTCGATGGAAGCCGCTTCGTAAAGGTCCTGAGATACGCCCTTTAAGGCTGCCAGGAAGATGACCATGGCGGAACCGAACTGCCATACACGAAGAAGGATGATAACGAACAGTGCGCCGTTGGCGCTTGCCATCCAGTTAATCGGCTCTGCGCCGAACATCTTTACTACTGCGTTGATCAGACCGTCGGTGTTAAATACGGCTCTCCACAGAATTGCAATGGCGATGGAACCGCCCAGGATGGATGGGATATAGTAAGCGGTACGGAAAAAGTTTACGCCCTTCAGCTTGAAGTTTAAGATATATGCAATAAACAGTGCAAACATTAACTTTAACGGTACATCGAAAATCGCATATTTGAAAGTTACCATAAATGCACGGGTGATATCGCTGTCAGTGAAAATCTTGCTGTAGTTCATCATACCTGTCTTGCTGATACCGTTGAACAGGTCGTAGTTGGTGAAGCTGTAGTACAGAGAAGATGCAAATGGATATACCTTAAATACCAGGAATCCAATCAGCCAAGGGAGAATAAAAAGGAACCCGGCGTTCTCTGCAAGGAATTTTGAAAATCCGTTTTTCTTATTCATACGTTACCTCCTATTATAATGTGTAAGTCGTGATACTTCTCCGGAAGCAGGGTCCTGTCCGCGCAGGCCTTCTCCAGGCAGTAAGAAAGCTGCTGCCTTTCTTCATCCGAATTTACCAGATAAGTGCCGTCTGGTCTGCGGATACGTTCCAGAAGACTCCGGATGTTTTGCCGGAACAGGTCCTGAAGGCTTCTGTAATGCTCATAAATTTCCGGGCTCATCTGTCCGATGGTATCAATCAGATAAACCAGATTCTGAATCTGGGAACCGTCTGCCTTTTGAAAGCGGGCTACGATCTGACTGTAGTGCGCCTTTTTCTCGAATTTTGTATCACGCTCCGCATAAGAAGGAAGCTGGGAAAGAGGCATATTCGATAATTCATTCATAGCAGTATTCCTTTTTTTTCCGCACATACATTGATTTGTTTTCCATATGACTGCACATCAGAAGACGTGCCACATATGTTCTCATGGGAACCGCCGGAAAAGCTTCTTTCCGGCGGTTTCTGTCATGCATTCAAGTCAATTTATATGCCAGTATCTTATTTTTGATTAGTTGCCCATGCACTCGTTAATGCCGTCAACCAGTTCCTTGGTTGCTGCTGCGGAATCGATATCGCCTGCGCTTAACTTACCGAATACCTTGTAGTAAACACCGTCTGGGTTTGCCTTTAAGTCATTGTGCTCGAACTTCGGATCCAGAGGGAACTTGCAGAAGCCGGTAACCTTTGCGTTTGCTTCCTTAACCAGAGCATTGCCTAAGCCCTTCTCTTCCAGAACCTTTAATCCGGCTGCGGAACATGGGATACCACGCTCGGTGCTGCAGATTTCGATGCCTTCCGGATCATTTAATAAGAAGTTGATCAGCATCGCTGCTTCCTTTGGATGTGCAGAGGTAGCTGCTACAGACAGACCCATGGAAATCTTGGTAAATCCACCGTTGTTGTCACCTAACTTAATGAAGTCGCCGATTACAAATTCCTGACCTGGCTTGTTGGTACTCTCAACAACTGCCTTCTCGAACTTGGAAGCGGAGGAATCCCACTCGAAGATACCAGCGTACTTTCCGTCAATCCACTTTGCGTTCTTGTCTAAGGAATCTGCCATATCGCCTGCGATTACAGATAAGGTTGGAATAACATGGTCAGCCTCTAAGCTGGTGATGAAATCCAGACCTTCCTGAATCTCTGCCTCGGTGTACTGAATCTCGTTGTTCTCTACCCATGGCTTGCCGTACTTGGACTCTAAGTAGTAAACCAGGAAGATCATACGGTCATACTCGCCTAATGCTAATGGATAGTAATCCTCGTCAAATGCCTTGAATGCTGCGCCTGCTGCTCTTAAGGAAGCCTCGTCAGTCGGAAGTGCACAGCCAATCTCGTCAAAGGTGGTCTTGTTCCAGTAGAACAGACGGCCGGTGATTGCAACCGGAACTGCCATCAGCTTTCCGTCAACCTCACACTGTGCTACCGAGTCCTCCGGGAACTGAGTTAAGTCTAATACGTCGCTGTACTGCTTTAAGTCTGCGAAGGAAGTGCCGCCCTTGCTGTAGGAATCAATCCAGTTCCAGTTAATCTGCATAACATCTGCAGCCTGGCCGCCGATCAGGTTCATGGACTGCTTCTCTTCCCATCCGGACCATGCGCCGTACTCCGGCTCTACATGGATGTTCGGATACTTGGCCTCGAACGCTGCAATCGCCTTCTCAGTAGCCTCATGTCTTGCGTCGCCGCCCCACCAGGAAAAACGTAAGGTTACTTCCTCGCCGGAGGCTGCCGCGTCACCTGCTGCTGCGGTGGTAGCTGCTGCGTCGCCTGCTGCTGCGGTGGTGGTATCACCTGCCGGAGCCTCTGCTTTTCCGCCGCAGGCTGCTAAGGAGCCAACCATTGCAGCTGTCAGTGCCAATGCGGTTACTTTCTTGATGTTCTTTGTCATAATGCTTCTCCCTTTCTTTTTTCCATGCTCCTCTTTGGGCCTTTTCCTTCATCCAGTCCAGTATCGTCGTCTATTCAGGCTTGCAAAGGTTTGCAGGTATTTTGAAAAATATATGCATATTTGCCATTTGTAATCTCTTACATTCTGGGATTCGTAAGCAAACATGCACTTGTTTTGTTTGTAATTCAATAATACCATTGTCAATCCCATCTGTCAATTGTATATTTTGTATATGTTTCACTTTTTATTTTGTCTATAATATCTAATTCCTTTCCAGGCGCTTTTATGATAAGCTATTTTCATACTGGAAACGTAATATTTCTTATAGGGAGGATATGTTCATGGATATTTTAGACCGCTACATTGACCAGCTGCTGGAAAAAAGTACGCCGCAGGCTCCAGTCTGGAATATGGAAAAGATTCGTTCCGGAGGCAAGTCAACCTGGAACTATGTGGACGGCTGTATGATTAAGGCCATCATCGAATTGTACCACATTACAAAGAACGAAAAGTACCTGCAGTTCGCCGATGACTTCATTGACTACTTCGTGCAGGAGGACGGAAGCATCCGGTCCTACAATCCGGAGGAATACAACCTGGATAATGTTAATGCCGGAAAGACCTTATTCGATTTATACCAGCTTACTGGAAAGGAAAAGTACCGGAAGGCGATTGACACCGTATACAGCCAGTTAAAGGGCCAGCCCCGCACCTCTACCGGAAACTTCTGGCATAAGATGATTTACCCGAACCAGATCTGGTTAGACGGACTTTACATGGCGCAGCCGTTTTATATGCAGTATGAGCTTACATATAATGACGGTAAAAACTGCGCCGATTCTTTTAAGCAGTTCGCAAACGTTTACAACCTGATGAGAGACACCAGAAACGGTCTCTACTACCACGCTTACGACGATTCCCGCCAGATGTTCTGGTGCGACAAGGTAACCGGCTTATCTGATAACTTCTGGCTCCGCGCTCTGGGCTGGTACGCCATGGCCCTGGTAGACACCATGGAAATCATGCCGGAAGCCTTAGCCGCCGAGAAAGCCGAGTTAAACCGCATTTACAAGGAACTGATTGACTCCATGCTTCCTTATCAGGACGAGGAAACCGGCATGTGGTATCAGGTAGTCAACCGCGGCGGCATCAAGCCGAACTATCTGGAAACCTCCGGCTCCGCCATCTTCGCCTACGCCATCATGAAGAGCGTCCGCATCGGACTGCTGGATGAAAGCTATTTCCGGTACGGCGAAAAGGCCTTTGACGGCATCTGCCGGACCTATCTTTCCGAGGAGAACGGCGAGCTTCAGCTCGGCGGCATCTGCCTGGTTGCCGGCCTTGGAAATAAAGAAATGCGGGAAGGCACCTTTGATTACTACATGAGAGAGCCAATCGTAAAGAACGAAGCAAAGGGCGTTGCCCCATTGATCCTGGCTTACATCGAAGTGATGTTCCGGAACCAGAAATAGACATTGCGCCAAACGCAGATAAAAGGACCGGCAGCGGACGGCTGAGTATGTTACTCAGCTGTCCGTCACCGGTCCTTTTTAATTTTATTTGATATGATTTGGCAGACTCCGTTCTACCGCAGACTCCGTCTTCCGGCCCCGCTCTGCTGCGCAAAATACGCCGTATACATCTGGGTCGTCGCCATATCCGAATGCCCAAGCATAGCCTGGACCGCATGGATATCCGCTCCGCTCTTTAACAGATGGGCGGCAAAGGAATGGCGGAGGCTGTGAGGCGTGATATCGCTCTGGATACCGGCCTTTCCGCCGTAATATTTGATAATCTTCCAGAAGCCCTGGCGGCTCATGGGCTGACCGCTGCAGTTGATAAAAAGCCAGGGGGATTCCTCTCCCTTTAACAGTACGCCACGGCTTTCCTCCAGATAATCCACCAGCGCCTTTTTCGCTTCCTTTCCAAAGGGAACCATCCGCTCCTTCTGCTCGTCCCGGCAGGTAATAAAGCCTACCTGCAGATTCACGTCCCTCTGCTCCAGATGGATCAGCTCCGACACCCGGATTCCGGTTGCATATAAAAGCTCCAGCATCGCCTTGTCCCGGATTTCCTTCGCATTCCGTCCGCTCGGCTGGGCCATCAGCGCCTCAATCTCCTCCACGGTCAGAATCGTCGGCGCCTTCTTCTCAATCTTCGGCGCCTTCAAAAGCTCCGCCGGGTCCTTCCGGATATTCCCCACGCTGAACTCATAGTGAAAAAAGGCCTTCACCGAAGCCAGGACACGGGAAATCGTCGTCGTTGCCTTTCCTTCTTTTTCCAGATACAGCACATAGGAATTCAGGCTGGTCTTCGTCACCTTATTCACATCCGTAATTCCCTGCTCCTCCAGATATGCACACAATTGAAGAAGGTCTCTCTGATAGGAAACCTCCGTATTTTTTGATGTTTTCTTTACTTCTCTTAAATACACCACAAAGCTTGATATATCACTTACCATAACCTCTCCCTCACACTTTCATCCGTCTCGTGAAGCGACCGAATTCACGAGTGCCCCCGAACTTGAAAAAAGGCCGAAATCAGACCTGTAAATTACATTATAAATACAAATTTCGATAAAATCAAACACATTTTTTCCGCTGTTCCCATCCCTTCGGATTGATTTACATAAAAAATACAACATATGGAAAGACAGCTTTTCTGTCTCCCTATATGTTGTAAAATTTTGTTTTAAAAAAACATCGGATTGAGGTAGGTTTCGGCTGCGGCTCCGGCCGACAGAAGCAGCGCCAGAAGGATGGCGGGCAGCAGCCGGGCCTTCCCCATCCCATAGAGTCCCCGGCGAATCAGCAGATACCAGGCCGCAAGGTAAAAAATTCCCTGTGGAAAGCCGGACAGAAGAAACCGCCAAAGCCCCAGAATTCCAAACTCCGCGGTGCAGCAGGAAATCAGCCAGCCCACGCAAAAGCCGGCATACCCGGACAGCAGGAAAAAGCCGGGGACCGAAACCGTGCTCATGCCCAGAAGCCATCCAAACATCCCCTCCCCGGCCCGCTTCTGAAACAGATAGCCGAATTTTTCCCGGCTCCCCGCCTGCCGCCGCCAGGTGCAGTACCGAAGCAGACTTGTCTTTGCTGCTCCGGTTTCTGCCATCCCGCACATGGAAATCCCTGCCGCCGTCCCAAGGGCCAGCCCGGCGAAAAAGAAGCACAGGCAGACACTCCCCCTCCTGACTCCGGCCGTCAACCATTTCCACAAGAAAAAAGCCCTCCTGCCTATCCATTCTCAGGATAGTTTATGCAGAAAGGCTTGTCGGTTATGTTCTCAGCAGGTGTCCGTGAAGATCCTGAACCATTATCTTAACGGTACTTCCGGGCGTAGGCCAGAATCGCGGCCATCGTCTTGGCGTCCGTAATCTTTCCGGTATAAATCAGCTCCTCCAAATCCTTCAGCTCCCACTGCTCCACCAGAATCTCCTCGTCCTCGTCCAGATGCTGATGGGACGGCTTTAAATCCCTCGCCAGATAAATGTCGATGTGCTCATCACAGAACGCGATGGTAGTATTTACGCTGAGGAGGAATTCCATGCTCTCCGCCCGGAATCCGGTCTCCTCCTCCAGCTCTCTGGAGGCGCACTCCAGGGTCGGCTCATTCGGGTCATCCAGCTTTCCGGCTGGAATCTCCAGCGTAAAACGGTCCAGCGCGTTCCGGTACTGGCGCACCATCAGTATCTTTCCCTCGTCCGTAACCGGAATCACAGCCGCAGCCCCGTCATGATGGATAAAGTCCCATCTGGCCTCATGGCCGTTTGCCACCACATGGTCCTCATAAATCTTTAAAATTGTTCCCTGGTACTTCAGTTCTCTTCCCAGTCGGATTACCGGAGTCATTCCCTCCGGAACCCTAGTCTGCTTTTTCTCTTCCATATGTTTCTACCTCAATTTTCCCTTCTGCTTTCGTAACGGTTCAGTTCCTCCACAATTGCAAGCAGCAATCCATGAAAATCGACTTCGTCGATGGGATTTTTGCCCGCGATTCTGCGCATCACCGTCACCATACATTTTTTATATCGACCTGCACTTATCATAGCAGGCATCGGTTGCCTTCATCACCGCATTCCGGAAGCCCCACTGCTCCAGCGCCTCCACGGCTGCAATGGTCGTGCCGCCCGGAGAGCAGACCATATCCTTTAATTCTCCCGGATGCTTTCCGGTCTCCAGCACCATCCTGGCGCTTCCAAGAACCGTCTGCGCCGCCATCTGATAGGCCTTGTCCCTGGGCAGTCCGCATTTCACCGCGCCGTCCGCCAGCGCTTCAATGAACAGATACACATAAGCCGGTGAGCTTCCGCTGACGCATACCACCGCGTCCATCAGCCGTTCCTCCACCATCTCCATCTTGCCGAAGGAGCAGAAAAACTGACGGATAACCGCCTTCTCCTCCTCGGAAAATGCCGCTTCCTCATAGCTGACGCCGGTCATGCCCTCGCCCAGCAGGGCCGGGGTGTTGGGCATCGCCCGGACAATCCGCTTGTCCGCTCCCAGCTCGCCCTTCAGATAATCAATGGTTTTTCCGGGAGCGATGGAGATGATGACCTGCTCCGGCTTTAATACCGGACGTATCTCCTCCAGAACCCCTGCATAATACTGAGGCTTTACCGCCAGCACCAGGTACTTGACCATCCCGGCGCAGGTCCGGTTATCCCCCGCCGGCTCCACCCCGGTTTCCTCCCGAAGCTTCCCTCTCTGCTTCTCGCTTACGTCGGTAAACGTAAGCGTTTCCTTCTGAAATCCATGTTTTAAAAGGCCCTTCATAATCGCAGAACCCATATTTCCCATTCCGATAAAACCAATCTCAGCCATTGTTTTCCTTTCCGCAGCTTTCGTCCGCCGCCGCTTCCTTCTTGTAAAAAGAAGCCTTATGAACACACTCGTTCATAAAGCTTCTCTCTCTTTTTATACGGTCTCTTTTTCAAGGGACAGCTTTTTACTTTGCGTAATCTGTAACCCTGGATTCCCGGATTACATTCACCTTGATCTGTCCTGGATATTCCAGTTCATCCTCAATCCGCTTGGAAATATCCCGCGCCATTAATACCATATCGTCATCGCTGACATGCTCCGGAACTACCATAATGCGGACTTCCCGTCCTGCCTGAATGGCAAAAGACTTATCCACTCCCTTGAAGGAGTTTGCGATATCTTCTAACTGCTTTAATCTGTTGGTATATGTTTCCAGAGTCTCTCTTCTTGCACCTGGGCGTGCGGCCGAAATCGTATCCGCAGCCTGTACAATGCAGGCGATCAGACTCTGAGGTTCAACGTCGCCATGGTGGGATTCCACTGCGTTAATCACAGTTGCGGATTCCTTGTACTTCCGGCATAATTCCACACCTAACTGTACATGGGTTCCTTCCTGCTCATGGTCAACGGATTTACCAATGTCATGTAACAAACCAGCCCGCTTCGCCACACGCACATCCAGTCCCATCTCAGCCGCCAGCAGCCCGGAGAGCTGTGACACCTCGATTGAATGCTTCAGTGCGTTCTGACCATAGCTGGTTCTGAACTTCATCTTGCCCAGAAGCTTCACCAGCTCCGGATGGATGCCGTGAACGCCAACCTCTAAGGTAGCGGCCTCGCCTTCCTCCCGCATCATGGTTTCTACTTCCTTCTGTGCCTTTTCTACCATCTCTTCGATTCTGGCCGGATGGATACGTCCGTCCACAATCAGTCTTTCCAATGCAATCCTTGCTACTTCTCTTCGAATTGGATCAAATCCAGATAATACGACCGCCTCCGGAGTATCATCAATAATCAGCTCCACGCCGGTCATCGTCTCTAATGTACGAATGTTGCGGCCTTCTCGTCCAATGATCCGGCCCTTCATCTCATCATTCGGAAGCTGTACCACGGAAACGGTGGTTTCTGCCACATGGTCAGCCGCACATCTCTGGATGGCGGTTACAATGTAGTCCTTGGCCTTCCGGTCCGCTTCTTCCTTGGCTTTGTTTTCCAGTTCCTTCACTAACTTTGCAGTGTCGTGTTTTACATCGTCTTCAACAGATTTTAAAAGATATTCTTTTGCCTGTTCGGAGGTCAGTCCTGAAATTTTTTCCAGTTCCTGTATCCCCTTGTCGTAAAGTGCGTCAACCTCTGCACTCCGCTTATTCAGGGTATCCTCTCTTCTTTGTAAACCTGCCTCCCTCTTTTCAAGGGAATCTGCTTTCTTTTCTACGTTCTCTTCCTTGCTTAATACGCGTCGCTCGTAACGCTGAAGTTCAGCTCTTCTTTCCTTGGTTTCTTTTTCCAGCTCATTCTTAGTCTTTAAGGACTCTTCTTTCGCTTCCAGGAGAGCTTCTCGCTTCTTTGTCTCTGCTACCTTTAACGCCTCATCTATTATCTCCCTGGACTTGTCTTCCGCAGAACCAACCTTGGTTTCATAAGATTTTTTCTGGTAGGAAGTTGCTGCAACCCAGGTGATAGCAGCAACGATAATACAAGCAATCAATGCAACTATCGGTGACACAGGAGCACCTCCTTATTTAATTTTCATTGTACGAATACAACAGTATAATTTTAAACGTTTTTCGGTATTATGTCAAGTATATAAGTGAGATTTTCGTTCTATTCGGACAATTTCACCAATGTGACAAAAAGTCTCTGGAAACTTCTTAAAAATCAAATAAAATCTTCTTCCGGCTCCCGCAAAGCGCTGGAAATCGCCTCATAGGAATATCCCTTCCTGGCCAGCATCCCGGCAAGCCTGGCATACTGCTTCCGGTCCGGCATATCCCCAGGCTGATACCCCTTTTTCCGGAGCAGCTCCCGAATCTGCGCCGGCTCATCGATGGACGCCTCCTCCATCAGGCCGTCAATCAGCTCCTTGTCAAACCCCTTCTTCTGCATATCGCAGACCAGCGCCCGGCGGCTCTTCTTCTTTTTCTGGCTTTCCAGATAGCGGGCCCCGTAGGCTTCATCGTCAATATAATGATACCGCTTTACCATAGAGACCGCGTCCTCCGCCGCCTCCGGAGGATACCCCTCCCTCTTCAAAAGCTCCGCAAGCTGTCTTTCCGTCTTATCCGATACCATCAGCGTCCTTAACAGCCGTTCCCTGGCCCTGGGCTTTAACACCGTCTCCAGAAGCTGCCGGTAGGCCTCCTCCGTCAGCTCCCGGTCCTCCTGGATATGAAACTGCCGTATCTCTCCCGGATATAGAACAAGGGCAAGGTCCTGATCCAGCAGAACCCTGCTCCTCTTTTTATCCAGGCTCACAATCGATGTAACAAGCATCGTCCGGATTCCTTTCTTCGTTCCCGGCCGCTCTGTGTCTTCACGGCCGCCTGTGTGCCTTACTTCTGAGCCTCAGCCGGCTTTTCATCCGCTAACGGCTTCAGCTTCCCATCGGTTTTCCCGTCTGCCGGTCTTCCCTCCGCAGGCTTCCCGGCCGCCGCTTTTCCATCGGCAGGCTTCCCATCTTCCGTCTTTTTGTCCGCCGCCTGCTCATCGTCCTCAATCAGGCCGTAGCGGATCCGCACCTTCTTCTCCACCTCGTCCCGAATCTCCATATGCTCATGGAGATAGTTCTTGGCGTTCTCCCGGCCCTGGCCAATCTTCACGCCGTTATAGGCATACCAGGCGCCGCTCTTCTCGATGATGTTCTCCTTCGCTGCCAGGTCCAGGATATCCCCGTCGGTGGAGATTCCCTTTCCAAACATGATATCGAATTCCGCTTCCTTAAACGGAGGAGCAATCTTGTTCTTAACCACCTTCACGCGGACGCGGTTTCCAATCACCTCGCCGCCCTGCTTTAAGGATTCGATCCGGCGCACATCCAATCTTACCGAGGAGTAGAACTTCAGCGCGCGGCCGCCGGTGGTGGTCTCCGGATTGCCGAACATCACGCCCACCTTCTCGCGGAGCTGGTTGATGAAGATCACGATGCAGTTAGACTTGCTGATGATAGCCGTCAGCTTTCTCAACGCCTGGGACATCAGGCGGGCCTGCAGACCCACATGGGAATCTCCCATATCGCCGTCAATCTCGGCCTTCGGAACCAGAGCTGCAACCGAGTCCACGATCACGATATCCACCGCGCCGGAGCGGACCATCGTCTCGGTAATCTCCAGAGCCTGCTCGCCGTTATCCGGCTGGGAGATGTACAGGTTATCGATGTCCACGCCGATGTTCTTGGCATAAACCGGGTCCAGTGCATGCTCCGCGTCGATAAATCCGGCGATTCCGCCCCGCTTCTGCACCTCCGCCACCATATGAAGGGCAACGGTAGTCTTACCGCTGGATTCCGGTCCGTACACCTCAACTACCCTTCCCTTCGGCACACCGCCCAGTCCCAGGGCAATGTCCAGACTCAGGGAGCCGGTGGGCACCGTTTCAATGTTCATATTCGCGCTGGAATCCCCCAGCTTCATCACGGAACCCTTTCCGTATGCTTTTTCTATCTGTGTAAGCGCCGCATCCAGGGCTTTTAATTTTTCTTCTCTTTCCATAGAATCCTCCAATTCAGCTTCCGTGCTGCCGTCCCATCCAGACAACAAACAAACGTTCGTAGTGCAATTATAGTATAAAACCGCAGAAAAGTCAAACACTTCTTCGCTTCCGCCGCCGCGCTCTGCCTGCCTGGGCCCGGCGGACCGGCTCCATCGGGAATCCCCGCGGAACCGGTGCCATTTCTCCTTTTCAGCATAACACAGGACGGGCAAAATAGCAATCATTTTCTTCCATATTTTTACATTGTTTGTGTGAGCCTTACCCCTCTCCTGTACAAAAAAGGAAAAGAGACACAAAAGATTATTCTTCTGCATCTCTTCCCCGAATATTATACTCTGCTTCCGGCAAATCCCCTGCCTTTGCCTAAAGCACCCCCAACGCTTCCTTACAGGCCGTTCGGCCGCCATGGTTTTTCATTGGGCAGATGAAGGGCTTTCCGCCCTCGTTTTTATATGTCCATTATATAGTCTCATGCAGGTGGAGTGTCAAGACAGCCCTTCGCCTTTCACCGGAATTTCAGCGGGACCTGGAGACGGAGGAACATCGAGCGCTTTTCACTGTCAAATACGTTAAATTCCGTCAGCACCTCGCAGATATAGTCCCCGCAGACCTGGTAGGAATGCTCCTTGCAGTACTCCAAAAGCCTTCCGGCGTACTCCGCCTCCTCCTCAAAACGGTCCAGATAGATGCAGGCGTACATCCCGCTGTCAATCCGCCGCACCAGGTCCCCCGCAGGAAAATCATCGTCCACGAAGACAAAGATTTCATTAGAAATCATCCGGCGGGCCAGGAAATTCTCCCTGGAAAGGATTGTCCCTGCATTGCAGTAGTACAGCTGCGGCACCTGATGGGCGATGATATCATTTTTCAGCTCGCTTAAAATCTGTTCATACATCGAGATGTCATAGTCATAAAAATTCACCTCGGTATGCATGGAATAAATCTTCCGGCGGTGGATGTACTCAATCGTGATCATGCCGCAGGTGGGCGCTTTCCGGAACCGCTCCACGCTCTCGATGGTACGGTCAATGGCCTTCATACGCAGCCTAAGCTGGGAAATCTCGTCCCGCACCTGACGTTTCTTGCTGATCAGCGTGTCTTCAATCTGCTGGATATCCCCGGAATCCAGGATGCTTTTTATCTCTCCCAGGCTCATGCCCAGCTCCTTCATGTACTGAATCATATCCAGACGGGCCTTCTGATTGATGCTGTAGTACCGGTAATTCGTCTCCGGGTCGGTGTAGCACGGAGTCAGAATCCCCACTTTGTCATACAACCGCAGAGTGGGGATAGAAACTTTGTTAAACTGGGCCATCTCACCGATTTTCATCATGGATTTCATTAAAAAAAGCACCTCCAAACTCTGCTGCCGCATTAGACTTCTTCTTTATTATAACCCAGTCTGTACTGCGAAGCAACTAATATCTGGAAAATGCTTTTTTGATTTTTTCACTTAATAATATAAATAGTCGATTGCAAAGGTCATCCCGATTCCCAGAACCGCGCCTGCAAATACCTGAAGCGGAGTATGTCCCACATATTCCTTCAGCTTTTCCTGCAGCACCTCTCCGCTCAACTTCAGCGGATTCTCCAAAAGAATGGAGTTCAGAAGCTTTGCCTGCTTTCCGGTCTCCCGGCGCACGCCCATCGCGTCATACATGACCACCATGGCCAGCACGAAGCTGATGGCAAACTCAAAGGAGCCCACCCCGTAGCAAAGCCCGGAGGCTGCTGTCAGACTGCATACGGTGGCCGAATGAGAGCTTGGCATGCCGCCTGAACCAAACAGACGCTCTGCGTTAAAGCTTTTATTCAATACACAATCAATAATGGTTTTCAGCACCTGCGCCACCGTCCAGCCCAGCACCGCGCTTATCAACACCTGATTTTCCAGAATTTCCTGCCAAATATTCATCCAAATCCCACTTTCCGTATTGTAACTGAACCGTTACCTGTATTTTACATTTAAAGCGGTATCGGCGGCCCATCGGGCCGCCGCTCCTTGTACTTCGGGACAAATGTCCTTATCCTCATTAATAACCGATCAGCCAGTCGTACAGCTCCTGATACTTCATCGCAGATGCGTTCCAGGAGAAGTCTGCTGCCATGCCGCGGTCGATAATCTTGTTCCACTCCCGCTTCTTGTTATAGTATACATGCTTTGCGTAGCGGATGCTTCCTAACATCTCGTGAGCATTATAGTTGGTGAAGGAGAAGCCGGTACCTCTGCCCTCATACTCGTTATAAGGCTCTACCGTATCCTTCAGTCCGCCGGTCTCACGCACGATCGGCACGGTGCCGTAGCGCAGGGCCATAAGCTGGCTCAGGCCGCATGGCTCGAACAGGGACGGCATCAGGAATGCGTCGCAGGCTGCGTAAATCTTGTGGGACATGGGCTCGGAGTAGTAAATCTGAGCGGATACCCGGTCATTGTACTTCCAGTCGTAATGGCGGAACATATTCTCATAACGCTCGTCGCCGGTTCCGAGAACCACTAACTGCACATCATCGCTGCAGATTTCATCCATCACGCACTGAATCAGGTCCAGACCCTTCTGGTCCGTCAGACGGGATACGATGCCGATCATGAATTTATGCTCATCCTGCTGCAGTCCCAGCTCGGCCTGCAGAGCGCGTTTGTTCTTAATCTTCTCCTTGCGGAAATTCTTCGCATTATAGTTCTGCACGATATACTTATCGGTTTCCGGATTAAAGTCATCGTAGTCGATACCGTTCACAATGCCGCGGAGGCTGTTTGCGCGGGCGCGCATCAGGCCGTCTAAGCCCTCGCCGTAGAACGGCATCTTAATCTCCTCTGCGTAGGTGTTGCTTACGGTGGTGATGGCATCTGCGAATACGATGCCGCCCTTTAACATGTTTCCATCCTTATAAGCCTCCAGCTTATCCGGGGTGAAGTAGTAGTCCGGCAGGCCGGAAAGTCTCTTGATGGTCTTGACATCCCAGACACCCTGGAACTTTAAGTTATGGATGGTGATGACGGACTTCATATTGCGGAAGAATTCGCCGTCGTGGAACTTGTCCTTTAAATGTACCGGAATCAGGCCGGTCTGCCAGTCATGGCAGTGAACCACATCCGGCTGGAAGCCGATTACCGGCAGTGCGGACAATGCGGCCTTGGAGAAGAATGCGAATTTCTCCAGGTCATTGTACCAGTCGCCGTAAGGCTTTGGTCCGCTGAAATAGCTTTCATTATCGATAAAATAAAAGCGGATTCCTTCGTAAACGTACTCCAGAATTCCTACATAACGGCTCTGTCCCAGATAGTCCATGTAAAAATGATTCACATACTGCATCTGGTTGCGCCACTCTTCTTTAATACAGAGATACTTTGGAATCATAACACGCACATCGAAATATTCCTTATCAAAACATTTCGGAAGTGAACCGACTACGTCTGCCAATCCTCCTGTCTTAATAAATGGAACTGCTTCGGATGCCACGAATAATATCTTCTTCATGTAATAAACCTCCCTCAATACATCTTTTTTCCAAAAAACTCATTAGGTATAGTATACAATACTTTTTCCATTTTAGGAAGTCTATTCTAAAGAATTTTGTTCTGCGAATTGACGATTTTTTCCTGTTATTTTTGTCACATTCGTTTATAATCCAGGCGGATTTTATCTGCAATCAGTGCAATGAACTCCGAATTGGTCGGTTTTCCCTTTCCGGTACTGACTGTATAGCCGAAGATTTCGTTGATGGTTTCCAGTCTTCCCCGGCTCCACGCCACCTCGATGGCATGGCGGATGGCCCGCTCCACCCGGCTGGCCGTGGTCCGGTGCTTCTTGGCGATGGAGGGATACAGAATCTTCGTCACCGACGAAAGCATCTCATTGTCCTCCACCGACACGATAATGGCGTCCCGCAGATACTGATATCCCTTAATATGGGCCGGAATGCCGATTTCATGCAGCATATGGGTCACATCATTTTCCAGGTTCTGCTCCATATATTCCTCTTTATTCACATAGGGCTTCACCGTGCGCTCCTCCGTCCGCTCCTGCCCCTTGTCCCGCACATGGCTTACCCGCCGTATTTTGTCTACGATGATTTCCCTGGAAAATGGCTTCATAACATAATAATTGGCTCCCATCCGGAATGCGTCTGCCGTCATGTTCTCGCTTCCGGCAGCCGTCACCATGATGAAAGCCGGCATTTTCTTCAGTGTATTGTTTTTTCTGACCTTTTCCATAACGGAAATTCCGTCCAGGCGCGGCATAATCACGTCCAAAAGGACAATATCCGGGCTGGTCCGCACAATCATATTGTACGCGTCTTCTCCATTATCCGCCTTCCCCACCACGGAAAGGCCCTCCTCTGCCTCTATAATATCCTGTAATCTCCCCAAAGTTTGTGGATTATCATCTGCAATCGCAATGCTTAATTCTCCCATGCTGCTCCTCCTTCATCTCCTGCTTTGTACGGCTTGGATGTTTCACAGTTCCGTCGCTTTTGCCGGTTTTCTGCTGCAAATTCATTATACTAACTTCATTTTGCCCTTGGCAATTCCATTCCGCCGCGCCATTCGACAAGGCGGAACATGAAAAAAATGCGCCTGCAGACCCTTCTCCGGCAGACTTATCTGTATGTACCGTCTGCCTTATGAAACGTTTTTCAGCGCATTTTGCGACAATTCCTTACGAAACTTTTTGTTTTTTTTGCAGTACATATGCGGTCATCACCACGCAGTAGCAGAGCGCCAGGAACCAGGCCAGCGGATTCGCGTAGCAGATGGCCGGATATCCGAAAGCATAGACGGCCAGCCAGCCGCCCAGGCTCCGTCCGATCAGCTCGCCCACTCCGGACAGGATGGCATGAAGGCTGTAGCCCAGTCCCTGAAGGGTATTCCGGAAAATCATCAGGGAGCCGTGGATGACGAACAAAGTGCTGATCAAGGTCAGATACTGTACGCCTCCGTCAAACACCTCCGTCTCCGAGGGACCCAGCACGAAGCGGACCAGTGCATACTTCGACAGAAACAGCACCAGCCAGGCACAGGCGCTGTACACGGTCTGAATCAGAAGGCCGTACCGGATGCCGCTCTTTACCCGGTCCATCCGGCCTGCCCCGTAGTTCTGGCCCGCGTAGGTCGCCATGGCCATGCCCACGCTCTCCATCGGAAGGGTGAACATCTGGCGGATCTTCTCGCCTGCGGTCTGGGCCGCCACGGCGATGCTTCCCAGAGAATTGATGGAATTCTGCATCACGACCGCGCCCACCGCGGACACGGAATACTCGAAGCCCATGGGAAGGCCGATGAGGCACAGCCGCTTTAAGTGGCGGCCGGACACCGTCATCTCCTCCCTGTGGATCCGGATAATGTCCACACGGGTGAACAGCCACCAGATATTCAGAAGGCCGCTGACAAGCTGGCTGAGCACCGTCGCCAGGGCCGCTCCCAGGATGCCCATCTGAAGCGGCAGGATGAACAGGTAATCCAGCGCGATGTTTAAGAGACTGGAAAACAGCAGGAAATAAAATGGCCGCCTGGAATCCCCCAGGGCGCGGAGTACATTGGCCGAGTAATTATAGAGGGCAGTGGCCGGGATGCCGATGAAGATTACGTTGATGTATACCAGGGACAAATCGAAAATCGCCTCCGGCGTATGAATCATCCGAAGCAGGGGGCCGGACACCAGCAGCATGGAAATCGTCATAAGCAGGCTGACTGCCGCAGACAGCCAGGTTCCGTTCCAGAGATAGCGCCGCATCTCCTCCGGATTCTTTGCGCCGAAACTCTGGGCCACCAGGATGCTGAAGCCCACGCAGGCTCCCTGTAAAAAGCCCAGGGTCAGAAAGTTCAGGGAATAGGTATTGCCCACAGCGGCCAGCGCGTCCACGCCCAGACAGCGCCCTACGATTACCGTGTCCGCAAAGCTGTAAACCTGCTGGAACAAGGTGCCGAACACCAGCGGAAGGGAGAACAAGATAATCTGTTTTAACGGGTGGCCTTGGGTTAAATCATTGGTACGGTTGGGGGAATTCATGGTCTGCTCCTTTTTCTTTTGATTTCTCTATCCTTTTATCATACCAGATTCTGCCGGGATGCGTAAGGGGGATTTTCGGTTTTCTGCAGGACCTGCCGTTTTCGTTTTCTGCGAAGCTTACTGCTTTAACATGGTCTCCACAAAGATTCCGTAGCCTCTGGTGGAATCCTGGACGAATACATGGGTGACGGCCCCCACCAGCTTCCCGTTCTGGATGATGGGACTGCCGCTCATGCCCTGGATGATGCCGCCGGTCAGGGATAAAAGCTCCGGGTCCGTGACCTGGAAGACGATGCTTTTGGTGCGGTGGCTGCTGGAATAGTCCACCTTCTGAATCTCAATCTGATAATCCTTTACGGCTCCGGAGACGCTGCTCCGGATGAGAGCCGGGCCGGGCTGCACATCCTGACGGTAGCCCACAGGGATGGCCGGACTATTGATGCGGGAGCGCAGGCTTTCTCCGGCCGTTCCGAAGATTCCGGTCTCCAGATTCTTTTCGATGTCTCCAAGCCGGGTGCCGGGTCCGTAATAGATCATCCCGCTCATCACCCCCGGCTTTCCGGACACGCCCTTTTCAATCCCCATAATCTGAGTTTCGTAGAGGGCGCCCTCCTGGATTTCCACCACGCCTCCCGTATCGCTGTCACTGATTCCGTGGCCCAGCGCGCCGAATCTTCCGTTTAAATCCAGATAGGTCAGGGTACCGATTCCCTGGGTGTCATCCCGCACCCAGGCTCCCAGCTTATATCTGCCGTCCCCGTCCTCCACCGGATTCATGGAAACCGTCATCTTCTCCTGTCCGCGGCGTATCTGAAGCGTCACCCGCCCGGTTCCGGCCTGGTTCACCGCTTCCACCAGCTCCTCCTTCTTCGACAGCGGCTTTCCGTTAATCGCTTCAATGTAATCGCCGGAGCGGAGAACGCCGTAAGCCGGCTCCACATTCATCCCATCCACACCGGTCAGGGTTCCGGTGCCGATTACCAGCACGCCGTCCGATTTCAGGTAGATGCCCACCGGGGTGCCGCAGGGCACCGCATAGTTTTCCCCCACCACATCCACCTGCACCTCTTTTACCTTTAAGAGGCCGA